>NZ_JBPZHA010000010.1:0-213570 GCF_051857515.1 Hydrogenophaga sedimenti
TTGGTGACCCAGTGAAGCGGCGGTATCCATCGCTGCGGGGAAGCAGCTGCGCGCGCGCCAGGCCCAAATGCATACTGCCTCCCAAGCTCTTGCCATTGAGCGGCAAGCGAGCGCTCAACCTTCATTGGCCGAACGTGTTTCGAGGCCCAAAACTCGTGCCATACTTGGCCTCATGCGGTTGAATTTCCTATCCGTACCCAGTTTTTCGATAGTGCGCTTGAAGCGACGCAGAGCGACGTCAAACGGCTCGTTTTCTTTTACACGGATGGTTGTCATTACGTAATGTTGTCCAAAATGTGCTGTCGCCAGTCACGTGGGGAGATCGAGCCCCACATGCCACGTTCAGCGGTATTCCCCGTCTTAACTAGTATTGGCCGACGGGGGACTGCCAGAATAGCCCGCGATTATATCCTGAACTCTGCGAATGGCAACTCGCCTCAAGGCGAGTTAGCCCCCGGGAGGGGGCAGACGCCCATACCCATCAATAGGGCAGTGAGGGCGTCGGGGCGGAACCCTATGCAGCCCGCAGGGCCTGGGCGAGCGCCTTTGCGCAAGCAAATGCGCTCGCCCAGGCCCACTGGAAGTTATAGCCGCCCAGCCATCCGGTCACATCGACCACCTCACCAATGAAATACAGGCCCGGCTGGCGCGATTCCAGGGTCTGGCTGGACAAGGCCTTGGTGTCCACACCACCTGCGGTGACTTCGGCCTTGCGGTAGCCCTCGGTGCCGGTGGGGGTGAGTTCCCAGCGCGTCAGGCGCTCGGCCAGCGCGGTCAGCGCCTTGTCGGAGGCCTCGTTGATGGGGCGCTGCCAGTTGTGGCCCAGCGCCGCGCCCTGGGCGACCCAGGTGTCGGCCAAGCGGGAGGGCACCAGGCCCGCCAGTTCGTTGGCAATCAGCTTGCGCGAGGTGGCTTTGGCCTGGTTCAGGTGGGCGGCGATGTCGGTGCCGGGCGCCAGGTTCAGGCGGATAGGCGTGCCTTCCTGCCAGTAGCTGGAAATTTGCAGTACGCCGGGGCCGGAGAGGCCGCGGTGGGTGAACAGCAGGTCTTCGAGGAAAGCCGTTTTGTCCTTCTTGCCACCGGTTTCGATACTGACCGGCAGCGACAGGCCCGAGAGCTGGGAAAACGGCGCCCAGGCGGCTTCGTCAAAGGTCAGCGGCACCAGCGCCGGGCGGGGCGTGACGACGGGCAGATCGAACTGTTTGGCCACGCGGTAGCCAAAATCCGTCGCACCGATCTTGGGAATGGACAGGCCGCCGCTGGCGATGACCACCGCGCCGCACTGAATGGTGCCACGGTCGCTATCTATTTCATAGCTGCTTGCGCACGATCCATAAGGGCTGGAGGCTAAAAATCGTATATTTTTCACGCCACAGGGTTGCCAGCGTTCCACGCCGCCGGCCGCGCATTCGGCCAGCAGCATGGCGATCAGGTCTTCGGCCGAGCGGTCGCAGAAAAGCTGGCCTTTGTGTTTTTCGTGGAAGGCAATGCCGTGTTTTTTGACCAAAGCCACGAAATCGGCCGGGGTGAAGCGAGACAGGGCCGATTTGGCAAAGCGCGGGTTCTCGCTCAGGAAGTTGGCCGCCGTGACGTCCACGTTGGTGAAGTTGGCACGGCCACCGCCCGAGATGCGGATTTTTTCGGCCACCTTTTCGCTGTGGTCCAGCACCAAAACCTTCAAACCCAATTGGCCGGCTACCCCGGCACAAAACAGGCCGGCCGCACCGGCACCCACGATCACAACATCAAAACTTTGCATGGGCTGCAGTGTAGAATTTCAACGATGACGGTACCCGATACAGAGGCGCTGCATAACGAGAGAGACAAAACCATGAATCCCATTGTTTACGCCATACCCGTATTCATGCTCACCATCCTGCTCGAGGCCTGGGTGGCCCGGCGGCGCGGTGTGGCGGTCTACGACATTCCCGACGCCATCACCAGCCTGCACCATGGCGTGTTGAGCCAGGTGACCAACGCCTTCACCAAGATCGCCACGCTGGGCATCTACATCGCGGTGTATGAGGCCTACCGCTTTACCGAATGGTCCATGAGCAGTATTCCGCTGTGGATTCTGGCCCTGGTGCTGTACGACCTGTGTTACTACTGGGCACACCGCATGGGCCATGAGGTCAATGTCATGTGGGCCTCGCAGGTGGTGCACCACTCCTCGGAGTACTACAACCTGTCTACCGCACTGCGGCAGACCTCTACCGGTGCGTTATTCGGCTGGGTGTTCTACCTGCCCCTGGCGGTGCTCGGTATCCCATGGCAGATGCTGGTGATCGTGGGCCTGATCGACCTGCTGTACCAGTACTGGGTGCATACCGAACTGATAGGCCGCATGGGCGTGCTGGACCGCATTCTGGTCACGCCCAGCAACCACCGCGTGCACCACGGCCAGAACGACTACTGCATCGACAAGAACTACGGCGGTATCCTGGTCCTGTGGGACCGTCTGTTCGGCACCTTTGCCGACGAACGCGATGACGAGAAAATTTGCTACGGCATCCGCAAGCCGCTGCACAGCTTCAGCCCGATCAAGGGCAACCTGCACTACTACGCCGACCTGTGGCAGATGTCCCGTGCGGCAAAAGGCTGGCGCGCCAAGCTGGGTGTCTGGGTGGCGCCACCGGGCGGCTGGACCGACGAACCCATCGAACATTTCGAACCCCGCACCTTTACCCGCTTTGATGTGCAAACCCCCGCGCCGCTGCGTTGGTACGTGGCGCTGCAGTACGCGGTGCTGGTGCCTTTTGTTTCGCATTTCATCGGTGTGGCCAAGGGTCTGGACAGAGGCACGGCCGCGGTGTACGCGCTGGGCATTCTGGTCACGGCGGTGGCGCTGGGGGCGCTGCTTGAGCGTTTTGTCTGGGGCAAGTGGCTGGAGCAGGTGCGTCTGCTGGCGCTGGGTGTGTCGTTCGCCGCCGTGCCGCAGTGGTTTGGCTTTGAGGCGCCGCTGCCGCTCAAGGGTGCATTGCTGGTGTTGTGTGTGGGCAGTGTGGTCTGGCTGAATCGCCAAGCCGTTGCCCCTGCCAACGCGGTGGGAGTGGCAGCATGAACCCGGACGCCTTGTCGGATCTGGTGCTGCTGCTGGTGTGTGCTGCCATCCTGTGGTTTCACCTGCGCCAGCGGCCTGCTGTGGCAGTGGCTGCCGGCCTGATCGGTTTGGCGGCCTGCCTGGGTGTGCTGCGCTATTCGGGCTGGGCCGAGATGCTGGGGCCGCACCGTTTCACCAGCCTGCTGGCCGCCTGTGCTGCGTTTCCGTTGCTTGCATCAGGCCTGCGCTGGCCGGATGCGCCGCTGGCCACACGTGGCGCGGCGGTCGGGCGTTTTGTGCTGGTCGTGGGGGGCGTCGGCATCGTGCTGACGCTGGCCGGTCTGGCGCTCTGGTCGCAGGTGGTGCCGGGCGTGTGTGCGCTGGTGATTGCCTGGACGGCGGTGCAGCAGCGCAATACCTGGGGCTTGGCGGGCACGCTGGCGTTGTTGGGCAGCTTTGTGGTGGCGGCTACTGGCAAGGCCGACAGCAACTACCTGGGACTCTTTAACAACGTGCAGTTGATGCACTACACCCTGGCGCTGGCCTTGGCGCTGCTGGCGGTGGGGGCCACGCGCACACCACAAAACCAGCAGCTCGCGGCTGCCTGAACGCTCAGGCGGTGCGCGTCTGGCCCAGGGGTTCCCGTTCGGGGACCTGGGCTGCGGCCAGCAGGCCCTGCATCACATCACCGACCACGATGACGCTGGGGCTGGCCAGGCCTTCCCGGGCGATGGTGGTCTGCAGCTCGCCCAGTGTGCAGACTGCATGGCGCTGCGTGGGCAGGCTGGCGTTGTGCACGATGGCCACGGGGGTGGTGTCGGGCAGGCCGTACAGCAGTTCGTCCTGGATGTGGGCGGCACCGCTCACACCCATGTCCGCCAAGAAAAGCTGGAGACCAGCCAGCTTGCTGTGGATACCCATGGCTACACCGACTTTGCCATGTCACATGCCCGTTTGCTTGGTTTTGATCTTTGCCCGCGGTTGAAGGAACTCAAACAGCGCCACCTCTTTGTGCCACGCGGCACCAAAGTGCCCGCAGAAATCGCTGCGGTGTGCGAAGCCAATGTCGACGTCGCTTTGATCGAAAAGCATTGGGATAGTCTGGTGCACCTGGCAGCCTCGGTCATGAGCGGACATGCCAGTGCGGTGGCAGCTCTTGCGCGGTTCGGTTCTGCCGCCCAGGGCGATCCAATCTATGAGGCTGGCGTGCAATTGGGGCGGTTGCTGCGTACGGCGTTTTTGGCTGACTACTTTGTCAAGGACGCTTTCAGGAACGAGTTGCGCCGGGTGCTCAATCGGGGCGAGGCTGTTAACGCCCTCAAGCGCGCCATTTATACCGGCCGGATCAGCCCGGCGCAGGCCAAACGTGTCGATGAAATGCAGGCTGTGGCCGATGCGTTGAGCCTGATGGCCAACATCGTGATGGCGTGGAATACCTCACAGATGCAGGCGGTCCTGGATCGCTGGTCGAACCGCCGCCAGGTCATTCCACCGGAACTGATCGGGAAGATTGCGCCCACCAGGCTGGAGAGCATCAACTTGCGGGGTGTGTTTCGCTTCCCGGTTGACCGCTATGCTGACCAAATCCTGCCTTCGCGGCCAAATGCATCGATAACTGGCACCAATGGATGAAACCGACCACGGTTTGACGCCACGAATCGCAGATTTGAAAGTGAACAGGAAAGTCAATGAAATCAACGATCTACCAACACCACCTCCGCGCCAGTGCTAGCTTTTCGTACCGTCACTTATTGCACTGAAAACGAGGAGACCCCGCGGCGCGGTCACCGACTTTCTTGATCTGCACTGGCGCGGTCTGCACTGGCCGGCCTTCAACCTGGCCGATGTGTTCATCGTGCTGGCGGCGGGCGCCTGGATTCTGATGTCCTTTCGCCCGCCCGTCGCCTCCTCGGAGAGCCCGTCATGACCCGGCCCTGGACCTTGCTGCTGCTGGCCTGGCTGGTGGCCACTACAGCCACCCTAGGTGCGCTGTTTCTCGGTGAGGTGATGGGCATGACGCCCTGCGTCCTTTGCTGGTACCAGCGCATCTTCATGTTTCCCCTCGCCATCATTCTCGGGATCGCCTGCTTCGCCGATGACCGTCGGGGCGCCGTCTACGGCCTTGCGCTGGCACTGGGCGGGCTGGCCATGGCCGGGTACCACACCCTGCTGGTGGCTGGCCTGATTCCCAAGGCCTGGGTACCTTGCAGCGCCGGGGTGTCCTGCGCTGACCAAAAGCTCGAAATCCTCAACGGCGTCCAGATCCCCTGGCTGTCGCTGGCCGCGTTCATGGCGCTGGCATTCCTTCTCATCGTCCACCTCAGAAAGTCCTCCCGATGAATTCCAAAAAAATCACCGTCGTCGCCCTGGTCGCCATCGTCCTGGTGTTCTTCTTCCTCGGCATGAACGCCTACCAAAAGCGGGTGCAGAACTCGCAGGCCGAAAAAGTCAGCCAGGTGGTCCAGCAGGCCGGCAGCGAACCCGCCAGCCAGACGGACAACCGGCTGGTTCGCTTCCATTCACCGGTCTTTGGCCCCAGCAATGCGCCGGTCACCATCGTCGAGTTCTTTGACCCCGCGTGCGAGACCTGCCGGGCGTTCTATCCCATCGTCAAGGACATCCTCAAGCAGTATCCGAACGATGTGCGCTTGGTGATCCGCTACGCCCCGTTCCATGCCGGCTCTGATCAGGTGGTCAAACTGCTCGAAGCGGCCAAGCGCCAGAGCAAGTACCAGCCCGTGCTGGAGATGATTCTGGCCACCCAGCCGCAGTGGGCCGACCACGGCAAACCCAACATCGAGCTGGCATTCCGGGCGGCACAGGAAGCCGGCCTGGACATTGCCAAGGCGCAGGCCGACGCCCAGGGCTCGGACATCGCTGCAGTGCTGAAACAAGACATCGAAGACCTGACCGCACTGGAAGTGACCAAGACGCCCACGTTCTTTGTCAATGGTCGCGGTCTGCCATCCTTCGGTGACCAGCAACTGCTGTCACTCGTGGCCGAAGAAGTGACCAAAGCCAGGAAGTGACATGAACCCGCGTATTTCTTCCATCCCAGGCCACCCGTCCATGGGCCGTCGACGCTTTGTGCAGGTGGCGCTCGCCAGTGTGGCGGGCGTGCCTTTGCTGATGGCCTGCTCGCCCGAGGTCACGCCGTTCAAAAGCACCGATGTGACTGGCGCCACCTTTGCCCAGGATTTCCAGCTCAAGGACCACCACGGCAAGCTGAGGACGCTGGCGGACTTCAAGGGCAAGATCGTGGTCACCTTCTTCGGTTTCACGCAGTGTCCGGATGTCTGCCCGACCTCCATGACAACCATGGCCGAGGTCAAGCGCCTGCTGGGTGACCAGGGTGAGCGGCTTCAGGTGCTCTTTATCACGGTGGACCCCGAGCGTGACACCCAGGCACTGCTCAAGGAATACATGGCGAGCTTCGACCCGGGCTTCATCGCGCTGCGGCCCGAGCCCGACGAACTCAAAGACGTCGCAGCGGCCTTCAAGATCTACTACAAGAAGGTCCCCGGATCGACGCCAACGTCCTACACCATGGACCACTCGGCCGGAAAGTACATCTTCGACACCGAGGGCCGGGTGCGCTTGTTCTCCGCCTATGGAACCGACGCCGCCACGATCGCGTCGGACATCCAGATTCTTTTGACCAAGGCCTGAGGCGTTTCAAGCCCTGGTCAAGACATCGAATGACCTGACATGCACCCCACCAACATGCTCCGTTTGACGACACTGATCCGACACCACCGGCGGCCCGTGCTGGCGGTCTTGGGCACCTTGATGCTGGGCACGGGCGTGGTGGCCTTTGGTGTCTCCCCAGCCTTGCCAGATGCGGCGCAGTGGCCTGTCCGGCAAGTGGTGGAGACCATGGATGCGCCACTGGCGGTGTCTGAACTGTCGGCATCGAACCCCGAGTTTCTGATCCACCAATCGCAGCTCACCCGCCGCGACGACTCCCTTCAGGCCCTGCTCAAGCGGCTGGGTGTCGATGACCGCGAGGCACAGACCTTTCTCGCGCACGACGCCACATCGCGCCTGTTGTTGACCGGTGCGTCCGGCAAACTGGCGTCGGTCACCCGAACGCCGCAAGGGCGCTTGAAGACCCTGTCTGTGCGCTGGGTGGACACGAGCAGCCAGCGCGTCAGCCGGCTGGTGGTGGAGCAACAAGAAAGTGGCTACGGATCCCGGCTCGAACAGCCGACGCCACGGCGCCTGGAGCAATTCGGTTCGCTGACCATCCGCTCATCGTTCTATGCGTCCACCGACCAGGCCGGCATTCCGGATGCCGTCGCTGCGCAGACGGTCGAGGCCTTTTCCGGGGACATCGATTTCCAGCGCGACTTGAAGCGCGGTGCGCGTGTCAGCCTTGTGTATGAGGCGTTCGAGCTGGATGGTGAAATCCTGTTCACGGGCCAGTTGCTGGGCGCCGAGATTCAGAACGGCAAGGACACGCACCAGGCCATGTGGTTCCAGCAGGCTGGCCAGAACGGCGAGTTCGTCAGCCTCGATGGAGCGAGCCAGCGTCGTGCCTACCTGGCCTCACCCCTGGCGTTTTCAAGGGTCACCAGCTCCTACGGGCCTCGCATCCACCCGGTGTTTGGGGGGCAGAAAGCCCACAAGGGCACAGACTACGGCGCTCCAGCCGGAACCCCGATTCGAACCGTGGCCGACGGCGTGGTGAGCTTCGCAGGGCGCCAGGGCGGGTATGGCAATTACGTCGTGATCCAGCACCCCGACAAGGCCGCCACCGCCTACGCGCACCTGGGTCGCATCGATGTCCGGGTGGGCCAACGCGTGCAGCAAGGTCAGATCATCGGCACGGTCGGCTCCACCGGAACGGCGACGGGTCCGAATCTGCACTTTGAATACCTGCTCAGAGGCATTCACACCAACCCGGCCACCATCACCAGTGCGCCCGCATCTTCGACGGCCGTGGTGGCCAGCTTGCCTGCCTTCAAACAGGCGGCCAAGGCCATGCGAGATCAACTCGGTGTGGCCGCCTCGGTCGCCTTGGCCAGCGCGCAATGATTCGAAAACGCGATTCCTCTTCCCTGATCGCCCGATACGTGACGCTGACTTCCGATTCGTCCCCCACCCGTCGAGCGCTGCTTGCAGGTTCTGCATTGGCGACCACCTCGCTGCTGTTTCCGTTCGCCCAGGCCAGCGGCCAACCTGCTCGCAGCCCGTTGAATGGCGAAGCTGTGCTGACCGGGTCTCTGCGCTCTTCACCCGAGGCGCGCCTAATTGCGGTCTACCGCGCCATTGCGGAGGGGGATCGGCAGGCCCTGCCGCTGGCAGCGTCGCTGGTGCGGGATGTGCCGGGTTTCCAGCTGGGCCAGCTTGTCTACGCAGACCTGCTGCTCGCCCGCAGCGGTTCATTCCCAGGCCTCTCCACGGCGACCGATGGTCCCCCGGCGGTCCGGGAGCAACTGCAGAAACTGCGCGCCGAGGCCAACCGGCGCCTGAACTCGCTCAGCGAAATGCCCCCGCCCGGCACCGTGCCCGAACAGTTGCTGCAGTTGGCACCCAATGTCCGGCATGTGGTGGTGGTGGACGCCAGCCATTCCAGGGTCTATGTCTTTGAACAACAGGCCAGCGGTCTGCAGCTGATTCGCAGCTTCTACGCCTCTGTCGGGCGGGCCGGTTTTGACAAGCGGGTCGAGGGCGACCTGCGCACCCCGCTGGGCGTGTACTTCATCACCAGCCGTCTGGACGATCAGCAGGTTGAAGAGCTGTACGGCATTGGCGCGCTGCCGCTGAACTACCCCAATGAGCACGACCGCCGCCTGGGGCGCACCGGCAGCGGCATCTGGTTGCACGGCGTGCCGCGCGCCACCTACTCGCGCAGCCCCTACGCCACAGAGGGTTGCGTCGCCCTGGCCAACGACGACATGGCCTACCTCATGGAAGTGCTGCAAACGCGGCGCACGCCGGTGATCATTGCGGACGAGGTGAACTGGGTGCGTCCCATTGACCAGGCGGCCGAACGTCGCAGCTTCGACGCTCTGCTCACCCAATGGCAAGAGGCTCGTGCCCGCGGCGATGCGCGTGCCTTGCTGGCCCTGCAAACGGCGGACTTCAATGCGCGCGCCGGCAATCCGCTGCGCAAGGTGTCCCTGGCCGCCGAGCCCCTGCGTGCCAACGGCGAACCAGATCCGCATTCCGAGTGGCGCCAAGTTTCCGTCTTTCGCTGGAAGCGAGGGGCCGAGGTGGCCATCGTCAACTACACAGCGGTGAGCACGAAGCCATCACGCAGCGCTGACCGTCGCCAATACTGGGCACGGGAGCAAGGGCGCTGGCGCCTGTTTTTCGATGGAGTGGTCTGAGTGGCCCTTTAAGTATCATTCAACCCCTATTAAAAGCACTATGCGCCCTACTTTGTTGCAAAGGACCTCGGTCCACGCGCGAAGTGCGATGACCAAGGACATGCGCTGCACTACAGGATTCCATAGAGGCGCGCGATACGCACTGCAGTGCGCCGATCAGGCGCTCCCAATTTGGCATTGAGCCGCTGGAACCGGCAGTCGATGGTTTTGGCTTCCAGATTCATGGCCGCGCCGATGACCTTGCTGCTGTGACCGGCGGCCTCGTGGTGCAGGAGTTGCAGGTCGGCGTCTGTGAGGCGCACCCCTTGAAGCAGCTCTTCGCGCATGGATATCGCGATCCAATGATGCAACTCCATGGCGAGCGCGCGTGCCAGCACGCGCACCATGGGGAAATTTTCGCGGTCAAACCTACTGGGGTCCACTGATCCGAGGCACAGGACTCCCACCCGGGAGAGGCCAACGGGGCTGGGAGCAGGTGCAATCAGGGCGGAGGTGAAGCCATGCTGTGCCGCTGCGTGGGTGAAGTCGACTTCTTCATTTGATGAGCAGGCCAATTCGCTGGAACGGATGGGTTCCGCATTGCTCGATGCATACCGCAACCAGGGGTCGTGTTCGAACCAACGGTGCGACGCGTATTCCGCCGCCCATGCCGGGTCGCACGCCCACATAGACCGAAAGGAGGTTCGGGTTGCATCATCCCGGAGGCAGCTCAGGAAGACGCCCTCGTCGGCACCCAGGCCGGCAACAACCTCGTGAAAGAGCCATAGCACTTCGCCAGAAGAGCTGACGTCTGCGATGAGAGGTAGCAGCTGTAAAACGCGCACATCGTCCATGCTGTCGCACCCGTGCAAAGCGTGCCTGTTGGATTCAGCACCTGGCAGTGAATGCTTCATGACCTTCGCGCACCAGCTTGCTGAACAGCAGCCCATCTCCAAACCGCAGGGGCTCAACCGCACACCAGAACTCGAAGCTCTTCACGTCACGAAACACCATCGTCTGTACCAGTCGGATACCCGCACCCTGACGTTGGGTGCGCTCCATCAGCAGACCGAAGTTTGTAGTGCGCAGCAGGAAGGTCACAGCGCCATCGGCTGAGACCAGAAACGAGTCGCCCGTCGCAGCAAGTGCAGTTTTCTGCGCTGCAGTCAACGCAGCCGAGTCAGCGCGTTTGACGACAAGCGCCGAACGCTTTGAGCCCAAAGGGCGAGCAGGCTCGTCGATAGGGTCTATGCGGCGTTTGACCGAGGGTCGAGCCAACACGGCGCGTGCTGACTGCATCACCACGGGAGTCTGAAGGTTGCTCATCCCCACTCCTACAGATCGGGTTGACCGACAGGTCACGCAGTGCTGGCACTGCGTGACCCACGTATCAAGTCTCAACTGACTGGATAGGGGGAGGGTAGACAAGCGCAACGCGCGATGTCAAAAGAAATCCGGTCAGGGCGACCAAATCTTCAGCAGGGTCAGTCGCGCTAAACGACGAAAGACCTGTCGCACGCTGATCGTCAAATCACTGCTGGTGCGCTGCTTTGGCTCAAAGACTCAAGCAACAAAAACGCATCGTCGGCTCGGTCCACTGGGATGAACAGGTGATCGTGGTGGAAGGCTGCGACCGCGTTGCAGGGGATGCCCGCTTTGGCCAAGGCAGAGGAGATCATGGCCAGGAAGCCGATGGCCTCCAGCGACGAGTGCACGGTGAGCGTGATAAGTTTGGCTTCGAAGATGTGGGGCACCTTGGCCCGAATGGCCTGAGAGCGTTCCACGATGGCCGTCAAGCCTTCTGACTCCCTGAAGGTGCAGATGGGAGAGAAGTCATCAGGGAGTCGATGATCCTGGAAAGTGCAGTAGACGTAGGTCTCTGGCCGAAGGTCAGGAGCCATCATTTGCTGCAGCCGAACTTGGTCTTTTTCTCCGCTCATCCGATGTCCTCCTGCACAGGGCAATGGTGTTGGTCTTCGGCATTGATTATGGGCGGCTGGTGTTCGTTCGGTGCGTGCACAAGTGCGCATGTACGTCGCTGAATGAGTCGGTTTAGCTGAATTGACGCGACGCCAAAGTTCCTAAACATCGGCGCTCAACCGGGATCTGCTGCTACCGTCTGGCGCAGCCCGGAACAAAACCCCGCCATCCACTGCTTTGACCGCCGGGCACCACACGGCAAAGCACAGTGAGAAGGAGTGTCCTTATGGCACCGACTTCCGAAGTCCTCGCGGACATGGCCGATCTTCGCAGCCAGCTGAGGCAGCAGGGTAGTGCGTACAGCGAGTTGTTCAAGCTGCGACCTGGGCAAGTGCTGCTCGATATTGCATTCGATTGGGCGCTGATCCTGGGCGCCGTTGCTGCTGTCGTGTGGCTCGATGCAGTGCTTGTGCCGTTGTCCGTGCTGGTGATCTCCAATCGGCAAAGGGCACTGGGTAACATCCTGCACGACGCGGGTCATCGGAACATCTGGCGAGAGAAGGATCGGAACGATCTTGTCGCTCGTGCACTGGTGGCGCCACTGCTGTTCGCCAGCATCTCCCGATATCGGGAAACACATTTCCAGCACCACCTGGAGTTGGGCCGCAAGCAAGGTGACCCTGACCTGATACCAGGGCAGGATCATCTGCCATCTTTCTGGGTAGTTAGCTACGCTAGGTGCTTGCTGTCGTGGCCCACCTGGCTAGGCTCACTGGGCGGTCATTTGCTCGCGAAGGAGGTTACTTTGCGGAGCAGGGCCTTCATCATGGGATGGTGGGCGAGCTTCGTCGGAGGGCTGGTCATGTTGGGTGGTGGCGATTTTGCGTTGGCTTTTGTAGCGCTGTGGTTGCTCTCGCGGGCCACGCTTTTTCACTGCATCACCACCTTTCGCGAGATGTGCGATCACTTTGGGCTGCAGCCAGGTGGGGTGTTTGGCTTCACCCGTGACATGGTCTGTCACGGACCCTGGCGCTGGACCATTCATCCGCGCAACAACGGCTACCACCTCACCCATCATCTGTTGCCAGCAGTTCCGTACTACCGACTTCCGGAAGCTCACACACTGCTGAGTCAGTTGACTCTTTTCGAAAATCGATCACACATCTGCCGCGCCTACTTCGGCTCAGCGGATGCAGTGACGACCGAGTGGCAGAGCAGGGCAGCAACGTGATGAATCGCGTCCTGAACAGCTTCCAGATCGCGGCGTTGCTGGTGTCGGCCAGCTACGGCATCGGCTTTTTGTTCGGCTCTGGAGAACTGGCCCTGACACACGGGATGGCAGGAAGCATCTACGGCATGGCCACTGGGTTCGGCATGCTCGCACTCGCGCTGGTGGCACAGCCTTTGTGGAGGTCTGGTTTGACCGTGTGGGACTTGTTTGGGCGGGCTTACGGCCTGCAACTGCGCGGTTTGGTTGCGGCGCTGTCTGTGGTGTGGATGGCGGGTGTGCTCGCCGCACAGATTCATGGCGGTGTGGCTGTTGCTCGCTTGCTGGGAGTGCCCGATCCGTATGGACTGTTCATCGTACTGAGCCTGATCTACGCCGCGGCTCAAATGAGTCTTCGCATCGCGTCGAGTGTGTTCGCCGGATGCCTCCTGTTGAGCGGAGTGGTTCTTGTGTACACCCTTGTTGCGGCAGACGGAGTGGCACTCTACCGGGAGGCAGTGCCTAGGTTTGTGCAGGATCTGGATACCTTCAGTCCGACCCAACTGGGCTCCATGTCGCTCGCTGTTGGCCTTCTGGTCGTCACAGGAGCCGACTACCACCAGTTTGTGATGTCCGGTCGAACGGCCCGGAGCGCTATGGTCGGATGCACCATGGCTGGACTCGCGCTGATTCTCATTGGGCTTTTGCCGGCAGCTGTTGTGACAGCAATGCAATCAAGCGGTGCGCTGGTGAACATGCCAGACCGCAAACAGGTCATTCCGTGGGTGTTGTCTCAAGCTGTGGGCAATCTTGCGTGGGGACTGGGGGCTGCCATGTTGGTGGCCCTGTCCCTTGCAGCGTTGGGTTCGGGGGCGGCGATTCTGCGGGCGATGACCTCTGCGATGAGCACGACTCAGTCAGGTGTCAGTCGGCCAAGGCTTGTCTCGTCCGCAGCCCTCATCATCGGGGCTGCGCTTGCCTCACGGGACCAGGGCATCGTCGAGACCATGGTGTCGGTCAACATCATTTACCTGGCCAGCGTCGGCGTCTGCTTCATTGCCCTGCTGTCAGACATCAGTCTGACCCCTCAACGTGCCAGGGCCACCATGGTCACGGGGCTTGTCGTGTCTGGATGCGTTTATGTGGCCAGTTGGTTTGGCCTTTTTGCACCGCAGGCTGACGCCCTCTCGCTGGTTGCCGGTCTTGCTGCATCACTGAGTGTTGCAGTCGGCTTTGGCATTGTGGTCGGTCACCACAGGGTTGACGTGACGAAGTCTTGATGCTGAGTCGCCCGGCCCAGCTATCACCACCGGCGTCTCGACTTCGCTTGTAACCAGTTCTCGGTGAGCCACCTTGACGATCAACGCAGTGACGTCGTGGGCCAATGGCGGTTCGAGTTCCCAGTGGTGCCAGTACAGATCGACCATGACGCTGTGGTTGGGACACAGATCCAGGAGCCGTCCGCTTTCGACCAGAGGTTGGGCCTGAGTGCTTGGGATCAGTCCATAACCTGCCCCCATCGCCACACCCTCGAGCAAGGCCACAGGGGAAGGCAAAAAGTGTTTTGCGTACCGATCAATCGAAAACCCGAACCGGCTTTTCAGGAAGTCGTCATGCAGGGAGTCTTTTCGATTGAAGAGGACTGCGGGTGCGGCGAGAACCGCAGGCACGGTCAATCCGTCTGGGAAGGCTCGTGCCGCGAATTCAGGCGTCGCGTAGCAGCGGTACTCCATGGCACCCAGACATTCGGCAGCGAAACCGTCTGCCGCTTTCGCACTTGTGGAGATGCACCCGATGACTTCGCCACGGGATAGCAGCTGTGATGTGTGATCCTGGTCATCAGCAACCACCTCCAACGCAACCAACTGGCTCAACAGCAGTTCTTTTAAGACCTCCGGAAACCAAGTGGCCAAGGAGTCTGCATTCACTGCAATGGACAGCGGAACAGGGGCGTGGAGTTTTGGCTGAGGCGCCAGAGCCTGCAGGGCAGACCCTTCCATGACTCTTAGTGCCTTCACGTGCCGCAGCAGAACTTCACCCGCAGGAGTCGGTGATACGGGCCGTTCACGAAGCACGAGTACCGTGGACAACGATTCTTCCAATGCCTTGATGCGCTGAGATACGGCACCCCGCGTGATGCTCAATGCAGTTGCTGCCTTTTCAAAGCTCTGCTGCTCAATCACCACCGCAAAAGTTTCCAACTGATCACGATCCAGCATGGGTATCTCCCGATGTCTGGCTGACGCGGTTGCCAACCTGCGCTATTTAATTGGTCAATCGAGAAATGTGTCGATAGTTTTCGGGTGTCAATCGCTTCCGAGGAGTTACAGGCGGTATCGATAATTTGCAATTCAAGGAGGTGAGACAGATTTCTGCAAGACAGAAATTACACATGGTTGCCGTGCGGACTGAATCGCTTGGAGGAATGTGGCACCCTCGAAATGGCAAAAACGGAGATGACCTATGTGGCTGCTGGTTGCTCACGAACCTAGACAAGATGCCCCCCAATGGTCGGGCAGGAGGAGTCTTGCTGCTTTGGACGCTCTGGCCTGGCCCGTGGCCGCCGTTCTCCTGATTTCCCTTTCGAACCTGCAACTTGGGATCGTCGGCCCAGTGTTGATAGCGGCAGTTCTTTTGCTGTCAGTTTTCCGGCTTCGTCGAGCCATCTGGCTGAACCACCGTTACCGCTTCAGCACCTGGCGATGGGGTGGGGTAGTTCTCGGACTGATGATGTTGGGGGCGGTATTGAAAATGCTCGCTTGAAGACATAGCCAGACGTGGAACGATGATCCCAAAACGCGCAGGATCGTGAAGCCACTCCAATGTGTTGCGCCAGATCTTCCGGCGCCAAGGTCTGGGCTGTGCCCAAGGGAATGCGTATCGGGTGCGAAAGATGCCAGTGGCATCGCGCTCCAGAATGATCATGAGCATGTCGGCGCGCTTGGCGTCGGAATCGTGGATGACCAGATCACCTGGGCTCCACTGTGTAGTGTTCGGCTCGTGAATCAGGCCCATGTCTTGATCCCATTTCGAATTGGTCAATGGGGCACGGTGGGCCGAGTCTGACTCCAAGAATCAATATCAGTGCTTCGCCACGCAATGGCGCGCGCAGCAAGCCGCACCGGACTGGGAAACTCATGGCTCGCCATCAAGCGATAGATCGTTGAGCGACCAAGACCCGTGATCTTCATCACCGTGCGCATGCGCAGGAGCACGGCTGCTGGTGGGTCGATATGATCCGCAGAGTGATGGACGTGGAGGAGCTGCACGACGTGTCTCCCGGTTGAAGTAACGCCTTCACTGTGAGACCAATAGGCTTCAGTCGCCTTGCTGGATTCAGTCCTAAATCGTGCATCGGTATCCACCTGTCAGTGCGAGCCGAGCGATTCCTGGGCAAGGAAGGTTGTGATACCGTCAATCCACTCTGGAGTACCGTCTTCTCCCTCTGGAAAGAGCACCCGATACCGTCATCGCGCTACAGAAAATGCCACTTTCGTATTCAAATCGCTGCGGCGAACCGTCAATGACTGAGATCGACAGCAATGGGCCTTGTGAAGGGCTCTCGAAGACGACGGTAGATTTGTCGGTATCGAGCGTTTTCTCGGCCATCATGCAATGCGCTTTCCCTCTGAGGCGCGATCGGCTATTGACAATAGAGTGGGAGTGAAATCGAGTCCTTCGGGGACTATCGCCAGTAATCGAAAAATCGCCGTAAGTCGTTGATTCATAGGAATTTTTGTTTCGGCGGCTATCGGTGGCTATCGCCGACCAGCGAAACTGGTTGACGGTAAAACTGGCGGTAAGAACCGGGGACTGGATTAAGACCCTCCCGTTTACTATTGAGACCAAATCGGTCTTTGACGGTAAAAGTCTCCTCTGGAAAGCTTATTTCATGCGGCTTTCCGGGTATCAGCAGGTCTCCTGACCCTTGACGGTAAAAGCCGTCACCAACAGGAGGAAAAACCTCGATGCTTACCGACACAGCACTGCGCAACTTGAAGCCTAAGTCCTTGACTTATAAGGCTTCTGACCGGGATGGGATGTACGTGACGGTATCGACCGCCGGTACCGTCACCTTCCGCTACGATTACCGTCTCAATGGGCGCCGCGAGACCCTGACCATCGGCCGTTATGGCGCTGGTGGCATCTCGCTGGCGCTGGCCCGAGAAAAGCTGCTCGATGCCAAGAAGACCCTCGCCCAGGGCCGCTCCCCGGCGCTGGAGAAGCAGCGTGAGAAGCGTCGGCTGACCGCGGCCAAGAACTTCGGCGACATGGCCGTCAAGTGGCTGGCGGACGCCAAGATGGCCGACAGCACGCGGGCGATGCGCAAGCATGTCGTCGATCGCGACATCCTGCCGGCCTTTCAGAACCGGCTGCTCAACGAAATCACCGCCGATGATCTGCGCGCCCTCTGCAACAAGGTGAAGGCGCGCGGTGCGCCTGCCACGGCAGTGCATGTCCGCGACATCGTGAAGCAGGTCTATGCCTTCGCCATCCTGCACGGGGAGAGGGTGGACAACCCGGCCGAGGGTGTGGGCGCGGCCTCGATCGCAACGTTTGTGCCGAAGGATCGCGCCCTGTCGCCGCTGGAAATCCGGCTGGTGGCGCGGCAGATGGAGTCGGTGGCCACCTATCCGACCATCCGGCTGGCGCTGCGCATGATCCTGCTGACGCTGGTGCGCAAGAGCGAGCTGATCGAGGCGACCTGGGACGAGGTGGATTTTGAGAAGGCAACCTGGACGATCCCGAAGCAGCGGATGAAGGGGCGCAATCCGCACGTGGTCTATCTGTCGACCCAGGCGCTCGACATCTTCGTGGCCCTGCATGCCTGTGCGGCGGGTTCCAAGTTCGTCCTGCCTTCGCGCTACGACGCCAACCGTTGCATGTCGAAGGCGACCTTGAATCGCGTGACGCAGCTCGTCGCCGAGCGGGCCAAGGCCGCTGGCCTCCCGCTGGAGCCTTTCACCGTCCACGACCTGCGCCGTACCGGTTCCACGCTGCTGAACGAGGTGGGGTTCAACCGCGACTGGATCGAGAAGTGCCTGGCGCACGAGGAAGGGCGTTCCTCGCGCTCGGTCTACAACAAGGCTGAGTACGCCGAGCAGCGACGCCACATGCTGCAGGAGTGGGCCAGCATGGTCGATGCCTGGATCGATGGGCAGACTTACATGCCGAAGCTGATGCCCGAGAACGTGGTGGTGCCGGTGCTGAGCGCGACCACGTGAGAGGGGGATGGCATGAAGATCCTCCTGGTACATGCTGCCGATGGGCGGCGGGCGGTTTGCCGTTGTCGTAAAAAGATCACTGTCGGTGATCGAATTTCTCATTTGTCGAACCAAAGAGTCTTGGCAGGAGTTCGAGAAATCTGTATTTTGAGCACTATGGGTGAGCAAAATGCAGGAAAACTGAACCGCCTACTGGCCGAGCTGGGCGACACGAGCCTGGTTTCCAGCCGCTGGCTGCGGGCGCACGGCTACTCGAACAGCCTCGTCGCACGCTATGTCGGCAGCGGCTGGCTCGTGTCGCCGGCCCGCGGCGCATACATGCGCCAAGGCGGGCGTCTGCAATGGGAGGGGGTGGTGCGCAGCCTGCAGGCCTGGGAGGAAATGCCGCTGCATCTCGGGGGGCGCTTCGCACTGACGCTGCAGGGGCACGAGCACTACCTACGTCTGGGCGATGCCGGGACGATCACCCTCTATGGGCCGGAGCGGCCGCCAGGCTGGGTGGGCATGCTGCCGTTGAAGGAGCGCTTCGCGTTCCTGGGCAAGGGGCCGTTCGATCTGCCTGCCGTGCCATTCGCAGCCGAGGTGTCTGAGTCCGTACTGGCCGGGCAGGGATTGGTTTGGCATCGAGCCGGCTCGGGTGCCGAGGCGCTGGTGTGCTCGACGCCCGAGCGCGCCATGCTGGAACTGTGCGATGGCGTGTCGGACGCGGCGCGGGTCTATGAGGCTGATGCGCTGATGCAGGCCATGACCACGCTGCGGCCGCAGCGCGTCGGTCTGCTGCTGCGCCACTGCCGCAGCATCAAGGCCAAGCGGCTGTTCCTGGCCCTGGCCGAGCGCCATCGGCATGCGTGGCTGTCTCACGTGCCGCTAGAGGGAGTCGACCTGGGCCGGGGCAAGCGCGCGCTGGTGCCCGGCGGGCGCCTGCATCCGACCTACCAGATCACCTTGCCGCGAGACCTTGATGAGCACCTGGCTTGAGTCCTGGGATGGGCGCTATACCGACCGGGTGCGGCTGCTGGTCGAGATCCTGCCGGTGCTCGCGAAGGAGCCGCGCTTCGCGCTCAAGGGCGGCACGGCCATCAATCTGTTTGAGCATGACCTGCCGCGTCTGTCGGTGGACATCGATCTGGCTTGGCTGCCGGTGCATGGCTACGCCGAGGATGCGAGGCTGATCGCCGAAGCGCTGGGGCGATTGGCTGATGTACTGCGCGCCCCGCCTCTGCAATTGCAGGTGCAGGCCTCGGCGGGCGAGGGCGGGGCAGTCACCCGCTTGGTGGCCAGCCGAGGTCGTGCGCGTGTGCAGATCGAGACGACGCCGGTCATGCGCGGCGCGGTGCATCCGGTGCGTAGCATGGTCGTGCGTCCGAGGGTGGAGGAGGCGTTCGGCTTCGCCGAGGTGCAGGTACTGGATTTCGCCGACCTGTATGCCGGCAAGCTCGCGGCGGCGCTGTCACGGCAGCATCCGCGCGACCTCTTCGATGTGGGCTTGCTGCTGGAGGACGAGCGGGCGGATGAGATGCTCTGGCGCACCTTTCTCGTGTACCTGACGTGCAGCCCCAAGCCGGCCTGGGAGATGCTGGCGCCACGCGCGCCTGCAGGTTTCGAGGCCATCTTTGAGACCCATTTCAAGGGGATGACGTCCGAGCCCATTGACGTGGCGGCCTTGCTGGAGAGCCGCGAGCGCTTGTTGGCGCGGGTGGCGCAGTGGCTGGACGAACCGTCGTGCGCGTTCCTGCGGTCCGTGGAGGGCGAGCAACCGGACTTCGGCTTGATCGGGCTCGCGCATGCGGAGGAACTGCCGGGTGTGCGGCGCAAGCTGCACAACCTCGCACAGCGCACGGCCGCCAAGCGTGCGGAAGATCGCCGGCAGCTAGAAGAAGCGCTGACGCGGATCGCCGGTGCCAGATGACCGAGCAGGCCGACGCGATGGTTCACGATTTCACAGTGGTCGATGAACTGGACTCGGGCATGGGGGCGCCGGAGGAGCCTTCGAAGTCCTCGCAGAGCGGCGCACTGTGTGGAATGCGCGGCCGGGATCCCAACCGAAAAGTGTCCATCGCCGACAGTGATGGATCTGTTTATCAACTGGCTTGCGCCGCGCGAGCCCGGCTCGCTGGACGCCAGGCGAAGCGCGTAAACCTGCGCTCTGCGTCCAGTTCACTCAAGCAAATGTCCTGTGCGGTCGCATCAACAACGACCCTGAACTGGGGTGGGCTGGAATGGGGAACATGCATCAGATCGCCGGCCTTGATGCCTTCTCGGTCCAGGTAGGCCGCGGCAGGGGCTGTGGCGACTTCCAAGCCGGTCGTGATGTGATGCGCGAGCCAGCTTTCGCCATGAGCGCTTTCGTCAGCCGTTGGCGTATTGGTCAATCGCACGCTGGAGGCAAGTTGCGATGTGTCCTCGTCATCGACGGCGATGGCCGGGAGCAGGTCGTAGAGATATGCGTACGTCGCAACCAAATAGTCCTTTGTTGCTTTTGGCGCCATGGGCTCAATGCGCTTCAGGAGACTGTGACCAATGTCCCAGGCGAGCCACGCCAGCAGTGCCCGCGCTTGGCCGAGTTCCGCGACTTCGTCGGCCTCGCCGTCGTGGACGCGGATATCGCGCGCGATGCCCTGCGCATGCCCGAAAAGGATGACCATCGACTGCGACAAGAGATCCTGACGGGTTTCCGAGTCGATGAAGCCCCCCATACGGCGCCATTGAGGCAGGTGCCGAAGGCGCCTGAACTCCCTCACCAGTGACAGCACGGCAACGAGCTGGACCACGCCGGTTCGTGCCTTGGCCGCACGCACGTCAGGCTTGGTCTCACTTTGGGCCGCTTTGAGCTGCCTGACCATGCGACGAACAACTTGTTTGAGGCGCTTTCTCACTGCTTCAACGGCTTGCTGGGTCAGCGCAGCGGGAAGCTCTTGGCTGGCCTCTTCATTTTCAGTTCCTACAAGCTCCTCTTCCGAGAGGGGCGAGGTCTCAGTGACCGATGTGGCCGATGTGGCCGATCTTGGCAGTCCCTGGCCCAAGCGGTAGAGGAGGGCGTCGAGGACGTCAAGCAGGCTGCCCGCTTGCAGAAGGCGCTTCTTTTTACTCTTCCTTGTGCTGGCACTTTCGCCGATGTGGACAGCGAGCGATGCCGGGCGTGCCGCAATTGGGGTTTGTTCATCCGCACCAGTCCGCACGGTGCCTGGCGGTGGCGACACCACTTGCTCCGGATCGTCGAAGATGGCCTTCTCGATTTGCTGAATGAGCGATTCGATGTTGGCACCGCTGAAGTCCAAGCCGGCCAATGCATCCTGAAGCGCGGCTCTGTGCGAGCGCACCACTCCACGGCCCAGAGCCGAATCGTGGTGGATGATTACGCGAAGGAGCTTGCTACCGCGGCCACTCAGCTCCAGCCAGCGCACTTCAGACGCCCTCTCACCCAGCTCAACGATCGCGCCCCCATCCTCTGAACGTCCAAGACTCACAGGTGCGGTGTGGGAACCATCCTGCAGGTGCATGACGAAATCCGCGAATCCCGCAGAGTCCGACGCGGGGATCGGGACTGCAGAAGTACCCGCAGCAAGAACGGCGATCCGCATCGGAGCGCTCGGTGCTTCAGCGTCGTTCTCGTCATCCTGATGTGTGATCGGAATCGAGCGCAGGTCGGCGTCATCCATTGCGCGGGCTGCAAAGCCCTGAGCAAGATCGCTGGCGAAGCTGGAGGTTGCCACTTCAACGTTTGGCCGAACAAGCATGGCCTCGAAGTTGGCGCGCGTGCCTCCAAGCCACGCTGGCCGGCTCGGGTTCGCGCTGCCTGCAACAAGCATGTGCGAGTCGCCGAAGTCGAGAAGGAGCGCCTTCGCGTGAAGGTAGTGCTCTGCCTTCTCCATCCAGAGCTTTCGCGCATCGACGAACTGCGAACGAATCCCCTTGGGGCGGCCACCGATCTTGACGGTCTTGGGGTCGATGATCACCTTGATCGAGGCGCCGGGCCAACGGGTCTCCAGCGCTTTCAGGAAGGTGTGTTGGGTGTCGAAGAACGCTCCTGTGATCACCACGCGCCGGGGCGTCGACGGGATCGCGTGGCCGAGTTGTTCGAGCAATGACGGACCGCTGCTGGATTGTCCGAGCAGTCGGATGTCGGAAAGCTTCGATTGGGCGCCATCGGCTCCCGGAACAAGCTCACCGATCCTGTGCACGGCCTCCAGCACGGAGGGCGCCAGCGCCCCCTCCTGGGTTCGAAGCCATTCGCGGACCAGGCTCCAGACGTGGCTCAGAACCAGCTTGTGAGCAGGGGCGCTGTCAGGGCGCACGTCGATGTGCGTGGTGACTTCCCGGTTGAAACCGAAGCCGGAAAGCGTGAGGTTGTGGCTGCCAATGAACAGGACACAGCGCTTCTTGCTGGCAAGTAGGCAGATCTTCGGGTGAAAGGCTCCAGGCGCGGCCATGGGGATGAGCGCATACGCCGAACCGGCCAGGCGCGGCCTCAAGGATGGCGTGGCCCACGAACGCGCGCATTGGACGGCGTCCATGAGCACCACGTTGTGCCGCGAATCGGCCGCCTGCAGGCGCCTCAGTACGACCTCCTCATAAAACGGGAGCGTGGCATTGAAGGTCGTCACCAGAGACGCCTCGAATTTCGCACCTTTGAGGGCGGCCAGCAGCGAGATGTCGTCGTTGGTCTCACGCATGGGCGGCTTCGAAGAGCTGGATGCCAAGCTCGGTAGCCCGCAGATCTCCGCTGCCATCAGGCTCACGGGTCAGGGCGCCGACATCCCACAGCATCTTGATCGCTTGCCGGATGCGAGGATTGGTCTTGGCGGGCACGGGCACGTCACCGTGAGCCTCGATTCCCCGCTCGGTGGGGTGGATTCGGAAGGTGGCGGTCGAACTCTGTCGTAGCTTGCGCAGTGCGACTCGCAGATGGGTCTCCAGGATCCAGCCAACCAGGTCCGCGACGACGGCTGAAAGCGCCATGTTGTTCCATTTCACGCAGCGCTCCCGAAACGATCTCAGGTTGATCGGGGAGTCTTGGAGCTGCGTCGGGTCCATGGCCAGATGGCCATAGGCGGGCGCACCGTGGTTCTCGCGCACCCGAAGAAGCGCCAGCACGTTCACGACGGACGCCAGAAAGGCAGGCTCCCGGTCCAGTTGCTGACGCTCCCTCGAAACGCGGGCAGCAGCCCAGGCCAGTTCGTGCCCGTCGGCCATGAAGTCGCCGAGCGCCGGCGCGCCCGTTTCCAGAGAACTGCACAGCGCGCCAAAGGTCTTCGCCTTCAACTTGTCCAGTGCCTTGACGAGTTCAGGGCGGCTCGCCAGAGACTGGCTGAACTCTTCGATGGAGGCCGGCGGAGCTGGTTGTGTTGCCAGTGCGGTGAGCGAGATGGCGAAGGCCTTCTGCATCGCTATCGACATCAGGTCATTCCGGACGTAGTAGGCCCAGGCCGACCGAGTGTGGGCCAAGGAGGCTGGCGGGCACCATGTCGTGCCGTCCGCTAGGGTTTCCGTGTAGACAGCGGCGCGGAAGGTCGGTTCGTCGACAGCGGAGAGTTCTACCGCCTGCAAGGCGCCGGCCAGATGCAGCAAGAGCGCCAGGCTCTTGCGCCGCTGGACCCCTTCTGCCTCGAACTCTGACTTCCGGTCGAAGAGGATGTCGAGCAAGGCATCGCGTTCGCCTTGCCGGTTGGGCAGGCAACAAGGGCAGAAGTCTTGGAGCGCATCCAGCGTCCGCGCCGAAACGGTATCGGCGTCCACGGCTTGCCAGAAGGAACGGCCGTCGACGCCCATGTCGAACGCCTGTGCGATCGGCCCGCCGCGCTCATGCGTGTAGCTCAGCCATGGCTTGTCGACTACGGCCAAAATGTCGAGTTGCGTCAGTGTTCCCGCATAGTACTGGCCGAGGCCGCCAAGCTTGTTGGCAAAGTAGCGCTTGTCGGAATCCTCTCGGGTCGCGTAGGTCGAGAGACGGACCGACTTTCCTTCGCCGATCAACCTGACTGCATCGTTGAGCGTGTCTCGCCCGACCATCGCGGGCCCGTGGCGTGCTGCGTCGTCACCCATGACTTGCGCATGACGCTCGGCAATCATCGTGAATAGGCAATCGGCCTTTCGGTAGGCCTCCAGGAATGCGTTGAAGTTCTCGCGGTGGCTGTCACGCTCCGCGTAGGATCGGATCAGCCATGGATAAAAACTGTAGTACCGGGCTCTGTCGGTGACGTTTGTTATGCCGGGGAGCAGTTGCGAGTAGATCAGGATGCAGGGGCCTTGCGTACCGATGTGGTCTAGACCACCTATGGTGTGCGGAGGCAATACCCAGCTGGTTTTGATTGCCATGGATTCTCGGTTCAAATTCAACACTGATGGTCTAAAGAGAAGTCGCCTTCGCTACTGGCGACCAAGTGCCTGCAACTCGTCAACAGCCGACGTCGCGCTTGGATCAGCTAGCCGGACTTCCGCAAGCGGCGTTTCCCAGTGATCTGCCTGTAGGGCTGGCCAGTACTCCTCGGGCGTCTGAGATCGCGTTCGCACCATGACCGCGACCACGGATGCGACCCCTCGTTGGAGATGCGTCGCATCTATGCTTGCGGCCAGCCGGCCAACGATTTGTCCAGAGGTCGAATGGACGAATCGTCCTTTCACCTCGACTACATCTCCGATCCGCAAAGCGGCGATTGCGCGATGAATTGGCTGCGCCAACGACGCGCGTCCAGCAAATCCAATGTCCATGCTTGCCGGCCCCAGCATGACGTATTGGCGCTCAAGATCCGCGCGGTGCTTTGGCCGGGCGCGCGGCAGCTGATCCTGTACTCCATCTATGGTCCCAAGATCAACGAGATAGGGGTTGCGTCCACCCTCTGCGCGCATCAAGCTCAGCGACTGTCGAGCGCGCGTCATGGTCACGTAGAGAAGTCGTCGTTCATCTTCTTCATCCCAGCGCCAGTCGGCGCAGTCCATCACGATGACGTGGTCAAACTCCAGACCCTTGGCAGCATGTGCAGTCATCAGCTTGATGGCGCTGTCGCGGCCATCCCGCCGCATTTCGCCAGCAGCTTCGTAGAAAAGGTCCAGCGCTTCGGCTGCGGGAACGATGTCTGCTTGCAGCGAGGAGGCGACGTCATCGACGATGTCTAGGAGATCCAGTAGCGCGGCGTTTCTGGGCTGAGCGCGCTGCAGATAGGTCAGGGATCTGCGAAGGGCGCTGAGGCGCACCATACGCAACTGGCGCCGCCGCAGTGCCTGGGCCAACGCCCAGCCTTCGCGGGTCCGCATCAGCGCGATCTGTCCTTTGGCCGCTTCTGGACCGGTGACTTCGCAGGGCAGTCCTTCGACATCGCAGATGGCCCTCATCTTTTCTAAAGGGGCGTGCGTGCGGCAGAGCACAGCGATCTCTGAGAGCTTGACCGTCGGATCGATGCACCGGATGCGCTCGATCTCTGCGTGGACCAGTTGGGCCTGAAGGTTTGGGGCAGCTGGGCTGGTGATCAACCGTACGGCGCCGCGGCCTTCCTTGTCGAGCGCTGCCCAGCGGCCGCCCGGCAGATCATCCTTGCGTCTCTCGTCGATCCGGATCGGGTGATCGACCTTCATGCGGTCGGCGCCGCGCTGGATCACGTGGTTGGCGGCCGAGATGATGTTCTGGGTGGAGCGGAAGTTCTCCACCAGGTAGGTGAGGTCGCCCTCATAGTCGGCCCGAAAACGCCGAATGAACTCGATGTTCGCGCCTTTGAAGGAGTAGATGTTCTGGTCATCGTCTCCCACGGCCATGATGCTCAGCTTGGTGTCGGCGTCCGCTCGCCGGCGACCGGCAAGGGCGCTGACCAGGGCGTACTGCTGCGCGTCGATGTCCTGGTACTCGTCAACAAAGATGTATTCGTAGCCTTGCAGTAGGCGATCGCGGACTTCGTCCGCGTCGATCAGCGCCGAGCTCTTGCCTTCGAGCAGGTCGATGGCGTCCTGCAGCATCTTCTTGAAGTCGACGTTGCTGGAGGTGCGTTCGGCGCCCGCCAAGCTGGTCCCCGTCAAGCGCAGCGCCATGGCGTGATAGGTCATGACCAATACGCCCCGTGCGTCGTCTCCGGCGAGCGTTAAAAGTCGGCGGCGCAGCTGGACGGCCGCGCCTCGGTTGTAGGCCAGCGCGATGATGCGCCCCGGGTTCACGCGCTGCACTCGCAGCAAGTAGGCGATGCGGTGCACTATCACCCGCGTTTTGCCGGATCCCGGTCCCGCCAAGACCAAGTGATTCCCCGTCCGCGGTTGTGTGACCAGGGCCTCCTGTACGGGATGCTGCAGGTCATCAACGATGCGCTGGTAGGACTCGTCGGTGGTCTTTCGCTCCAGAAGGTCAGTGCGTCCCCGGAAGAATTCCTTGATGAATTGCTTGTGCGGCAGTGTGAAGTACGCTTTGACCAGGTCGAGCGCTTTCGCCGGATCTTCCGCGCCCAGCTTGGCGTACTCGTGCATGACGTGCGTCTGCAGCGTCCGCTCCTTGTAGAACTCTTCCAGGGGCGCGAACGAGGCTTGACTGAATCGCCGGGACGTGTCCTCTTCCATCTGGATGGTCATCGCCGAGCGGAAAACGGATCGCCCTTTGTCCAGCTCGAGCACACGGGTCTGGTGAAGGTAGAGCAGCGCATTCTCCAGCGCTACGTCGGGCTCGCGCAGCTGGGTCTTGAGAACGAGGTCGTCGGACAGTGCATCGATCAGTGCCTGGGCCTTGCACTCCACCAGGCATGCGCCTTTGACTCCGTCTGGGACCTCTGCAAGTAGCCGCGTGAGGGTGACTTGGGCAACGGCACGGCGCAGCTCGCAGATTCTGCGAATCTGAGACCAAGGGCGACGCAAGGTAACGCGCAGGGTGTCATCACCCAGTGACTGCAGCTGGATCATGCTGCGTTTGTCGTTACCAGAGCCGAATCCGTCGGCCATGGATCGCAAGCAGGCTCGGACCTGCGTAGGATCGAGATGCCCCTTCTCGTCGTCGAGGTTCAGACGGCTGCGCAGTTCGGTGCAGACCGCTCGAAGATTCAGATGTTGTTGCGCATCGTCCTGGTCGGCGTCTGGGGCGTTCTCCGCCATGAGTTCGACCAGCTCCTTCTCCATGGCACTCAGATATTCCAGACGGGAGACGGACGCGCCCCTGACGCCACGCATCAAGCGCACCGTCAGTCCGAGATCGTTGACCAGGATGCCCAGCTTGGCCAACTGGTGCACGATGCGGAAGCATTCCTCAGGTCGGATGCCCGCATCGAGCATGAGCTCGTCGGTGCTCAGCCCCTCAGGGGTCTCGGAGCGGAACAAGGCTGTGGCGACGGCGAGGAATTTCTGCCGCACATTGGCAGAGAAATCCGCCTTGGCGATGCGTTCCTTGGCCTCCTGCAGTGAGGTCACCCGAAGACTTGCAGGGAAGACTTTGGTGGCGTTCTCATTGCGCGTCAAGAAGCCGTGGCGCTCCAGCCACGACAAAGCGGTGGTGACCTTGGTCGATGCGTCAGGGGCATCGAGCTCGATGCTGGTACCGACGCTTTGCGCAAGCAGTTCTTTTGCAGAGATGACGATCTCACCTTTGCCCAGCTTCTTGGCCTGGAATCGCAAGGCGCGGAGCAGTCCGATGAAGTCTCGCTGGGACAACTGAGACGTGGAGGAGAGGCGGAATTGGGTCTCCACGTCCTTCGGGTCGAACAACAGGACGCATTTGGCTTCGTTCCCATCGCGCCCAGCTCTGCCGGCCTCTTGAAGGTAGTTCTCCAGCGAGCCGGGGATTTCGGCGTGGATCACCAGCCGGACATTGGGCTTGTCCACCCCCATGCCGAAGGCATTGGTGGCGGCGATCACCTGCAGTTCGCCGTCGAGAAAGCGACGCTGCGTCTCCTTGCGCAGATCGGCGGAAAGACCACCGTGATAACAGGCGCACGCCACGCCTTGTTGCGTGACGATCTGTGCGATGGTCTCCGCGCTCCTGCGTGTGGCGCAGAAGACCACGGCGGCATCTTCGCGCCGTAAGCCATCTCGCAGCAGTTCCACGATGCGCTGTGGCTTCTCGCCTCCCGAGGTGGGTACAACGGCATAGGACAGGTTCGTGCGCTCGTGGCCGCCGAGGAATGTCTTCAGTTCGACCTGAAGGCCTTCCTGAAAGTGGTCGCACAGGTCCTCGATGACGTCCGGCTTGGCGGTGGCGGTGAAGCAGGCGATCGGTGCCTGTCCGGGAAATTGTTCCCGGATGAAGCGCGAGACGTACAGATAGTCCGTGCGAAAGTCGTGGCCCCACTTGGAGAGACAGTGGGCTTCGTCGAAGACCCAGGCCGCGATCTCCCGAACACGGATGGCTTCAACAAAGGTTTTGCTTCGGAACTGCTCGGGTGAGACGAGCACGATGCCGACGTCACCGAGGCGAATGCGGTCCAGCACATCACGCCGTTCCAGTGGGGTCAGCATTCCGTTGACGGTCGCCGCGCACTGGATGTCGGCCTTCATCAGATTGTCCACCTGGTCGCGCATCAGCGACTGCAGCGGCGAGATGACGATGGTCAGCCGGCCTGAGCGGCGGTAGTGGACGAGGGCAGGGAGTTGGTAGCAAATGGATTTGCCGCCGCCGGTTGGCAGGACGGCCAACAGGCTCTCGCGCGTTAGCCCAGCACTGACGATTGCGCGTTGCAGCGATGAGCCGTCGGTGGTCGTCGGCTGTGCCCGGAAGCTTGGCTTGCCGAACAAGGAGGACAGCAGCGCTTCGGGGTTGTGGTTCTCGCGGCAGTAGGGACAGTTGGTCTGACCGCAGTCGATCTCTCGTAGCTCTGCGATCAATTGCCTCACGGCGGGAAGTTCGTGGAACACCCAGTGGGGGAGGGTGGAGTTGCCTCCCGCAACGCGGATCCAGCCCAGGGCAAACGCGACCGACCAAGGGTCGTGGCCGTCGAAGGACGTCACGATTTCGGCAACCAGTGCCTCCAGACGGGTGGCGCAGCAACGATCCGCAAACCGGCTGGCAACGATGGGGCCGATCGCCTCGCGAGCGGGTGTGGTCTCCTCGCGCACCTGGGCCAGCAATGTCGCCATGCTTTCGTCGTTGCGCAGCAGGAAGTGCAGCACGGTGAGCCACCAGGGCTCTTGATCGTTCGTCTCCAGTAGGGCTTCGACGGCCTCTTCGAACACGTTGAGTGCGACCCGGGCGTCTTTGGTGGGGTTGTTGCGCTCGTCCGAGAGCAGCTTGTAGCCTTTCACCAGTCGGTGATAGGGGTTGCTAGGGAAGGCGAGGGCGGACAACTCGAGCGTGTCCAGCACGGGCCATTGCAGGCACTCCAACTGCGGCAGCTGGGCGCGCATCAGAGGAATGTCGTGGCGCTTGAGGTTATGGCCCAGCAGTACTTGACCGTCACGGGCAAAGCTGTTGAGGGCTGTCGCTACTGACGCTGCTTTGGCTGGGGAACAGGTGCTGCGGAAGGTGTCCTGTCCGTCGGACCTGACGGCGCCGACGGCGAAGATCTGGTCGTCCTTTTCAGGGTGGGCTTCGACGTCGACGGAAACAATTCGACCCTCGGCGGCGATGCGCCGAGCACGTGCGCGAAAGGAGTCGAGTACAGGCGTTTCCAATGAAGGCCAAGCGAACCGCAGCAAGTGTGACAGAAGGCCGTTGTAACATAAAGTGTTTCATGTGCGCGATTCGGTCATCTCTTTTACTGTGATCCATTGCCTCTGCACCGATGTTTGTTCCGCTGAAACGGATGTCTAAAACCCTGATGGCTGTTGAACTCTCGCGCCTCCAAAGTCCAGCGGCCATTCAGGCCGCATTGGATGAGTTTTCTCGGCTGGGCCGGACGACATTTCTGGCGCGATACGGGTTTGGAAAGTCCCGTGACTTTCTGGTGCGCGATGGAAAAACAGGGCAGCTGTGCGACTCCAAAGCCATCGTCGGGGCCGCGTTTGGTTATCAATTTCCTGACGAGGGGCCGCTCAAGCCGGCTGATTTTTCCGGTGGGGAGGCCACCGTCGTTCCCAAGTTGCAGCATCTCGGCTTCGATGTCGTGCGTATCGGTGAGGACTGGACCTCGGACGAGGTGCAGGCCACGGTCGCTTCGTACTTCGAGATGCTCCAAATGGAGGCTGCGCAGCAGCGCTACATCAAGACGGAGTTCAATGCGCAGCTTCGCCAGCAGCTGCGCGGGCGCAGCAAAGGTTCGGTTGAGCTGAAGTATCAAAATATCAGCGCCGTTTTGCACGACCTGGAGCTGCCTTTCATCCGTGGCTATAAGCCTCGTAGCAACGCTCAACTTCTGTTGCGGCAGGCGGTCCAGCAGTTCGTCCTGGATCGGCCGAGCCTGGTATCCCAGGTTGTGGACGCGATGGAGGATGTCAAGACGCCTGACCAGCAGGCCTTTCATGCCTCCTTGGTCGAACCGCCTGCCGTCGAAACGGTGGTGCAGCTAGCGAAAGAGGGGTCTAAGGTCAGACTTCCCCGCAAAACGAACTGGGCCCAGCGTGATGAAGCCAACCGAAATCTTGGTCGCGCCGGTGAGCAGTGGGTCATCGGGTTCGAGCAGCGGCGACTCATCGACGCGGGGTATCCGGAGCTTTTCCAGCAGTTGGACTGGGTCTCAGATCGGCTTGGCGACGGGATCGGCTACGACATCCTCTCGCACGAGCGGCCCGGCGAGCACCGTTTCATTGAGGTCAAGACCACGAACGGTGGCCATGCCTCCGCTTTCATCATCAGTCGGAACGAGCTGGATTTTGCGGACGAGGCAGAGGATGCCTTCCATCTCTACCGTGTCTTCCAGTTCCGCGAGGAGCCGAAGCTCTACATTCTCAAGGGGCGACTGGCAGACCAGCTTCACCTGGAGCCCATCGACTATCGGGCGTCGTTTCGGCGCTTGATGGGGTGACGTGAAATGACGACCAAGTCTTGTCCATTCTGTTCGCTGCCGGCGGAGCGGGTCTTGGGGCAGAACGCCCATGCGCTCTGGATCCGCGACGGCTTTCCCGTGTCGCCGGGGCACAGCTTGGTTATCCCCAAACGGCACATCGGGTCGTTCTTCGAGACTAGCCCGCAGGAGCGCGCAGGGTTGTTGGAGTTGCTGGATCAAGCCCAGGCGGCAGCAGGTGCTGAATTTCATCCGGATGGATTCAACATCGGGATCAACGACGGTGCCGCCGCGGGCCAGACAGTGCCGCACCTTCACATCCATCTCATCCCCCGCTTCCGGGGCGATCAGCCGGACCCCCGAGGTGGAGTGCGCTGGGTGATCCCAGACAAAGCCGACTACTGGAGTTCACGCAATTGATGGCGAACGCGCCCCCTTCTGCAGAGCAGCAACTGGCATTTTTGACCAAGCTGCAGCGCCTCTTCGCTGAGGGCGATTTCACGGCGACCTACAAGTTTGCGCTGCTGATCGCGCTTTCAGACCTTGCCGTGGAGCTGGGAGCAGACGATGGGGGCGAGTTGCCATTGGCGACTCGGCAGATCGCCGAGCGATTCGTTCAGCAGTATTGGCGGCAAGCACTGCCTTATTGCGCCGACCAGATCCATGCGACACCGGGAGTGCTGGCTCAGAATCTGGGAGCGCAGGCGGCCGTGCTCACGGCTATCGAGGAGTTTCGATCGACCTCGAGTTCGACGACGTTACAGCAAGCGCGGGGTGAAGTCGGCTATGGGCCCTTGCTGTCGAAGGTGGCCGCAGTTGTTTCCGCGCAGCCTCTAACTTACCTGCAGAACTTCGGCGGTATGACCGACCCGTTCCTTTATGAGAGGCCAGGTCGAGGCATCGTGGTCCTCAGGCCGGGTATCGCGTACTGCTTGCGCCGGTTTCATCCCCTTGTCCAGCAACTGGCCCGCAATCACTGGGTGGGGCACATCAAAGCCAATCGCCGGAACCATGCCATCTTGGGCGACGCCGGGGACTTGGAGGATTTCCTCTTTGGTATCTCTCGGCAGTCACTCGCCATTATCGGTGCCGGCCTGCGGAAGTTGGATGGCTCGCGGTGCTTCTACTGCGGGCAAGGGCTGCAGGAGGCCGATGTTGATCACTTCGTTCCGTTCGCTTTGTATCCGCGTGACCTCGCCCACAACTTTGTGTTGGCGCATCCCCAGTGCAATCGGAGCAAGTCCGACTCTTTGGCGAGCAAAGGTCATCTGGAGCGATGGCTGGAGCGGTTGACGACGAAGTCGGCACCGCTCGGTGAGATTGGGATGGCCGCAGGTGTAGCGACAGACGACAAAACCGCACATCGCGTCGCGGCCTGGGGATATGCCAATGCGCACGCGGCGCAGGGAAGGGCTTGGATCAAGGCCTCGGACTACGAAATGGTTGGTTCCGACTATCTAGCGCAGTTGACTCCCAGATGATCTCTCTGGTTTGTTCGGATTAGCCCGTTTGGCAAGAGGAAAGAAAGAATGTCTCACATCCCGGTGACAGACACGATCGCCCACGCGCTTATGCAGCTTGTGGACGATTCGAACAACAACGGCGTCTACCGAGAGCCTTCGCACGCCGACATCGAGTTTCACGTCAACCAGGCGGGCCTTGCGGAGCATGACCCCAAGCAGCAGGGGCAGATGATTGGAAAGGCGAAGCGCGTGCGCGCCGTTCTCTACGCGGTTATGGACTCAAACCCGGTTGCGGCAAGCCGGTTCACTTCCGGTTTGCTCGCGAAGGTGCGCGCGTGCGGCGGATTCCGAGAGGCGTCTACCAACTATGTGGGTCGCGAGGCGATTGACAATGCGAAGGCAGCCTTCGACGCGGAAGGTTTTGTATTGGCCGACGACGGCACGCTGTCGCCCAAGGTGCTCTCCTCTTTGCGCGGTGTTGCGCTCACCGATGCGTTGGCCGCCTATGCCCGACGTGCCCAAAAAGGCGCCGAGGATGCTGCCCTGATCGCGGGAGCCGGAAAGGACTTGATGGAAGCCACGGCCGCCCATGTCCTCGAAACGCTGCAAGGAAGATATCCGAGCGGTGCCAACTTCCAGTCACTGCTCGGCATGGCCTTCATAGCCCTGGACCTCGCCGTCCCGGAGATGCTTGAGCAGCCCGGCGAGCCGGCGGTCAAGTCGATGGAGCGGGGGCTGTTCCTCTCGGCCTTGGGCGTCAATCGAGTTCGCAACAAGCAGGGCTCTGGCCATGGCCGGCCATGGTTGCCGACACTCGCTGATGAGGAGGCCAAGGCCGCCATTGAAGTTGTGGGAACAGTTTCCGCCTACTTGTTATCGAAGCTCGCAAAGCGCGAGCGCCGCGTTCCGCAGTCCTGAACAATCAGCGCAGTCTGCGAGGCATAAAACGGGGGGCATGGCAGATGACTGAAACACCACTCCTGTCGCGACCCAATTCACCTCTTGCACTGCAACATGACGATTGAAGAGTTTTACTCCGCGCCTCGCGGGACTTACGGGAATGCTTTGCTGAACTGGAGCAACCATGCCGCCAGCGATGTGGTCTCCTATGCGGTGAGTTATCGGAATGCAGCTCACGGCCTGATCGCCGGTTACGAACGCAGGGATGTTGGTGATATTGACTACGGTGCCTGCCCCGTCATCTTTCTCTTTCGCCATGCGATCGAGCTCTACCTCAAGGGGATGGTGTACCGCTTGGCCAGGCTCAGTGTCGACGATCAGGAGCTTCGCCAGGTATTGCCAAGACTGTGGAGAGAGCATTCGCTTATGAAGCTGCTGGGCATGGCTCAGCCCGTCCTTGCCGCTATGAGAGACAGGCTTCCCCTTGCTCTGCGAGCTATCGACGAGGACGAACTGCAGTTCCTGTCCGATCTGGATCGAGTCGATCCTGGCTCGTACTCATTTCGCTACCCCGTGGCTTCCACGGGTGGGTCTGCGCTGCAGGGGCTGTTCATGACGAACATCTTTGTGTTCGCCCAGATGGCGGACCGGACATTGGACTCGCTCAATGCGATCTGTCGGCATCTCATCATCGAAGTGCATGCCCTTGAGCCGCAGATGCGCCTGAATCTCGGGACCATGGATTCACGGCAAAGGGGCTGACGACCGCCTGTCAAACGGGTCAGTGGTTGAGCGGTGGTTATCGTACGGGGCGGTATTGGCGTAGCCTGACGTCCGGACCCGGAGGTGCACCGGTCTTCGCTGAGCGCGAGGCGTCCTTTCTCGCCTCGATCCAGGCCTCGACCTCTTCCAAATCCCAGACGACACAGCGTGCGGTGAGCCGGAAGCGCTGCGGAAATTCGCCGCGCTGCTCCATCTCATAGATCGTGGTCTCGGCCAGGGGAACGATCTGGTGCAGTTCGCGTCGACGAATGGTGCGGCGAAAGGGCAAGGGCGGCTTCGAGAGAAATTGGGGTGTTTCGTCATAGTCCGTCGTGCCAGGGGTCGGCAAGGGCGAATGTCTGCCCAGAGGGGGCGGTGAGGGTGTCGGCATGGCATTGACCGTGAGCGGATCTGTTGTCGCTCATGGTGGCTACCGAAAGCGATCAGCACAACCTGTTGGAGCGCAGCCCGGAGTAGGGCGCAGTTGATCGGATTCCCATGCGCATAGTCGCTTTGATGGCGATATTCACTGAGCAGCGAGTCTTTGCCGAATCCAGGCTTCGCGGCGCATTGACGTGCCGGAGTTTTCACGCAGCCTCGACCCACAGCGGACTCCGCTGCTGAGCTGTGCGCGAGAGCCAGTGAAGCGTGCCAGGAACGGTGGCGGCCGTTTCTCTCCAGCGGCGGTGGTTTTAGATCAAAGGGCGGTTCTGATCAATCTGCCATTCATAGATGGCGACGGCTTCGACCACTCGAACCTTTTCTGAAGCCTTCAACGCGCGCCCGATCTGGCGCTCCATGTCGTGCAGCATGGTCGGGTTGTCTTTAGACTGCTTCAACAGAAGCTCAGCTTTCATCGTCCTGATGTTTGTCACCTTGATGTACAGCTTTTCGGCAGAGCGCGAGGTTTGCCCATCGACCAGGGCGACGTCGGTCGGCTTCAGATGGCCGTATTGAGTGCCGAGACCGTAAAGAGTGACCTCCTGGCGTCCGTGCTGCAACATCGAACGCGTCGCCTCATCAATCGCCAGGGATTGGCCGGTGTGGATTGTGCCGAATCCGGGTACGGAGAACTTGTCGGGAAAGATAGTCTTACGGGTCAGCCCCTCCAGCGAAGCGTGCGTGTGCTGATTGATTTCCAGACATTCGTAGTAGCCGGAGAAAGGGCCGCGCTTCGGGTCGTACAACACATAGATGTGCGGCATCTTGAAGTCGCCGTCACCCTTGTCGTCGATGTACTCGATATTGTCGAAACGGATCAGCTCGCGGTGGACCCATATCGCACGGCTGGCCCGTGGCAACAACTCCCAGAAGCCCTTGACTGCGAGGCGCTGCGCTTGTAGCTGTTGCTCCAGGGCCTCTTGGTGGTCCATGGGGAATGGGTCTTCGTCTACAACCTTTGTGTAGTCCCACTCCCTGCTGTCGCGATCAAAGTAAGCGAAATGCCTGGCTACCGTCACGACCAAGCCGCGTGGGTCGAACGAGTGCACCTTGTATTCCTTCCATCGGGGATTCCTGTCGAAGTCCGGGTAGTCATCCTCGAATGGATAGTTTTCATCGCTCAGGTCGCGGACAAGGATGTGCCCGGTTGGTTGTTCACCCAATACCCGCATTAGCTTGTTCTTGGCCAATACCGTAGAGCGAACGGAAGCGGCTTTGGATCGCCGCTTGGTCACCAGTGAGATGCCGAAGAACGCGAACAGGATGTGATCGTTCTTTGGCTGGAAGAGCATGTCCTCAAGCTCGCCAGCGCCCCACAGATAGAACTCCATAACTCCGCGGGATCGAAGCTCCTCGCGGAAGCGATCATGCGCAGCCTTGGAGAAGTGCACGGGCGCTGCCAGGATGTAGCCATAGGGCGACATCTGTGCCGTCACCGCATCCGAAATGATCGTGGCAACCTTCTTGGGTCCCACTTCCTTTTCGCGCTTGCACTGAATCATCCAGAGGTTGCCCTCCATCGGATGGGGTGCATCCTCCGCGTCTACCTCGTCTTCGGTAAAGGCCGTTGGCGTTCTCACCTCCTCGAATGCTCGGACATCGAATCCATCGTCAGCGCCGCCACGACCCGTGGACTCGATCGACTTCCATGACCGGAAGTCGTAGGCGAGCTGGCGAACCAAGTCCTCAAAGCGGTGAGGATCGAGGTCCTCGAAATGGATCGGTCCGACGGTTCGCGTGACGTGTGGTTTCCCCATGGGCCTTTGCCTTCCATTGTTGTTTAGCGAATCTAACTCACGGTCGTACGACAGGGGCAAGTGACGCCTTATGGCCGGGAAGCAGGGCTAAGGTCTGGTCGCCCGCGCTTTGCCAGCCATTGCGTTGCACTCAACCTCACGCCCCTGGCTCACGGGCCTGGCGCTTACGAACCCGAACCAGGGGATCACGAAGTTCCGAAGCGCGCGATCAGCGCCGGCCGAGTGGCGTGGTTCCATGTGCCCGACATGTGCAGCGCTGGATGGCGCAGCTTTGGCACTCACGGGCTGCGCATGCTGCGCACTTGGCGAAAGGGCAAGGTGAATGGTGGGGCGTGGCGGCTTGCTGTTCCCTTCATCGTGCCACGGCGTGCTCGCCGTGCAAGGGCTGCGCGCCGTTGGCGCTTGCGTCCTGGCGGCCGTCGTGGACCCTTGACGGCTTGCGCTGCACCGTGACCCGGAGGGGGTGGGCAATTCCGCCCGGCATCCTTCAGGAGTTCACCATGAACAACGCACTCATCACCCACGAGCAGCGCGCGCTGCTGCTGTCCAACGGCTGCGCATCGCTGCGGGACCCAGACTTCGATCCCGTGCCCGTGGTCAAACTGTTCACGCCCGATGCGAGCGCGACCTGGCTGTTGGGGGCCATTGATCCCGACGACCATGACCGTGCCTATGGGTTGTGCGATCTGGGTCTGGGGCTGCCTGAATTGGGCTATCTCAGCCTGGAAGAGCTGGTGGGCCTTCGCGGTCGGATCGGCCTGCCGGTCGAGCGGGATCTGTACTTCCGCGCAGACAGGCGCTTGAGCGCCTATGCGCGCGATGCGCGGCTGGCGGGGCGGGTCATGGTCTGATTCTGCCGCGGTGTCGTGGGGCGCCCTACGCCTTCTCTCGGCCCTGGTGCGTTCACCAGGGCTTCCAGCGCCGGTGGGCCGTCTGCGGCAGAACGCCCAGCAGGCGCACCTGCGGCAAGGTCTGGGATACGTCGTTCCTGGGGAAGCGCCGGCGGACTTCGCATTCCAGTTCGTGCGCGAAGCCGCGCGCGTCTTTCTCACCGCGCAGTGCCCGTTGCCGCCATTCCCTGGCCTGGGCCATCAGTTCATCGTCCGTTAGTTCGCGTAAGTCCATGGCAAGTGTCATTGTGCCGATGCCGGGACCTGCTGTGATCGTGGGGGATTGTGCTGCGGGGATTCGGGCGTCCCCGGCCCCCTGGGAAATGGCCGGTCGCGCTCTCGTGCTGGCGCATCGAGCCGCCTGCGGCGTCTCGCCCCCTTCGGGCTTCGATCGTCCCCTCACTCCGTTCGGCTGACGCCTCCGGCCCGGCTTCCAGCTTCGGGCCTGCGCGCTTCGCTTGCCGTGCGGTCGGCGTGTGGAAGGGCCGTTGCCTTGTCCAGCCGTCTCCCCTGACTTCATCACCTTGTCCGCGACTGTAGCCCGCGGACGGGGGCCGTCAAGGCGCGCAGGGCCGTGTCCTCGGCTGCGCCTGCGGGCCGCACCAATCCTGCGCTTGTCTCCTTGACGGCCCCCGTCCACGGGCTCCATTTCGTCGCGGGCGATGAACTCAGGAAAGACGGTGGCAACAGGGCCAACCGGGTTCCTCGTGCCGGCCGCACCGAACAGCCACAAGGCTGGGCTCCGAATCTAGGAATCCGGTGTGCGGTTTTCTTCAACAGCCAAGTCAGGAGAAAGACATGCTCGCATCCCGTTTTGCAAACCATTCCTCCGCGCTGCGTTCCGACTATCCCCTAACGGATGACCAGATCCGGCGCGTGGCCCCGTCCATCTTCGCGGACGCACCGCATGAGAGCCGTTCCGAGCGGTACGCCTACATCCCCACCGCCACGGTCTTGACCGAGCTTCGCAAGGAAGGCTTCCAGCCCTTCATGGTGTGCCAGACCCGCGTGCGCAACGAGGGGCGGCGCGAGCACACGAAACACCTACTGCGCCTGCGTCATGCCAGCCAGATCAACGGCGCGGAGGCCAATGAAATTGTGCTGCTGAACTCGCACGATGGCACGAGCAGTTATCAGATGCTGGCTGGTCAGTTCAGATTTATCTGTGCCAATGGGCTGGTGTGCGGCGACACCTTTGCCGATGTGCGCGTGCCCCACAAAGGCGACGTGGCGGGCCAAGTCATCGAGGGGGCCTATCAGGTATTGAGCGGCTTTGAGCGCGTGAAAGAGTCGCGTGACCTGATGCGCGGCATCACCTTGGACGATGGCGAATCGGAAGTGTTCGCCCGTGCCGCGCTGGCCCTCAAGTACGACGACCCGGACAAGCCCGCGCCTGTCACGGAAAGCCAAATTCTGATGCCGCGCCGGTTTGAGGATCGACGCCCCGACCTGTGGAGCGTGTTCAACCGCACGCAGGAAAACCTGACCAAAGGCGGATTGCATGGCCGCGCCGCCAATGGCCGCAGGCAGCAGACCCGCCCCGTGCAGGGCATTGATTCCGACATTCGCCTGAACCGCGCCCTGTGGCTGCTGGCCGATGGCATGCGCCAGCTCAAGGCCTGACCGTTCCCCCGTCGGAGGGGCGGTTTCCCCTCCATCCCCTTGTTTCACTCGATTAGAGATACACCATGAACGCCATCACTCAAACCGAAGCCCGCGCCGTCAACACCGCAGCCAGCAGCGCCGCCAATGTGCTGCAAGCCGCCGACCCGAGCAAGCACATGATCCTGGTGCCGCTGTCGCGGCTGGTGCTGCGCCCCACGGGCCGCAACGTGCGCAAGACCGTCCCGCGCATGTCCATCCCCGAGCTGGCCGCGAGCATCCAGCGCGTGGGCCTACTGCAAAACCTGATCGTGATTCCCTCCAGCGATGACCAGCATTACGAGGTGGTGGCTGGGGGCCGCAGGCTGGCCGCGTTGAAGCTGCTGGCAAAGAAGCACCGCATCGCCAAGGATTGGAACGTGCCTTGCCTGCAGGTGGCCGATGGCACGGCCCGCACCGCCAGCCTCACGGAAAACGTGCAGCGCGAAGCCATGCACCCGGCAGACCAGTTTGAAGCCTTTGCGGCCTTGGTGGCCGAAGGCCGACCCATCGAGGACATTGCGGCGGATTTTTCCGTTACGCCGCTGGTGGTGCAGCGCCGCTTGAAGCTGGCAAATGTCTCGCCGCGCCTGATGGCCGACTATCGCGCCGATGCCGTGAGCCTTGACCAGTTGATGGCCCTGGCCGGGACGGATGACCATGCGGCGCAGGAAGCCGCCTACTACGACGCCCCGCAATGGCAGCGCCACCCCTCGCACTTGCGCGAACGTCTGACGGAGCGCGAGATTGACGCCTACCGGCATCCGCTGGTGCGCTTCGTCGGACTCGACGCCTACGAGCAGGCAGGCGGCGGCATCCGCCGTGACCTGTTCGCGGAAGGTGATGCGGGCGTGTATCTGACCGATGCCGCGCTGCTGGAGCGGCTGGCGCAGGACAAGCTGGCGGGCATCGCCGCCGAGGTAAAGGCCGAGGGCTGGGCCTGGGCCGATGCCACGCCGAGCGTGACCCATGCCGACCTGCACGCCTTCCAGCGTGCGCCGAGGGAGCGGCGCGAACCCAACAAGCGCGAAGCGCAGCGCATCGAGAAGCTGCAAGCCAAGATGCAGGAGGTGGCCGAAGCCATTGATGCCGCGACGGATGCCGAAGACGAGGACAAGGCCGATGCCTTGCAGGAGGAAGGCGAAGCCCTGGGCGAGCAGTTGCAGGCGCTGGAAGAAGGCTTGCAGGGGTACGACGCGAACGTGAAGGCCGCAGCCGGTGCCATCGTCACCATCGACCGCAACGGCGAGGCCGTGATTCATCGCGGGCTGCTGCGCGAGGCCGAGGCCAAAGCATTGCGCACGCTGGAAAAGCTGCGCCAAGGTTTCACCGACCCGGACGCCGCGAACGATGACGAAGGCGAGGAAGACGAGCAGCCCAAGGCCGCAACGATTTCCGACCGACTGACCCAGCGCCTGAGCGCCCACCGCACCGCCGCGCTGCAAATCGAGGTGGCCCAGCATCCGCAGGTGGCGCTGGCCGCGCTGGTGCATGGCATGGTGCAGACCGTCTTGCAGGGCCGCTATTACGGCCACGATATGCCGCTGGGCGTGGGCCTGAAAGTGCAAGATCGGCTGGACGGCATGGCCCCGGACTGGCCCGAGTCGCCCGCCGCCGTGGCCTTGCGCGAACTGCAAGAGGCGTGGGGCGGCAAGCTGCCCGAGGACAGCGCCGAACTGTTCGCCACGCTGCTGGCGATGGAGCAAGGCGAACTGGTCATACTGCTGGCCGTTTGCGTGGCTTCGACGGTGGACGTGGTGACGCCGCGCGCCACGGCGCAGCAGCCCGGCGCGGAACTGGCGCAGGCCGTGGGCCTCGACATGGGCGCATGGTGGCAACCTACGGCGGAAGGCTATTTCAAGCACGTTCCGAAGCCGGCGGTTTTGCAAGCCGTGGGCGAGTTCGCGCCCGACAGCGTCCACCGGCTGGCAAAGCTCAAGAAGGCCGACATTGCCAGCGAGGCCGAGCGGTTGGTGAGCGGCACGGGCTGGATGCCTGCGATCTTCAAGGCCGAAGGCCAGGAAGCCGCGCCGGAAGAATCGCAGGCGCAGGACGCCCCGGAGAATACCGAGGCAATGGCGGATGAACCCGCCGAGGCATTGGCCGTTTGACCCATGCCGAAGGCAAGCGCCCCCGGCCGGGGCGCTTTGCCGCAGGGAGCCGAACCATGCCCACCATCAACACCACCAACCGCCCGCGCATGGCGGCGATCTACGCCCCCGGCACCGTGCGCGCCCGCCGCTGGCACGGCGATGGCGACGTGCGCGGCTACCGCCCGCCCTCGGGCTGGACGGCCCGCGCCGACCTCACCGACATTCACCCCATCGCGGGCCGCGCCTTGCAGCGCGCCGTGTGGTGGATCATCGAGACGAAGGAATAACCACCGTCGGCACTGCGCCCAGGCCGTTCCGCCCTGGGCGCAGTGAACTTAAAAATCCGGGCGCGGCGGTGGCCGCGCCCGGTGTCAAACCACGACCCACAGTCACCCCACGGCCGCCTTCGCTGGAATTCCAGCGACGTTGACATGCGCGGCCGATATTCCAGACAGCGACAGCACCTTGCTTCTGCCGCTCACTCATGCGGCATAGTGCATGCATGTGCAACTGGCCAGGGGAAATTCTGGGCCTATCGAGCCTTCTATCGGATATGTGCTTGCAGTTCTGAATGGACTGAAATTCGATATCTGATCGGAGCACACCGCCGTCATTTGGGAGAGAGGAATGAAAGATATCAAGCAGGTTCGCTTCGAGGCGCTTGCTGCGTACTGCCGGCAGCCAGGCGCACTCATTGCGGCAGAGGAGGTGCGATGGCTTGAGGCATACGACGAGGAGGTGCTGGTCGTTGTGATTCGGGACATCACGGATGGCGACTACTCGGCGATGCTCCTTGCGCGAGATCTCAAGGAGCGCTATCGCTGGGTCGAGATGACGAAGTTCTTCGAGACGATGGGCGAGGCTTTGGCTATGGCGCCTGCACTTGTCGAGAAGATTCACAATGACTTCGGAAGACAGCGAGCGCAGGGCGACGAGAAGGGCAAGCCCGTTGATTTCTTCACCCCCATCGTGGCGGAAGCAAAGCTCAATCGCGATTTCGCGACCATCAGATCGCTTGAGGGCTACTCACCCGCCGTTGAGTTGATGAAACCCATGATGCGCTGGTATGAGGACGCGGACGGCAATTTCGTTGAGCAGTTTCAGACAACTGGCTTCGACAGCAGACTGTGGGAGTTGTACCTGTTCGCCGCGCTGGTCGAGTCCGGCTACATCTTTGACAAGACGTTCGCCATGCCGGACTTTTGCGCAAGAAGTGCCTTCGGTGAGTTTTGTATTGAAGCCACCACCGTGAATCCCAGTCGCACTCCCGCCGGCGAACTTGTGCCGCCTCCGCCTCTGGATACGAATGAGCAGATACAGGAATTTCAGAGGCAGTACATGCCTATCCGATATGCGGGACCGCTGACCGCCAAACTCGGCAAGAAATACTGGGAAAAGGAGAACGTCAAGGATCGTCCGCTCGTATTCGCCATCCAGGACTTCCACGCTCCTAACTCCATGGTCATGAGCAGGACGGCGCTACCTATCTACCTGTACGGAAGGGTGTGGGACTGGCATAAGGATGCCGAGGACAAACTCGTCATCACCCCAACGAAGATCGCAACCCATGTCTGGGGGCCGAAGACCGTGGCATCCGGCTTCTTTGCGTTGCCTGGTGCAGAGAACATCAGCGCTGTGATTTCCAACGCAAGTGCCACCATCTCCAAGTTCAACCGCATGGGAGTCCTTGCGGGCTTTGGTTCCAATCGTGTCCAACTGGTACGCGAAGGGACTGCCGCCAACCGTGATCCGAACTCGGAGCTGCCGACGACCTTTATTCACAATGTGAACTCTCCTGACTACAGTGAGACTTGGATGGAGGGAATGGACGTGTATCACAATCCAAATGCTGCGTACCCACTGCGCCCTGAAATGCTTCCGGGGGCTGCGCACCACTGGCTGCGGGGCGACGGACAACTTGTGTCGCGCGTCCCCGAGTGGCAACCATTCGGCTCCGTTACTCTGATTTCAGTCAAAGAATAGAACCGAGGCGAATCGCGACCGAGAGTTGCCCCTCGTAGGTCAACTCATCGAGCAACAGGTTTGACCTGCTGTGAGGGGCAGCATGGGCCGTTCTCTGGCGTCGTGCTCCCTGTGGCTTTTGATACGGCGCCCAAGATGATTGAGCGTGTCGGTGCGATGCACCGCCGGGCTTTCGGGCTGCGCCCCGTGCCGACTTCGCCGTCACGGCCATCCGGCTTCAATCCACTCACATCTTCGCGCCTGCGGCGCTGCGCGCTCCGCTTGCCTCCAGGGGAAAGCCTTACGGGCTATCCCCGCCGCGCGCAGCTTGGCGCCCCTCGAATACCGCCGAACCGGCGTTGCCGGATCGGCCGGGCCAGCGCCCCCGCCGCAACCGGCAGGGCGTGACGGGTACGCCGAGGCTTGCTGCGGCAGGTTGTGCGAATGCGCGCCGTCCTCAACGCTGGCGGTTCTTGCCCATCACGTCACGAAGGACGGTTCATGGACATCCCGCCCGGCATCGCTATGGAGCTTCCACGCCACGCCTCAAGACTGGCACCGCAAAGTTCGGCAGGGGCTTTCGCGCCTGTCGTTGGGGTCTTGACCTGGCCCGCGTTTGGGAGCGAGCCGGTGCAGCCTTCGTGCGGGGATGCCGAGTCGGCCCCATCTCCTTTTGGAGCGGTTCGGCCCAAGGCGTCCTTGTGTTGTTGTGAATCCTGGCGGTGGCGCGGCTGCGCCTCGGGCTTCATGGCTGCAACCGTCCGGCGAAAACAATTTCCCCTGCGCTGCGCGCATTCCTCGCGGGCCAAATTCTTTTCGCCTCCCGGCTCTCCACTGCGTTTCGACCGCAAGCGGTGCAGCCCGCCCGTCCCCCGCCGACCGGATCACAACAAGGACGCGATGGGCGCGAACCTTGTTCAACCAAAAGGAGTTTCATCATGGCCAACATCGGCAGCTTCACCGCAGACAAAGACGGCTTCACCGGCACGCTTCGCACCCTGATGCTCAACGTCAAGCTCAAGCTGGTGCCCAACGACAAGGGGGACAACGAGAAAGCCCCGGACTTCCGCGTCCAGGCCGCCAGCCACGACATCGGCGCGGCATGGAAGAAGACCAGCGAGGCCGGCCGGAGCTACGTATCGGTGACCCTCGACGATCCTTCGTTCCCGGCCACGGTCTATGCCCGCCTGATCGAAGGCGAGGACGGCACGCACGACCTGATCTGGTCGCGCAGCAAGCCCCAGGCGGCCTGACGGCCGCCGCGCCCCGCCCTTTGCGGCGGGGCGCAGTGCTGTTTATGTAGTGCTGCTCAGGGGCAAGGCCAGGAGATGTCTGGCCCGCCATAAATCGCCTGGCGGCAGGTTCGCGATTTGAGTTTTCAGATGTAGATGCGGGCGGGTCGGTGCTGCGCACCACGGGGCTTTGCGGGCTGCGCCCCGTGCCACCTGCGGCGTCACGGCCATTCGGCTTCAATCCCTCCCGCCTTCGCGCCTGCGGCGCTGCGCGCTTCGCTTGCCTCCGGGGGAAAGCCCTGCGGGCTATCCCCGCCGCGCAGAGCTTGGCGCCCCTCGACACCCCGAACCGGCTGAGCCGGATCGGCCATGCCAGCGCCAGCGCGCTATGGCCTGTCACTCTTTTTCGCCACAGTCTCCAACTCCTGGCGCACCTGCGCCAGAAGCTGATCGGCCTGCTGCAGGTTGTCGCCCGCATAAGCCAGCGTCAGCAGCGTGAGCGGATGCACTTCCATGACTTCGCACAGCTCGGCCAGCTTGCTCAACGTGGGGCTCTTCAGGTCGCGCTCCAGCGTGCTCATGTAGGTGCGGCTGGACACGTCAGAGAACGCTTCCTGGCTCAATCCACGCGCTTTCCTGATGGTCTTTAGTGCCTCCGACAATGTATGTTTTGCTGCCAACCCTGGATCTCCCCAAAATCCAAGATGACAGTCGATTGCGCCCTATAGGGCTACAATCTATAGTGTTCATTCATGCTGGCCTGCCGCTTCTGTGCTTTTACGGAAATCCGTAGCTGCGGTTTTGGACGGAAGCGCAAAGCCGCTTCCGTGGCTTTCCTTAAACCCGCCGATACGGTTTTGCGGTTTCGCGCTTCGGCGGTTTTGTGCGAATGAGGGGGTGCCCATGAACAGGCTCATCACCGAGGACGAGCACAAGCAACTGCTGGAATACGGCCGGGTCCGGGCCGCTGGCCAAGTCATCGACCCGCTGCCCGTGGTGCGGTTGTTCACCCCGGACGCGCACGCCACCTGGCTGCTGGTGTCGCTCGACCCCGCCGATGGCGACACGGCCTATGGCCTGATCGACCTGGGGTTGGGGATGCCCGAGCTGGGTGAGATCAAGCTGTCCGACCTCGCTTCCATCGTCGGGCCGCGCCAGCAGCCCGTGATGCGGGACCGGTATTTCCGGGCGGTGCGCCCGTTGTCGGAATACCTGCGGCTGGCCCAGGAGAACGGTTCCGTCCTCGATTGAGCCGCTCGCGCCACGGCCAAGCCGGGCGCATTGAGACTATTTCGGTCTTGCTCCAGACCTGTTAGGTCTTAGTCCGCACTGTTGCACCAAACCAGTGCTGCCCTGACGCAAACGGTCATGACGCCGGCCGCGCCATGAGGCACGGTGGATATCGCAGGAGGCCGCATTTCCTCGCGCGCCACCGTCGCATTCAGACGATCCACGCAATCCATCGGATGCTTTTCGTCTTGACACGCAAGTTACTAATCTACCAGCTTATTCACGATTGGATGCTAGTTCGATGCGGTGACGTTTGCATGTGAACCCTGTGACGGCAGTCCTGCTCTACGGGAGTTTTCGTCATGGCCGAGCCGCACCACCTCGCGCACTGGTATCCGACCGCCGCCTACCTCTACGTCCTGTGCTTGGACACGCTCGCGCTGGCCTGGGAGTACCTGCGCCGCCATCCCGACTACCGGCTCGACTGGCTGCGCCATGCAAGCCGCCCAGATGCTGCGCACCACTGGGGCTTGCGTCTGCTGGAAGACCCGGCCCTGGATGCGCGTGAGGCGCATCCAGCCTGGCTCCCCGGCCATGAGGCCGTGGTGCAGCTCTACCCCGACGCCGATCCGCCGCAGGATGCCGCTACCTTCGCCTTCTGGCGCATCCCCGGCCACAAGCAACTGCTCCACGACGGCAAGGGGCTGGCGCTGACCGCGCGCAGCCCCGGCCATTGCCTGCGCTTCTCGCTGGCGCCTGGCGTGGAGGACGGGATGGCCGTGGCCCATACCTATCGTGGCCGTGGGGCCACGCATGTGCTTGACACGCCTGCGCCGATGGCACGGCCCAGGCCGCCCCCTGCAGCGCTGCGGGAGCTGCACACCTTGCAGGCGCTCGACGCGACCCTGGCGGGCGCGTCCTTGCGCGAGGTGGCGGAGGGCTTGTTCGGTACCGATGCCGTGGCCGGTTGGTACAGCGACGGCGGCCTGCGCTCCAAAGTGCGCCGCCTGGTACGGCGCGGCGATGCACTGATGCGCGGCGGCTATCGCGCCTTAGCACACCTCCCACCGCTTGAGAAGGGTCGTTTTGAAGGGGACGCAAAACGACCCTGAGCAGGAGCGCTTCGTTTTCTGAGACTGCCTCCATCCGGTTGCGCTGTGTGGCCGGAGCCCTGCAACCGATGGAGGTTCTCACCATGCGTCCTGCTCCCTTGCGGCCTGCTGCCGCACTCGCAACCAACCCGGCCGCTGCCGCGCAGCCACAGCGTTATCTGACCAACGACGAAGCCGCCGACTATCTGCGGCTGTCGCCGCGCACGCTGGAGAAGCAGCGCGTGCTAGGTGGCGGCCCCAAGTTCCGCAAGTTCGGCCGCCGCGTTATGTACGCCGTGGCTGACCTCGATGCTTGGGCCGCCGAGCGCAGCTACGAAACCACGTCCGATCCCGAATACGCCGAGCAGCACTCGGCGGACGGCCGTGCGCGCTGACCGCTGGCGCGCGGGTGGCCTTCGCCATGTCCAGCTCTGCGCTGCCGTTCCGGCAGCCGCCCGTGCCGGAGCGCGAACAGCTCGACCTGTTCCGCGCCCTGCCGGGCGACATGGCGCCGCGCGACAGCCAGGACTTGATGGCCTTTCCGTTCTTCTCGCTGGCGAAGTCGCGGCGCGTGGCGCCTATCGACTTCCGCGCCAGCGGCATCACGATCCGCGTGGAGGGCACGCAGGAGCATGGCATCGCGACGATTTGGGACGCGGACGTGCTGATCTGGGCGGCCTCGCAGATCGTGGAGGCGCGCGACGCGGGCTTGCGCCCATCGCGGCTGATGCAGGCCACGCCCTACGAGATTCTGCGCTTCATCGGGCGCGGTACGTCGCTGCGCGACTACCAGCGCCTCAAGGCCGCGCTGGATCGTCTTCAGTCCACGACGGTGGCCACGTCGATCCGCGAGACCACGGGAAGACGGCTGCATCGCTTCTCGTGGATCAACGAGTGGAAGGAGCTGGCCGATGCCAAGGGCACGCCCTTGGGACTCGAATTGATCCTGCCGGACTGGTTCTTTGCCGGCGTCATGGACGCCGCCCTGGTGCTGACCATCGACCCGGCGTATTTCCGGCTGACGGGCGGGATCGAGCGATGGCTGTACCGGCTGGTGCGCAAGCACGGTGGGCGCCAGCCGGGCGGCTGGCAGTTCGACTTCAGGCACCTGCACCGCAAGTCGGGCAGCACCGCGAAGCCTTACGACTTCGCCTGCGACCTGCGTGCGCTGGTCGCGCGGCAGTCGCTGCCGGGCTACGTGCTGGGCATCGAGCGACTGGATGGCGCCGAGCTGCTGACCTTCCGGCCCGTGCCGCAAACGGCACGGGGATAACCGGGACAAAGCCTGTGGACGGGCTCGTGCTATCAGGCGTGCCAGGTATCGTGCTATCAGGCGTGGGACTGTCGTGCTATCAGGCGTGTCTATCGGCCGCAAAGCCAATGCTGGCGCGGGTTTCGGCGTCCCTTAACTTCCCTAACTTAAATTCTCTAACTTTTAGTAGAAGCGCCGCGCCTCGGTGGACAACCACCACGCGGCACGAAAACCAGCAGCAACAGCCGGACTTTCCAACGCGGAGGGCCAGGCCATGATCGTCGCGCTGCTCAACCAGAAAGGCGGCGTGGGCAAGACCACGCTTGCCACCCACATCGCCGGCGAGCTGGCGATGCGCGGGCAGTCGGTCATCCTGCTGGATGCCGACCCGCAAGGCTCCGCGCTGGACTGGACGCAGCGCAGAAGCCAGCAAGGCTTGCCAAGGCTGTTCGGCGCCGTGGGCCTGGCACGCGAAACCTTGCACCAGGAGGCGCCAGACCTCGCCAGGCGAGCCGATCACGTCGTCATCGACGGGCCGCCGCGCATCGCCGCCTTGGCGCGCTCCGCGCTGCTGGCGGCAGAGCGCGTGCTGATTCCGGTGCAGCCCAGCCCCTACGACCTCTGGGCTTCTGCCGAGATGGTGGCGCTGATCCGCGAGGCACAGGTGTTCCGGCCTGCGCTGCGCTCGGCCTTCGTCATCAATCGGCGCGTCAGCACCACCGTGATCGGGCGCGAAGCACGCAGCGCGCTGACCGAGCAGCCGCTTCCTGCGCTGCACGCGGAAGTGCATCAGCGCATCGTGTTCGCCGACAGCGTGGCCGCTGGCCGGCTCGCACGCGAGACGGCGCCCGACAGCTCCGCCGCGCGCGAAATCACCGCGCTGGTCGATGAACTGCTGCGGTGGCCGTCATGAGCACTCCTGCCAGCAAGCGCACGGGCAAGCGCATCGGCATCGGCGCCCGCCCGCCCGCGAATCCGCACGCCGAGGCGTGGATTCGCCAGGGCAGTGCCGATGACCTCCAGAAAGGCGACCTCTACACGGCCCGCCTGACCCTCGACATCACGCCCGCCATGCGGGCGCGCATCAAGGTATCGGCCTTCACGCAAGGCGTGACGGTGGCCGATCTGTTGCGCGCGCTGCTGGAACGGGAATTCCCGGAGAAGTCCTCATGAACACACCCGCCTCGACGGCTTCGATTGCATCGGCGGTGCCGTCCATCCCGCCTGTCGGCGTGGCCGACGGCGTGCCGCTGACGCGCGTTGCGCTCGCATACATCGACCAACGCTTCGACCTCTACCTGCGCTTCGGTGATCCTGCCCGCATCATCCGGTTCGACCGCTGGCGCCGCTGCGCGGTGTTCACGCCGAATGCGGTTCTCTGCCGCATCCGCTGGCAGGCCAACGACTACGGCACGATTCGCTGGCAGCTCATGGTGATGCAGGCGTGCATGCCTATGGATGGCGCACAGCGCATCCCCGGTGTGCAGCCGGGCGCGCGCCTGTTGCTGCACGCCGAGGGTGAGCAATCGGTGCGCGCCGCGCTGGAGCGCATCGACGGAATCGAAGCGCTGGGCATCGCGCCCGCTTCCGCCTCGCCCGCCTACTGGCGCACGCTGGGCAATCGGCTCGCGGCGCGTCTGCCGCTGCCCGAGTACACCGCCGAGCGGCACGCCACCTGGCTGGCCGGGAGGGCGCTGCCATGACGCTCCCATTCGCCGTTGCCGGTGCAACCGGCATCCAGCCGCGTCCTCGTTCGCGCCTGTGCGCTCGCATCGTTCTGGCGGGTCTATCCGCCTGCGGCCTCGCTGCCCTGGCCTGGGCGTCCTTCGTGCATCCGCTGCCGCGCCTGACCTACAACCCGTCCGACAGCGTGGCGGTCGGCTGGTATCGCGTCGATCCGCTCGACCATCGCACCAGCTCGCCGCCACGTCGGCTGGAAGTGGGCAGCATCGTGCTGGTTCCGCTACCCGCCGAAGCTGCCGCGCTCGCTGCGCAGCGCGGCTACCTGCCGACGCGCATCCCGCTGCTCAAGCGCGTGGGCGCGGTGGCGCCGCAAGAGGTGTGCATCGCCGACGGCAGCGTCCGCATCAACGGCGTGCCTTCGGCCGCCGTGCTGCCTGCCGATCGCTGGGGCCGACCACTGCCATCCTGGGAGCAGTGCCGCCACCTTCGGCCTGGCGAGCTGTTCCTGCTCAGCGTCACCAATCCGGCGTCATTCGACAGCCGGTATTTCGGACCGGTCAGTGCATCCGCCGTGATCGGCGTCGCGCGCCCGGTCTGGCTGGAGTCGCGCCCATGATGGCCGCCGATTCGCTGCACGTCGCCGTGCGTCCTGTCGTGCTATCCGGCGTGTCATTCCGACTGCTATTGCCATGTCGTCGCGCGTGCAGTGCGAGCGCATCCGCGCGGCACTTCGCGCTGCCTCCGGCGCAGCCGTCCCACGTGCAGGCGTCTTGCCTCGAACACGGCTGGCCTGCGGCCATCGCCGCGTTCGCCGGTGCGCTGGCTGCTGGTGCAGCCTTGCCACCGGGCCGCAGTTGCCGGGAGCGAAAACCTGGAGTGCTAGGGGAGGCAAATGCGGAAGGCAAGACAAAAGGGTGCGGCACCTGTCGGCCCGCAAAGCCAGTCTGCACATGGGGGTGGCGCGACACGCAGCGGCTTCGCCGCCGTGCCGCGTGAGGCGCGAAGCCCGCGCCGATGCGGGCATGTCCGCGTGCTTCGCACGCCCGGACACGCCAGAACTTGCAAGGAGCACAGCCATGACCGACCGCCGCGACGACGATTTCCGCATCCGTCCCAGCGCCCCGAAGAACCGGGGCCAGAGCTTCGTCTCCAAGGTACTCAAGCAGGCGGGCAAGGCCAGCAGCGGCAAGTCGGCGGTGCGCCGTCCTGGCGGCAGTAGCAAGAGTGCCGGCTCCGGCCAGCGGCCCGGCTCACGCTTGGGACGCGGCCACACGGCGGCGCGCTTCGCGGGGGCGAAGCTCACGTCCATGTCGCGGCGTGTGACCATCAAGACGCTGCTGCTCAATCAGCACCGAGCCAGCCCGCAGTCGCTTGCCAAGCACCTGCGCTATATCGAGCGCGATGGTGTGGGCCGCGATGGCGAGTCGGGCCAAGCCTACGGGCCGCAGACCGATGCCGCCGACCTCGATGCGTTCAAGGAACGCTGCGCCGACGACCGGCATCACTTCCGCTTCATCCTTTCGCCCGAAGATGGCGCGGAGCTGGAAGACCTGCGCACCTATACCCGGCACCTCATGGGTCGCATGGAGGCCGACCTTGGCACGGGCCTCGATTGGGTGGCCGTCAATCACTGGAACACCGACAACCCGCACACGCACATCGTCGTGCGCGGGCGCGACGACACCGGCAAAGACCTCATCATCGCGGGCGACTACATCGCCGATGGGTTCCGCCATCGCGCCGCCGAACTGGCGACCGAATGGCTGGGCCCGCGCACCGAGCTGGAGATCCAGCAGACCTTGCGGCGCGAGGTGGATCAGGAGCGGTGGACGAGCCTGGATCGCACCTTGAAGCGCGAGGCCGGCGACGATGGCATGGTGCATGTCGAACGGCTCAACGAACCCCGACTGCAACGCCAGCGTCTGCTGCTGATCGGCAGGTTGCAGCGTTTGCAGCGCCTGGGCCTGGCCGACGAGGCCCAGCCCGGCACGTGGACCGTCCACAACGATGCGGAAAAGACCCTGCGCGCCCTGGGCGAGCGCGGCGACATCATCCGCACCATGCAGCGGGCCATGCGCGGCGAGCCGCGCGAACTGGCGGTGTTCGAGCCTGGGGACGATGGCCGAACCATCCTCGGCCGCGTGGCCGCGAAGGGGCTGGCCGACGAACTGCACGACCGGGGCTATCTGGTCATCGACGGCGTGGACGGCATGGCCCACTACGTTGCGCTCAACGCCCGCGACGAGCTGGCGAACTATCCGACCGGCGCTGTGGTGGAGGCAAGGAGATCGGCTGACGTGCGCGCGGCCGACAAGAACATCGCCGCGTTGGCGAGCGATGGCCTGTACCGCACCGACCACCACCTTGCCATCGCGCAGGGTCAGGCCCTGCCCGGCCGCGATCCGCAGGAAGTGGTCGCGTCCCACGTCCGCCGGCTGGAAGCCTTGCGCCGTGCCGGTATCGTGGAACGGGTGGCCGAGGGGCTATGGAAGGTGCCGGGCGACCTGCCCGAGCAGGGCCGTCGCTACGATGCGCAGCGCCTGGGCGGCGTGGCGGTGGAGCTGAAATCGCACCTGCCCATCGAGCGGCAGGCCCGCGTGATCGGAGCCACCTGGCTCGACCAGCAGTTGATCGGCGGCGGCTCGGGCCTGGGCAACCTGGGCTTTGGCAGCGAGGTCAACCAGGCGATGCAGCAGCGCGCCGAATTCCTGGCCGAACAGGGGCTGGCAGAGCGGCGCGGGCAGCGCGTAATCCTCGCGCGCAATCTATTGGCGACACTACGCGATCGGGATGTGATTCGGGCTGCCAAGGATATTGCCACCGAAACCGGGCTGAAACACCGTCTGGCGGCCGATGGCCAGCGCGTGACCGGCATCTACCGACGCAGCCTCATGCTCGCCAGTGGCCGCTTTGCCATGCTCGATGATGGTATGGGGTTCAGCTTGGTGCCATGGACGCCTGTCATCGAACAACGACTCGGCATGCTGATTTCTGCGCAGGTACATGGTGGCACCGTATCCTGGCAAATCCGACGGCAGCAGGGTTTATCCGTTACCTGACGCCAGCAGCAATTAAGCACCCACCGACCGGATGCGTCTACAGCCGTTCAGCGTCCGGCAAACTGCGGGACTTGCTTTGCGACGAACGCGCGGACCGCTTCCAGCGAATCTGTGGTTTTCGAGGCTCGATTCATTTCGGCCGCCTCCAGCCTCAATGAGGTCGCCAGATCACTCTCGAAGGCAGCGAGTTGCAGGCGCTTGGCGCCCGCATAACCTTGCGTTGGTCCGACCGAAAATTGCACCGCCATACGCCGCGCTTCGTCCAGCAGGCTCTCGCCAGGAACCACTTTCTCGACCAATCCCCAGGCCAAGGCCTCGTCCGAACTGACTACGCGATTGGTCAAGATCATGTCTCGTGCGCGTCGTCCACCCACTGCGCGTGGAAGTAGCCAGCTGATGCCGAAATCCCCCGCGTATCCGAGGCCGGTATGGGCCGCCACAAACTTCGTCCCACTTGCGGCAATCAGGTAGTCAGAGACCAAGGCAAGCCCGAGACCGCCTCCGGCTACCGCGCCTTGTACAGCGCAGACTACCGGGAACGGCAGGCTGGCGAATTGAGGAATCATGCTTTCGGCCACTCTCAGTTCGTCATCGACCAAAGTAGACAACGCATCGCCCGCGGCCACCATTTCTTCGATGTCACCTCCGCAACTGAACATCCGGCCCTCACCGCGCAGCAGTAAAGCTCGAATCGAGCCATCGCGTTCGACATCTGCAATGACACCAGCGAGCACGTTTACGACCGACGTGCTCAACGCATTCATTTTTTTTGGCGAGTTGAGTGTTATGGTCGCGACGGCACCATTCTTTTCGAGAATTACCGGATTTCCAGGCATGCTGACGTTCCCTGATTGATCAAAATTTCAGCGTCAGCGCGGCGCCATGCGAATGGCACCATCCACACGAATGGACTCGGCATTCATGTAGCCGCAAGTAACGAGAAACTCGACGGCCTGCGCGAATTCATCGGGGTCGCCTAAACGCTTGGGAAAGGGCACGCTGGCCGCCAGCGCCTGTTTGACGTTGTCCGGCAGGCCCAGCAGCAACGGTGTACCGAAGATCCCCGGCATGATGGTGTTGATCCGGATCCCTTCGTCCATCATGTCGCGCGCGATTGGCAGGGTCATGCCCACGATGGCTGCCTTGCTGGCCGCATAGCTGGCCTGGCCGACCTGGCCGTCCTGCGCGGCGGCCGAAGCGGTGTTGACGATGGCGCCGCGGTCGCCATCGGCCAGCGGCGCGAGCGTCAACATGCCCGCAGCTGACTTGGCGATGCAGCGGAAGGTGCCCACCAGGTTGATCTGAATGATGCGATTGAAACGATCTGCCGCGCATGGGCGGATTTCGCCGGTTTTCTTGTCGCGGCTGACAGTCTTGACGGCATCGGCAGTGCCGGCGCAGTTGACCAGAATGCGTTCCTGCCCAATGGCCGCGCGGGCCTTGGCGAAGGCGGCGTCCACCTGCTCCTCGGACATCACGTCCACATTGCAGTAAACGCCGCCGAGTTCGCTAGCCAACGCCTGGCCGACGGTTTCGTTCATGTCGAAGATGGCGACTTTGACGCCATGGCTGGCCAAACGCCGGGCCGTGGCGGCTCCCAGGCCGGAAGCGCCCCCGGTGATGACGGCAGAGATGTCGGAGTTCAGTTGCATGGTTTTTCCTCGATGGGTGAGAAACAGGCGCTATTGGCCGGTAAAGTTGGGTGTGCGCTTGCCTAGGAATGCCGCTTGCCCTTCCAGGTTGTCGGCCGAACGCAAAGCGACGAGGAAATTGCGCTTCTCATGCTCCAGGCCTTGCGCGAGCGGAGTTTCAAAGCTGGCCAGTGCCGCATCTTTCGCCAGCGCCACGGCCAGCGGCGAATTGGCTGCAATCCGGTTGGCCATCGCCAACGCCGTCGGCAGGGCCTGGCCATCAGCCGTCACTTCGGCGACCATGCCTGCATCGCAAGCCATGCGGGCGTCGATGAAATCGCCGGTCAGCAGCAGGGCCATGGCCTTGGACTTGCCGATAGCGTGGATCAGGCGCTGCGTGCCCCCGGCACCCGGAATGGCGCCCAGCTTGACTTCCGGCACACCGAAATTGGCGGACTCGCCAGCGATCGCGATGTCGCAGGCCAGCGCTAATTCTGTGCCGCCGCCCAGCGCGAGCTTTTCCACCGCTGCGATGACGGGCTTGGGGAAGCGCTCCAGTTCCGACCAAAAGTGGCCGCCTGCCGCCGCACGATCGCCCAGCAGCGGCTCGGCGCGCAGCGCATCGAAGGCCGTGATGTCGGCCCCGGCGCAGAACACGCCCTCGGCGCCGGTGATGATGACCGCGCGCACGGTATCGTCGTCGCGCAGTTGCACAAGCTGCGCACGCAGGCCATCGAATACCGCGCGGTTCAAGCTGTTCTTCGCGCGCGGGCGGTTGATGGTCAAGGTGGCGATGGCGCCATCGCGGCTGACGAGCACTTCGCTGGCTTCGCTCATGGTGGCCCCGCTCATCCAAGCCGCTCGATGATGGTGGCGTTGGCCGTGCCCGAGGCCTCGCAAATCGTCTGCAGGCCATAGCGGCCGCCCCGGCGCTCCAGCTCGCACAGCAGGTCAGTGAGCATGCGCGCGCCGGTAGAGCCCAGCGGATGGCCGATGGCTATCGAGCCGCCGTTGACGTTGAGGCGGTCGTCCAGGATGCCGAACTCCTGCTGAAACATCAGCGGCACGCCTCCGAAGGCCTCGTTGACTTCGAACAGATCGATATCGTCGAGGGTCAGACCCGATTCCTTCAGTGCCTTGCGGGTGGCGTCGAGCACAGCGGTGAACTGGATCACCGGGTCGGCGGCGGCCACGGCGGTGCTGACGAAGCGCGCACGCGGCTTCAGGCCGTGTTGCTTGGCGTAGGCACGGCTGGCGATCAGCAGCGCGGCGGCGCCGTCGCTGATCTGCGATGAGTTGGCGGCCGTGGTGGCGCCGTCGGCGGCAAACACGGCTTTCAGCGTGGCCATCTTCTCGGGGTTGGGGTCCGCGCGCACGCCCTCGTCGGCGGCGACGACCGGGCTGTCCGGATCGGCCGGATCCTCGGTCAGCCGCACCAGTTGATCCTTGACGCGGCCAGCCTGCGAGGCCTCGGTGGCCCGCCGATGGCTACGCACGGCGAAGGCATCCAGGGCCTCGCGCGTGAGGCCAAAGCGCTTGTTCATCAACTCCGAGGAAGCGCCCTGCGGTATCAGCGGGTTGTCCTGGTAGCGCGCCAGTTCGCTCGGGCTGTATTGCGCGCCAAGCGGCGCACCAGGCTTGAATGACGGCGGCATGGGCGCCTGCGACATCGACTCCACCCCGGCGCCGATGACCAACTGGTAGGCACCCGCTTGAATACCGTGCACAGCAAAGCTCACCGCCTGCTGGCCGGAGCCGCATTGCCGGTCGACCGTCACCGCCGGAACGGATTCGGGCAGCCCCGCCGCCAGCACGGCATGCCGGCCCAGGTTGCCGTGCTGCTGGTCCCACTGCAGCACGCAGCCGACGATCACATCGTCCAGATCGGCCGGGTTGATGCCGGAGTGCTCGACCAGTTGGCGCAGCGTCTCGCCCAACAAATCGACGGGATGCCATTTCTGCAGGCGCCCGCCGCGCTTGCCCACGGGGGTGCGCAGCGCACCGACGATGACGGGTTCATGGTCTTTCATGTTGTTCTCCTGGATAAAAAAGCCGGCGTCACTCGGCGTAGCGATCCGCGTGCTCGGCGCGTATACGCTTCTTGTCGAGCTTGCCGACGCTGGTCTTGGGGATGGCCTCGACGAACAGGACCTGATCCGGCAACTGCCACTTGGCGAAGGCGCTGGTCAGGTGTTCCTGCAGTTGTTCCTGGGTCGCCTGCTGGCCAGGCTTCAGCACCACCAGGGCCAGCGGCCTCTCCTGCCACTTCGGATGCGGAACGCCGACAACTGCGGCGTCGCGCACGGCGGGGTGACCCATGAGCAGGTTTTCCATGTCGATGGAAGAAATCCATTCGCCGCCGCTCTTGATCACGTCCTTGATGCGGTCGGTGACCTTGAGGTAGCCGTTCTCGTCCACCGTGCCGACATCGCCCGAGCGCCACCAGCCGCCTTCCAGGAAGCGGTCTGCGGAGTCGGGCATGTCGTGGTAGCTGGCCGTGATCCAGGGGCCGCGCACGCAGATCTCGCCTGCCGACTTTCCGTCATGCGGCAAGTCCTTGTCGTCGGCATCGACGATGCGGATGTCCACCCCGGTCAGCACCAGACCTTGCTTGCGCTTCAGGTTCCAGCGCTCTTCCTCGGTCAGGCGCTTCTTGAGCGTGGACTTGAGGCGGTTCATCGTCACCAGCGTCGTGGCTTCGGTGGCGCCGTAGCCATGCACCACCTCGGCACCGGTGAGTTTGTAGAAACCGATCATCATCGACAGCGGCGGCTCGGAGGCGCCGGACAGCATGCGCATGCGGCTGAAGTCCGGCTTGACCGGCATCGTCTCGATGTACTGCAGCATGGGCTGGAAGATGGCCGGTGCGCCGTTGGCGACCGTCACGCCCTCGGCGATCATGGCGTCAACCAGGGGCTTGGTGTCCTCGGCGACATAGCGGCCCGGCAGCACGATCTTGTCGCCCAGCAGCGTGGCGGCCTGCGGCAAGCCCCAGCATTGCCCGTGGAACATGGGGGTGATGAGCATCACACAGTCGTCCAGCGTCATGCCCAGATTGGTGGCCATGCCCGTGGAATGCATGTAGATGCCGCGGTGCGAGTAGTACACGCCCTTGGGCCTGCCCGTGGTGCCGGTGGTGTAGCAGGCGCTGTAGGCCGAGGTTTCGTCGATCTCGGGCCAGTCGATCTGGGTGTCGGCGGCGGCCAGCAGGTCTTCGTAGTGCAGCAGCGGTTTCAGCGTGGTCTTGATCTGGTCCAGCGGCTTGTCGGTCATGACAATCCAGCCCTTGATCTGGGGCGAATTCGCTGCGACGGATTCGGCAATGGGTAGTAATGACTCGTCCACGCAAACGTAGGACACCTTGCTGTGGTCGACCACGTAGCCCAGGTCCTCTGGGCCCAGGCGCAGATTCATCTGCAACATGACAGCACCCAGGCCGGGAATAGACCAGTACAGCTCGAAGTGACGTCGGCTGTTCCAGTCCAGGATGCCGACCCGGTCGCCGGGCTCGACACCGAGCGCGCGCAGCGCATTGGCGCTGCGGCAGACGCGCGCGTAGCAGTCGGCATAGGTGTAGCGATCCCAGCCGCCATCGGGTGTGCGGTAGACGATCTCCTGGTCCCCATGGGTGCGCGCGGCGTGCCGGATCAGCGTCGTGGTGTTGAGCTGGCGGTCGTTGCCCGTGGTGGACGGGCAGCCGCGGACGATGTGGGTGGTAGCAGTCATTTCTTTGTCTCCTGGGTGGTGGTTGCGTTGAGTGCCTGGAACCGTGGGGCCGGGGCCGCTTCGATGGCGCCGAAAGAGGTGGTCTGGTAGATGCCCCGTACCGCGTTGTGCGGATGCCGCACTGCCTCGGCCAGGCTGAGAACGGGTGCAAAGCAGGCGTCGCTGCCTTCAAGCAGCGCGCACCAGTGCGCCTGGGGCTGGGTGCGGATGAGGGCCGCGATGCGCTCCTTCAACGCCGGCCACGCCGCCGTGTCGTACTGGTCTGCAGGGTTCACGTCCGCCAGGCCCAACTTGGACAACAGCAATGCGTAGAACGGCGGCTCGATCGCGCCGAGGCTGATGAAGCCACCGTCGGCGCAGACGTACACGTCATAGAACGGCGAATCGTGGAACGGGCTCGGCTGTGCGCCGTCGATCTGCCCGTTGGCGCGAATCCAGTGCACCAGCGTGCCCAGCATGGCCACGATGTCCACGATGGCTGCGTCCACAACCCGGCCACGGCCGGTGGCCCGTGCATCGACCAGCGCGCAGGCGATGCCAAAAGCCATGCCTAGCGCCCCGGCACCGTCCCCGAGTACCGAGGGCGGCACGATGGGCGCCTGCCCCCTGTGCGCCGACAGCGACAGCAGGCCCGTCAGCGCGACGTAGTTCAGGTCGTGGCCCGCGGCCTGGGCAAGCGGCCCGTCCTGGCCCCAGCCCGTCATCCGGCCATAGACCAGTCGGGGATTGCGCGCCGCGCAATCTGCGGGGCCAAAGCCCAGCCGCTCCATCACCCCTGGGCGAAAGCCTTCGATTAGGGCGTCGGCCTGGGCAATCAGCTCCAGTGCGCGCGCCTTGCCACCTGGCGACTTCAGGTCGATGACCTCGACCTTCTTACCGCGGTGCAGCGGGTTCTCCACCGTCCCGCCCAGCCGCTGCGCCCCAGCAGCCTGCTCGGCCCGTGCCAGCGCGATCACCTCGGCGCCCATGTCGACCAGCATCCTGGCGGCCAGAGGGCCTGGACCGATGCCCTCAAACTCCACCACACGGACGCCGTGCAGCGGCAACTGCAGCGTGTGCGACGTGTGCGGCATGTTCACAGCTTCCTCGAAACCAGGTCTTTCAGGACCTCGTTGGCACCGCCGTAGATCTTCTGCACTCGCGAAGCGGCATACATCCGCGCGATCGGGTACTCGGCCATGTAGCCGTAGCCGCCGAACAATTGGAGACACTCGTCCACCACGCGGCACTGCTGTTCGGTGCACCACCACTTGGCCATGTAGGCGGCCTCGTTGTCGAGTGTGCCGTCCAGCAGTCGCTGGGTACAGTCGTTGACGAAGCTGCGCACCACATGCGCGATGGTCGCCATCTCGGCCAGCTTTTGGCGCGTTGTCTGCATGTCGAACAGAGGCGCGCCGAATATCTTGCGCTGCTTCGTGTATTCGATGGTGAGCTCCAACGCCCGGTCGATGACGGCCGCCGCCGGCACTGCAATGACCATGCGCTCGTAGGGCAACGCGCCCATTAGTTGCCCAAAGCCTTGGCCTTCAACGCCCCCCAGCAGTTGGTCGGCTGGAACGCGCACGCTGTCGAAGAAAAGCTCCGCCGTGTCCGAGGCCTGCATGCCGATCTTTTCAAGCAGGCGGCCCACACGAAAGCCTGGCAGGTTCTCGGTCTCCAATACGAACAGCGACACCCCTTTGCTGCCCGCGCCACTGGTGCGCGCCGCGACGATCAGCAGGTTTCCGGTGAAGCCGTTGGTGATGAAGGTCTTGGCGCCGTCGATCACGTAGTGGTCGCCGTCGCGCCGGGCCCGCGTGGAGATGGCCTTCAGATCCGAGCCGCAGCCCGGCTCGGTCATCGCGATTGCGGCCAGCATCTCGCCGTTCGTCACCTTGGGCAGCCAGCGCTGCTTTTGCGCTTCGGTGCCGAAGTCCAGGATGTAATGCGACGCGATGGTGTGCACCGCGATATTGACCGGCATCTCGGCCTTGGCCAGTTCGTCCTGCACCACCAGCTGGTAGGCGAGGCTGGCGCCGGCACCACCATAGGTCTCGGGCATCTCGGGCAGCAGAAAGCTCATCTCGCCGAACGGACGCCAGACCTCGCGCGGGATGTAGCCCTGGCGGCGCCATTCGTCGAGCCGGGGAGTAAATTCGGCGGCAACGTAGCGGCGCACCTGCTCGCGAAAGGCGTCGATCTCGCCGTCCATCCAGGCGTGGCGATACAGCTGTGGCAGCATGAGCGTGTCTCCTTGTATGTTGGCTTCTGACCCCGCGCCGGGCGTTCCGCACAGCGCCACTGCCGAAGTGCTTTGGGGGATGCGACAATCGTAATAATTGGCCCCTGCAAGGGCGATGGCGGATTGCCTCAATCAACTGACAAATAACTTCGTTCGGCCCGTGCGACCGGCGTTGACCCCTTCGATCACACGCCATGCTGCAACCCGTCTTTACTGCTCCTATCTTCGCCGTGCATGGCCTGCTGGACGGCGCGCGCGGCAAGGGGCTGGCCACGCAAGAATGGCTGGAGGGCGTGCTGGGGCGCGCAGGCATCAGCGAATCGCTACTGGATCTGGAGGATTCGCGCGTAACCGTGGAGCAGTTCAACGCGCTGTTTATCGCCGTCAAGGACAGCCTGAACGACGAGTGCCTGGGCTACCTGCATGGGCGGCCCATGCGCCCGGGCAGCTTCGCGCTAATGGTGCGCAGCGCGTTCACTGCCCATTCGTTGTCATACGCCCTGCGTCGCCTGAGCGAATCCTTCGCCCTGCTGCAGGACGACGTGGCGCTGGTGCCCGTGACCGAGGGCGCGCTGGGGGGCTTCGCGCTGGAGATGCGCGGCGGCGCGGGCGCACATGCCGAATTCCTTCACGCACATCTGCTGCGCGTGTTCTGGCGCTTGCTGCTGTGGCTGCACGGCGGCCGGCTGGTGCCGCAGCGATTCGACTTCAATTTTGCGCAGCCGCTCCATGCGATGAGCTACGGGCGCATCTTTTCCGGTACGCTGTGCTTCGGGCAGCCGCGCACGGCCGCCTGGTTCGACGCCGACGCCTTCAAACAGCCGGTGCGGCGCGATCGGGACGCGCTGCAGTCCTTCCTGCGCGCCACGCCGGGCAACGTGGTGGGTCCGCACCTGAACGAGCGCAGCGCCAGCGCGCGGGTCCGCATGGTGCTGCAGCGGGCCAGCCCCGAATGGCCCGACCTGGCCGTCACCGCGCAGCGCCTGCACATGTCGGTGAGCGCGTTGCAGCGGCACCTGGCCACCGAGGGCACTTCCTTCCAGGCACTGAAGGACCAACTGCGGCGCGACATGGCGATCGTGCGCCTGACCAGCAGCGAAGCCTCGCTCATCGCCATCGCCGCCGACCTGGGCTTCACCGACAGCACCGCCTTCCAGCGCGCCTTCAAGGTCTGGACCGGCAGCGCGCCGGGAGCCTACCGCGCCCGCTCGCGCAGCGGGCAGCACCCTACATAGAGGCATTCGACCAATTCCGGCACGGCCACGAGGCTGTAGCCGACCACCGAGAAGATCGGCGCCTTCATAGCTGCCGGGCCTTGGCCCACATCGAGCGAGGCTCTCGTGCGCTCAAGAGACTGTTTGCAGCCCTTGAGGCAGTTGCACCGACGGCAGCGCAGCGACAGGCTGCGCCAGGAAGCAGATGTTTTCCGTCAGCCTATCGAGGTCATTCGTCATTGCCACCCGTTGAGGCTGACTTCTAAGCTTCCTAAGCTAAAACTGAACTCGCACTGCATAGGAGTGATGGCTGTGTGCCATTTGGAGCGGCACTGCCAGAATGTAAATCAAGCATCATGACCGACGCAGCCCCGGCACTCTCGTATCCGTTCTCGGATCTCCCACTCCCTGGCCAAGCCACGGAAATCAAGCCTGGTGTGCTGTGGCTGCGCATGCTGCTGCCGTTTTCCCTGGATCACATCAACCTCTGGGCATTGAGCGACGGTCCTGGTTGGGCGGTCGTGGACACGGGCATTCGCAGCGTGGACGTCAGGAACGCGTGGCTCGCCTTGCTCGCTCCGCAGGGGCCGCTAGCCGGCCGTCCCATCTCCCGTGTGATAGCGACGCACATGCACCCGGATCATGTGGGCATGGCGGGATGGTTGACACGTCGCTTCGAATGCGCGCTTTGGATGACACGAGACGAGTATTTGAGCTGTCGGGTGATGCTTGCCGATACGGGGCGGGAAGCGCCAGTCGATGGCGTTCGCTTCTATCGGAGGGCCGGATGGAGCGACACCGAGGTGGATGAGTACCGCACCCGGTTCGGTGACTTCGGTAAGATGATCCATCCATTGCCTGACAGCTTTGTGCGGCTCACGGATGGCCAGATGTTGCGGATCGGGGACCAGGAATGGGAAGTCATCGTCGGCACAGGACATTCCCCCGAGCACGCGTGCTTCTACTCGCGCGAACTGGATTTGCTGATATCGGGGGATCAGGTTCTTCCCAGGATCAGTTCCAATACCTCCGTGTACGCCACCGAGCCGCATGCGAATCCTCTGCAGGGCTGGCTCGATTCCATCGACCGGTTGATGCAACGCGTACCTGGGAGCGCCCTGATTCTGCCTGCCCACAACGAACCTTTCCATGGCCTGCACCTACGGTTGGAGCAACTGCGTGCGAGCACCGTCAGAGGCACCGACCGCGTCAGGCAACAACTTGTGCAGCCTCTGAGGGTCATCGACCTGGTTCGCGCCCTGTACCGTTCGTCCATTGTTGCGGAGCAAATGCACCTCAACCTCGCGACCGGAGAGACGCTCGCCCACCTAAACTATCTCGACCAGCGTGGGGAAATCGTGTCTGCAGAAGACGAAGACGGTGCAATGCGCTATCGGCTCGCCTGATGCACTAATTTGCCCTCAAGGATATAGAAGTAACCCAATCAAGCCTGTCATTGACTGGGTTCTTTGCTGATGTGTTTCGAGAGCAATGAGTCCTTGCACCAGCGCGTCGTGTACGGCCTCCAGTTCTTTGAACACCGTGTTGGCAAACCAATCCTGGCACGGCACCTTCCACAGATGCTCGACCGGGTTCAGCTCAAGGCTGGCAGAAACTCTAGGCGCATATTCTGTGGCACATCCAAGTGACCCGCGATGTGCCAACCCGCCTGATCCATGACCATCATGATGAACTCGACGGCATGGCGTCGCGCCATCTCGGCCAGGAACACCTGCATCGTCTCAGCGTTGGCCCAGGGCAGCACCAGAGAGTCAATCACGCCATCGTGCGTGCTGACGGCGGCGAAGGCGTACAGGGTCTGGCGTTGAGGCGTGCGCCGACGATGGGGCGTGAGCCCCTGGGCACCCAACACTGCCGGGGTGTTCCCAGCAGGCAGAAGCGCCCTTCGTGCTGGAATATCAGCCGCACGGGCGACCATATTCAGCTTGACGCCTGACCTCTTGGCGCACTTGAACAGTGCTCTCAGAAAGGGGCCGTTTGTCATTCGATCGGGGCGCTTCGTCATCGCGGCTCGCAGCACCGGCACCTAGGATTCCTTGTGTGCGCTGGACGACATGTAGCGGAGCGGCGATGACCGCCGCCCCACGATCCAGAGCCTAACCCAAAGGAGACAAACACGTGTGCCAAATCGACATGCAGAAGCTCGCCGACGACGCTCGCTTCAACCGCTTTCATGCCAAGGTGCTTCTGTGGTGCCTGTTGATTCTCATCATCGACGGCTATGACATCGCCGTGGTGGGCATCGCCCTGCCGTCCATCATGCAGCAGATGGGCGTGAACGCATCGACTGCCGGTTTCATGGCCAGTTCGGCCCTGTTCGGCATGATGTTCGGCGCCATGGTTCTGGGCACGCTGTCCGACCGGATTGGTCGGCGCTGGGCCCTCTCCATTGGCGTCATGCTGTTCAGCGTGTTCACCGCGGCCGCCGGATTCACCAAGGATCCCATCAGCTTCAGCGTGGTGCGCTTCATCGCGGGCCTGGGGATTGGCGGTGTGCTGCCGGTCATCGTGGCACAGATGGTCGAGTACTCGCCCAAGAAGATCCGCAGCCTGATGACGGCGCTGATGACTTCGGGCTACGCACTGGGCGGCATCCTGGCCGCGGTGCTCGGCAAGCAGCTGATCGGCGAGTACGGCTGGCAGGTCGTTTTCATCGCAGCGGGTGTGCCGGTCCTGCTGATTCCGTTCATCCTGAAGCTGGTGCCGGAATCAATGACCTACCTGATCTCGCGCAGCCGCAACGGCGAACTGGCCGAAGTGGCCCGTAATCTCCAGCCGGGAGTCAAGCACCCGGCGGACGCCCAGTTCGTCGTGCCCACCGCCGACCGCGTGGCGGGTGCGCCGGTCTCCCGGCTGTTCCAGGACGGGCGAGGCCCGAGCACGGTGCTGTTCTGGATCGCCTTCTTCTCGGGCCTGTTCATGGTCTATGCGCTCAGCAGCTGGCTGACCAAGCTGATGGCTATGGCTGGCTACAGCCTGGGGTCTGCCCTCAGCTTCGTGATCGCGCTGAACGTTGGCGCCATCATCGGTGCCGTGGGAGGCGGGTGGCTCGCCGACAAGTTCAACATCAAGTGGGTGCTGGTGGGGATGTATGCGCTGGGCGGCGTGCTGCTGTACCTGATGACGTTCCAGACCTCGACCGAGCTGCGTTATCTGATCATCGGCGCGGTCGGCGCCTGCACCACCGGCGCGCAATTGGTGGCCTATGCCTACTGCGGGCAGTTTTACCCGATGTCCATCCGCTCGACCGGCATCGGCATGGCCTCCGGCGTGGGGCGCCTGGGCGCGATCGCGGCGCCGCTGCTAATCGGCCAGATCGTTGCGCTTGAGCTGCCGCTGGAGCAGAACTTCCTGGTGATCGGGGCTTTCGGGATCATCGGCTCGATCGCCCTGGCGTTCATCAGGCATGGCGGCCCGGCGTCGGTGGGCCCGCAAGAGGCTGCACGCGAGTTGCGCCCGTCGCAACAGACGCCGCAAAACGCCTGATCGTAGCCATCAAGGAAATTCGCTGTGTCTGTCTACATAGCCCCCCTGCGCGAAATGCTGTTCGCCATGAAAGAGGTCGGCGGCCTGGACGCGATCTGCGCCCAGCCGGACCATGAAGAAACCACGCCCGACCTGGTCGAGGCCATCCTGCAGGAGGCGGCTAATTACGCCGCTGGCGTGCTGGATCCGCTCAACCACCCCGGCGACGTGCAGGGCGCGCGCTGGCACGATGGTCGGGTCACGCCCGCCGACGGCTTTCGCGAAGCCTGGGCCAGCTTCTGCGAGAACGGCTGGAACGGCATGCCCGCTGCCACCGAATGGGGCGGCCAGGGCCTGCCCACGCTGGTCTCCACCGCCGTGCTGGAGATGTGGAAGTCGTCCAACCTCGCGTTCAGCCTGTGCCAGATGCTCACGCTGGGCGCGGTGGAGGCCATTGCGCACCATGGCAGCGACGCACTCCAGCGCCGCTTCCTGGCACCCATGGTCGAGGGCCGCTGGACGGGCACCATGAACCTCACCGAGCCCCAGGCCGGCTCCGACCTGGCCGCGCTGCGCAGCCGTGCCGTACACGAGGGCGACCACTACCGCGTCAGCGGCAACAAGATCTTCATCACCTGGGGCGAGCACGACATGGCCGAGAACATCGTGCACCTGGTGCTGGCGCGCCTACCCGATGCGCCACCGGGGGTGAAAGGCATCTCGCTGTTCCTGTGCCCGAAGTACCTGGTCAACGACGATGGCACCCTGGGCGAACGCAACGACTTGGCCTGCACGTCGATTGAGCACAAGATGGGCATCCACGGCAGCCCCACGGCGTCGATGAGTTTTGGCGACAGCGGCGGCGCTATCGGCTACCTGGTCGGCGAGCCGCACCAGGGGCTGGCCTGCATGTTCACCATGATGAACCACGCGCGGCTGAACGTTGGCCTGGAAGGCGTGGGCATTTCCGAGCGCGCCTACCAGCGCGCACGCGCCTATGCGCTGGAGCGGGTGCAGGGCAAGCCGCTGATCAGCGGCAGCACCGCCATCGCAGGCCACCCGGACGTGCGGCGCATGCTGATGGACATGAAGGCCCGCACCGAGGCCATGCGCGCGCTGGCCTACTTCTGCGCCGGTCAGATGGACCGCGCCGCGGGCCACGCCGATGCGCAGGAGCGCGCGCAGGCGCAGGCCCTGGTCGGCCTGCTGATACCGGTGGTCAAAGGCTGGTGTACCGACAGCGCGCAGGGCATCACGTCCGACGGCGTGCAGGTGCATGGCGGCATGGGCTACGTCGAGGAAACCGGCGCCTCGCAGCACATGCGCGACGCGCGCATCACGACCATCTACGAAGGCACCACGGGCATCCAGGCCAACGACCTGATCGGCCGCAAGCTGGCACGCGAGGGCGGGCGCACGCTGAAGGCGCTGCTGGGCCGCATCGACGGCGATGCGCGCCGGTTGGTCGAATCGCCCGATGCAGTGCTGGCGCAGATCGGCCGCGCGTTGGCAGCCGCTGCCCAGGCGCTGGACGAAGCGGCCGACTGGCTGCTGGCCCACGACGGTCAACCCGCGCAGTGCGCGGCGGGCGCCGTGCCCTTCCTGCGGCTGGCGGGCACCGTGATCGGCGGCTGGCTGTCGGCGCGCATGGCCGAAGCCGCTACCGCGCAACTCGCGGCGGGCGCGGGCGATGCGGGCTTTCTCGGTACCAAGCGCGCCACAGCCAGCCATTACGCGGCGCATGTCCTGGTGCAGGCGCCGATGCTGCGCGACATCGTCACGGGCGGCGCCGCCAGCACGCTGGCCCTGGCGGACGATCAACTCTGAATGATCCTGAAAGGAAACCCTCCCATGAAAATCCTGGTTCCCGTCAAGCGGGTGGTTGACTACAACGTCAAGGTCCGCGTCAAGAGCGATGGCAGCGGCGTGGACATCGCCAATGTCAAGATGAGCATGAACCCCTTCGACGAGATTGCCGTCGAAGAGGCTGTGCGGCTCAGGGAGAAAGGCGCGGCAACGGAGATCGTCGCCGTCTCGTGCGGCGTGTCTCAATGCCAGGAGACGCTGCGCACCGCCATGGCCATCGGTGCCGACCGCGGCATCCTAGTCGAGACCAATGAAGAACTGCAGCCGCTGGCCGTGGCTAAGCTGCTCAAGGCCCTGATCGACAAGGAACAGCCCGGCCTCGTGATCCTGGGCAAGCAGGCCATCGACGACGACTGCAACCAGACCGGCCAGATGCTGGCGGCGCTGGCCGGTCTGCCGCAAGCCACCTTCGCCTCCAAGGTCGAGCTCGCCGGCGACAAGGCAGCCGTGACCCGCGAAGTGGACGGCGGCCTGGAAACCCTCAGCCTCACGCTGCCCGCGGTCATCACCGCCGACCTGCGCCTGAACGAACCGCGCTACGTCACCTTGCCCAACATCATGAAGGCCAAGAAAAAGCCGCTGGACACCATCAAGCCCGAAGACCTCGGCGTTCAAGTCGCCCCACGCCTGAAGACCCTGAAGGTGACCGAACCCGCCAAGCGCGGCGCCGGCGTGAAGGTGGCTGACGTGGCCGCCCTGGTCGAAAAACTCAAGAACGAAGCGAAGGTGATCTAAATGTCGGTACTCGTTATTGCTGAACACGACAACGCATCCATCAAGGGCGCAACCCTGAACACCGTGACGGCCGCAGCCGCTTGCGGTGGCGACGTGCACGTGCTGGTGGCCGGTGAAAACGCCGGTGCAGCCGCCCAGGCCGCAGCGCAAATCGCCGGCGTCGCCAAGGTCATCCACGCCGACGGCGCCAGCCTGAAGAACGGCCTGGCCGAGAACGTCGCCGCGCAAGTGCTGGCCATCGCCGGCAACTACAGCCACATCCTGTTCCCGGCCACGGCCGGCGGCAAGAACGTGGCCCCGCGCGTGGCCGCCAAGCTCGACGTCGCCCAGATCAGCGACATCACCAAGGTGGTGAGCGCCGACACCTTCGAACGCCCCATCTACGCCGGCAATGCCATCGCTACCGTGCAAAGCTGCGACGCCACCAAAGTCATCACCGTGCGCACCACCGGCTTCGACGCCACAGCGGCGACCGGAGGCAACGCAGCAGTGGAAACGCCAACCGCAGCGGCAGACACCGGCAAGAGCAGCTACGTGGGCAGCGAAATCGCCAAGAGCGACCGGCCCGAACTGACGGCGGCCAAGATCATCGTCTCCGGCGGCCGTGCGCTGGGCAGCAAGGAAAAATTCGACGAAGTCATCACCCCGCTGGCCGACAAGCTGGGCGCGGCCATCGGCGCGAGCCGCGCGGCGGTGGATGCGGGCTACGCGCCCAATGACCTGCAGGTGGGCCAGACCGGCAAGATCGTGGCGCCGCAGCTGTACGTGGCGGCGGGCATCTCGGGGGCGATCCAGCACCTGGCGGGCATGAAGGACTCCAAGGTGATCGTGGCGATCAACAAGGACCCGGAGGCGCCGATCTTCAGCGTGGCCGACTACGGGCTGGAGGCGGACCTGTTCGCGGCTGTGCCGGAACTCGTCAAGGCCTTTTAACTTGGATGAGATACACCATGGAGCTTCGGCATTTGCGTTGCTTTATAGCGGTGGCCGAAGAACTTCACTTTGGCCGCGCAGCGGAAAAGCTGCACATCGATCAGTCCCCTTTGTCGCGCACCATCAAGGAGATAGAGGAAGAGCTCGGGGCGCAACTGTTCACGCGAACCACGCGAAGCACCCGCCTGACCTTTGCCGGAATGGCATTCCTGGAGCGGGTGCCGCGAATCTTCGAAGCTCTGAAACAGGCGTGTGACGGCGTCAAGTCCGCCGCCAGTGGGTTTCAGGGACAGTTGCGCATCGCTTTGTCCGATGGCATCACGCCCTCGCGAATGCCGACGCTGCTGGCACGGAGCCGAGAGGAAGATCCAGAGATTGACATTCGGTTATTTGAGGTGCCGTTGGACCAACAGATCAAGGGTCTGCACGATGACCTGTATGACGTCGGCTTTTCGATGGCCGAAGAGGTGGGCGACGGCATTGTGGTCAGGCCTGCGTGGGAAGACGAGCTGATGGTGGCGGTCCCAGCTCGCCATCCTGTGCTGGCCCACAAGCACGTTCCGTTGGAAGAAGTGTTGCGCTATCCGCTGGCGCTATGCGATCCGGCGATATGCGAAGGCCATGCACGCCAAGTTGATCGCGTTTTGCAGCGCTACGAGCAACAGCCACTGATCGCCCAGCGCGTGGCGTCCTATGAGGTGATGATGACCTTAGTCTCCGCCGGATTGGCACTTGGTTTGGCGGGCGCCGCGCACATTGCATCCGGCCGTGGGCCAGGTGTTGTGGCCCGGCGCTTGGCGGGCAAGTCGCAGATGCTGGCCACGTATCTGCTGCACCGTGACGTGGAGCCCTCCGAAATGCTGGCTCGGTTCATCGCACGAGTGGACTCCATTGATTCGGCGGATGGCTCCAGCGCCGCCGAGGACTCCTGATCCACCTGCTGAAAGGACCCAAGCCATGCCCCGATTCCTGCCGCTGCTGATGGCCGCTGCACTGACAGCCTCCTGTGGGCCATCCCAACCGACGGAAACCGTGGACTTCCTCGTGGCCCATCCTGAGCGTCTCAAGGAAGTCCAGCGCCTGTGCAAGGAAGAGCGCGCGAAGGCCGGCGAAGAACTCTGCCGACGTGCCGCCGAGGCCGCGAATCGCCGCTTCTTCGGTGATCGGCCGGAGCAGAAGCCTCAATAGGGCACCCCTCCGTCGCGGCGCGGCGACGAAGGTCTCACTGTTACCTCATCACGCCGCAGCGCGCTCGCGCATGCGGCATTTTTATTGTCTTCGCCACAGCAATAAGTCTGGCTCTTTTGGCCTGAATCCCCGCCACAACGGTCTTTGACCGACCTGCACGCTCGCCTTGATCCTCGGCACTACGGCACGTTCCTGTGCCGTAGTGGGAGGTTGATCAATGCAAGGAACGAACGTGCTGTTCGGTCAGATTGCCGTTGTCTTCGGCATCGTGATCGCTGGCGTATGGAGCGCTACGCAATGGACGGCCGCCGCCCTGGGCTACCAGCTACGCCTGGGCTCGCCGTGGTTCGATTTCTTCGGCACGCCGGTCTATCACCCCTGGCGCCTGTTCGAGTGGTGGTTCTTCTTCGACGCCTACACGCCGCATGTCTTTGACGTGGGCGGTGCCATTGCCGCAGGCAGCGGCCTGATCGCGGTGGTGGTTGCCATCGGCATGTCGATCTGGCGCTCGCGCCAGTCCAAGCTGGTCACGACCTACGGGTCGGCTCGCTGGGCCAACGCGGAGGACATTTGCAAGGCGGGGCTTGACCAGCCTGCGGGCGTGTTCCTCGGCCAGCATCGCCAGCAGTACCTGCGACATGAAGGCCCGGAGCATGTTCTGACCTTCGCGCCTACCCGCTCGGGCAAAGGCGTGGGCCTGGTGGTTCCCACCTTGTTGAGCTGGCCTGCATCGGCCGTCATTCACGACATCAAGGGCGAGAACTGGAGCATCACCGCCGGCTGGCGCTCGCGCTTCTCGCATTGCCTGCTGTTCAACCCGACCGATGCGAAGTCGGCGGCCTACAACCCACTGCTGGAGGTGAGGCGCGGCGCGCACGAAGTGCGCGACGTGCAGAACATCGCAGACATTCTGGTCGATCCCGAAGGAGCACTGGAGCGGCGCAACCATTGGGAGAAGACCTCGCATGCGCTGCTGGTTGGGGCCATCCTGCACGTGCTCTACGCAGGCGAAGACAAGACGCTGCGCGGAGTCGCCAACTTCCTCAGCGACCCGGCCTGTCCCTTCGAGCTGACCCTGCATCGGATGATGACCACGCCGCACATCGGTGGTGGGCCGCATCTGGTGGTGGCATCGGCAGCGCGCGAAGTCCTGAACAAATCGGACAACGAGCGTTCCGGCGTGTTGAGCACCGCCATGTCATTCCTCGGCCTGTACCGCGACCCCACGGTGGCCGAAGTCACCTCGCGCTGCGACTGGCGCATTGCCGACCTGATCGCGGCCGAGCATCCGGTGTCGCTGTACCTGGTGGTGCCGCCTTCGGACATTTCGCGGACGAAACCGCTCATTCGCCTGATCCTCAACCAGATCGGGCGACGCCTCACCGAATCACTCGATGGCAGCGACGGCATCGAGCGCCGCCACAAGCTGCTGCTGATGCTTGACGAGTTCCCGGCGCTGGGGCGCCTGGATTTCTTCGAGACGGCGCTGGCCTTCATGGCGGGCTATGGCATCCGTAGCTTCCTGATCGCGCAGTCGCTCAATCAGATCGACAAAGCCTATGGCCAGAACCATTCCATCCTCGACAACTGCCATGTGCGCGTGACGTTCGCCACCAACGACGAGCGCACGGCCAAGCGGATTTCCGAAACCCTTGGCACTGCCACTGAGTTGCGCGCGCAGCGCAACTACGCGGGTCACCGGCTCGCCCCATGGCTGGGGCACTTGATGGTGTCGCGACAGGAGACCGCCCGACCTTTGCTGACGCCAGGCGAAGTGATGCAACTCCCGCCCGACGAGGCGGTGGTGATGGTTTCCAGCGTCGCGCCGATCAAGGCCAAGAAGGTGCGCTACTACTCTGACGCGAACTTCCAGCGGCGCGTGCTGCCGCCCCCTGTGCTCATTGCGGGGCGCTACGCCGACGTGCCTTCCTTACGGCCCGACGACTGGAGCGGGCTGACGGTTCCTCCCGTTCCGGTGGCGCCTGCAACCGAAGCCGTTGAAGGCTTCGCCTCTGCCGCTGACGACGGTGGCCCGCGTCGCCAACCCGAACTCTCCGAAGCCGTCGCCTACGACCCCGACCTGGTTGTGCCTGTCGCCGACCTCGGGCTGCTCGATGACGACGACATGCCGCTTCCCTTACCGCGCCAGCTCGATCCGACCCTGCAGCGCACGTCCCGGCTGGCATCCCTCGACCCTGACGACGGAATCGAGCTATGAGCCAGCACCGCTTGAATCTCTTCATCCAGCCCGAGCACGCCAAGCGGCTCGATGAGCTGGCTGCCAAGAAAGGCGTGTCCAAGTCCAGCATCGTTGCGGCGGCCTTGGCATCCTGGCTGTCGCCCGACGCGGCCGACCAGCGCGAGGCGGCGATTGCCAAGCGTCTGGATCGCCTGTCGCGCCACGCCGAGCGCCTGGAGCGCGACCAGAACATCCAGATCGAAACACTGGCCTTGTTCATCCGCTACTTCCTGACCGTGAGCACACCCGTGCCAGAGGCGCATCAGGACGCAGCGCGCGCTCAAGGCAAGGCGCGCTTCGAGCAGTTCGTGGAGCAGTTGGGCCGGCACCTGCTGCGCGGGCGCAGCCTGGTGCGCGACGTGGTGGACGAGCTGAATCCCGATCCGATGCGGACGGACGACGCGCCAACCCCGGCCGAAGCGCAGGAGCGCGCGTTATGAGCACCTCGGCTTCCTCCTTTACCGCCACGTCGCTGGATCGCCGCATCCAAATGCTGCGCACGGCGATGGGGCCGCTGATCGCCGCCGCGCTCGAAGACCCGGACGTGGTGGAAATCATGCTCAACCCGGATCGAACCTTGTGGATCGACCGGCTTTCATTGGGCCGTGCACCGATGGGCGTGGAGCTGTCCGAAGCGGACGGTGAACGGATCATCCGGCTGGTCGCGGCCCACGTCGGCGCCGAGGTACATCGCGGCCAGCCGCTCTTGACGGCAGAGCTGCCCGAGACGGGCGAACGCTTCGAGGGCATCTTGCCGCCCGCTGCTCCGGGGCCGGCCTTCGCCTTGCGAAAGCGCGCCGTGGGCGTGATCCCGCTGTCGCGTTATATCGAGGACGGAATGATGACCGCTGCACAGGCGGGCCTGCTGGTGCGTGCGGTGCGCGAGCGCCAGAACATTCTGATCGCGGGTGGAACGAGTACCGGCAAGACCACCTTGGCGAATGCCCTGCTGGCTGAGATCGCCGCCACCGGCGACCGCGTGCTGGTGCTCGAAGACACGGTGGAGCTGCAATGCGCGGCCCGCGACCACGTGCCGCTGCGCACGCGCCAGGGTGTCGTGTCCATGACCGAGCTGGTGCGCTCGTCCATGCGTCTGCGCCCGGATCGCGTGGTCGTCGGCGAGGTGCGCGGCGCCGAGGCGCTGGATCTCATCAAGGTGTGGGGCACCGGCCATCCGGGCGGCATTGCCACGATCCACGCCGGCTCCGCGCTGGGCGCATTGCTGCGCCTGGAGCAACTGATTCTCGAAGTGGCGGTGAATCCGCCCCGTGCGCTGATCGCGGAAGCGGTCAACGTGGTCATCCACATCGCCGGGCGCGGGCGCAAGCGCCGCATCGAGAGCATCGCCCGCGTCGTCGGCTTCGATGGCGTGGGCTACCAACTGGCGGATGCGCTGGAAGCGCCGTTTCCCGAGCTGCTGCCGCAGTCCGACCTTTCCTCCCTGTCCCTCAACCACCCTGGAGAACTGCCATGACGCAGATGATCGTTCCTGCTTTCCGTATTTCCGCAAATCCTCTTCGCCGGCCCGCACAGCTGGAGAGCCTGGCTCGCCCGGCCATGCAGGGCTTGATGCTCGCGGCGCTAATGCTGCTGCTCGCGGGCACCGCGCAGGCCGCGGGTTCCTCGATGCCCTGGGAAGGCCCGCTGCAATCCATCCTGGAGTCCATTCAGGGGCCGGTGGCCCGGATCATCGCGGTCATCATCATCATCGCCACGGGCCTGGCGCTGGCCTTCGGCGATACCTCGGGCGGCTTCCGCAAGCTGATCCAGATCGTCTTTGGCCTGTCCATCGCGTTCGCGGCTTCGAGCTTCTTCCTGTCGTTCTTCAGCTTCTCGGGTGGGGCCGTCGTATGAACACGGCCCACGATGGCGTGCAGGGGTTCGCTTCCGGCTTCGCCCCTGGTTTCGAGATTCCGCTGCATCGGTCTCTGACCGAGCCGATCCTGATGGGCGGTGCTCCGCGCACCGTGGCCATCACCAACGGCACCTTGGCCGCTGCCGTGGGCCTGGGCTTGCAGATGTGGATTCCGGGCATCGTGCTCTGGATCGTCGGCCATGCGCTGGCGGTCTGGGGCGCACGCGTCGATCCGCAGTTCATGCAGGTCTTCGCCCGCCACATCAAGCACCGGCCGCTGCTGGACGTGTGAGGGGAATGCCATGCTGAACCTTGCCGAATACCGCCAACGCCCGGCCTTGCTCGCTGACTGGCTGCCGTGGGCCGGGCTGGTCGCGCCGGGCGTCGTGCTGAACAAGGATGGCTCGTTCCAGCGCACGGCGCGCTTTCGGGGGCCAGACCTCGATAGCGCGACGCAGGGCGAGCTGATTTCTACGTCGGCGCGGCTGAACAACGCGCTGCGCCGGCTGGGTTCGGGCTGGGCGCTGTTCATCGAGGCCGAGCGCCGGCCCGCCGCCAACTACCCGCACTCGGAGTTTCCCGAGCCGCTGTCGTGGCTGGTGGACGAGGAGCGACGGGCCGCCTTTGAGGACTCGGGCAACCACTTCGAGAGCGGCTATCACCTGACGCTGGTGTACCTGCCGCCGGAGGAAGCCCGCGCCCGTGCGGCCGGAATGCTGTACGAGAACCGTCCGACCGAAGGCGTGGACTGGCGCGAGCGGCTGACTGCCTTCGTCGCGGAGACGGATCGCATCTTTGACCTGCTCGATGGCGTGATGCCGGAGATCGCCTGGCTCGACGACAGCCAGACGCTGACTTACCTGCATGCCACCGTGTCAACGCGACGCTACCGCGTGGACGTGCCCGAGGTGCCATTCCACCTCGATGCACTGCTGGCCGACGCGCCGCTGATCGGTGGCCTGGCACCGATGCTGGGCGACCAGCATCTGCGCGTGGCGACGGTACGGGGATTTCCGACCTCCACCTGGCCAGGGATGCTGGACGACCTCAACCGCCTCGGCTTTGCGTACCGCTGGAGTACGCGCTTTCTCTGCCTTGACAAAGCCGATGCGGAAAAAGAACTTGCCCGCCTGCGCCGCCAGTGGTTCGCCAAGCGCAAGAACGTCATCGCCTTGCTGCGCGAAACCATCTTTCAGCAGGAAAGCCCGCTGGTCGATACCGATGCCAGCAACAAATCCGCCGACGCCGATGCGGCCTTGCAGGAACTGGGCAGCGATCAAGTCGCCTTTGGCTACCTGACAGCAACCGTCACCGTCATGGACGCGGATGCCGCCGTGGCCGACGAGAAGCTGCGCATGGTGGAGCGCGTCATCCAGGGGCGTGGCTTCGTCACCATCCCCGAAACGCTCAACGCCGTGGATGCGTGGTTGTCGTCCATTCCGGGCCATGCCTACGCCAACGTCCGCCAGCCCATCGTCTCCACGTTGAACCTGGCGCACCTCATGCCGGTGTCCGCCGTATGGGCTGGCCCCGAGCGCAATGCCCACCTCGACGGCCCACCGCTGATCGTGACCCGCACGGAGGGCGCGACGCCGTTCCGGCTGGTCACCCACATCGGTGACGTGGGGCACACCTTGGTAGCCGGCCCGACCGGCATGGGCAAGTCGGTGCTGCTCGCCACACTGGCGATGCAGTTCCGCCGCTACCGTGGCTCGCGCATCTTCGTCTTTGACATGGGGCGCTCGATGCGCGCCACCATCCTGGGCCTGGGCGGCGAGCACTACGACCTTGGGATGGATGGCGACATCGCCTTCCAGCCGCTCGCCCGCATCGATCGTGAGGGCTACCGCACCTGGGCGGCCGAATGGATCGAAGGACGCCTGCGGCATGAGGGTGTGGCCGTCGGCCCCGATGAGAAGGTGGCCATCTGGTCGGCGCTCGGCAGTCTCGCCGGCGCGCCCGTGGAGCAGCGCACGATGACGGGGCTTTCCGTCCTGCTGCAATCGAACGCACTTCGGCAGGTGCTCGCGCCCTATGTGCTCGGTGGCGCACACGGCAAGCTGCTGGATGCGGATTCGGATCGCCTGGGAGCTGGTTCCGTGCAGTGCTTCGAGATGGAGGAACTGATGCACAGCAAGGCCGCTGTCATGGCCGTGCTCCATTACCTCTTTGCGCGCTTCGATGAACGCTTCGACGGTGCGCCGACGCTGCTGATCCTCGATGAGGCGTGGTTGTTCCTCGATGACCCGGTGTTCGCGGCACGCATCCGCCAGTGGTTGAAGACCCTGCGCAAGAAGAACGTCAGCGTCATCTTCGCCACGCAGAGCCTGGCGGACATCAAGGATTCGAGCATCGCGCCGGCCATCATCGAGAGCTGCGCGAGCCGCATCTTCCTGCCGAACCCGCAGGCGACCGAGCCGCAGATTCGAACGATCTACGAGGGCTTCGGCCTCAACAGCCGGCAGATCGAGATCGTCGCCACCGCGCAGCCCAAGCGCGACTACTACTACCAATCGCGCCTCGGCAATCGCCTGTTCGATCTCGACCTGGGCGCCGCGACCTTGGCCTTCGCGGGTGCGTCCACGCCGCAAGACCAGCGCGACATCGACGCGGTGCTTGCCGCCTCGCATTCCGATGCCTCTCCCTTCGCAGCCACCTGGCTGCGCCATCGCGGCCTGCATTGGGCCGCCGACCTGCTGTCCTCGTTCCCGTCCACCCACCTCCAGGAGAACCCATCATGAAAAAGCGTCTTGTCGCCGCCGCCGTCGCGGCCATGCTTTGCACCGCTACCGCCGTGCAGGCGCAGTGGGTCGTGATCGACCCCACGAACCTCGTGCAGAACACGCTGACCGCGATCCGCACGCTGGAGCAGATCAACAACCAGATCAAGCAGCTCCAGAACGAGGCGCAGATGCTCATCAACCAGGCGCGCAATCTGACGAGCTTGCCGTCCAGTGTGGTGGGCCAGTTGCGCACCAATCTGGCGACCACCCAGCGGCTGATCGCTCAGGCCAGGGGCCTGGCCTATGACGTGACGAATCTGGATCGGGAGTTCCGGCGCCTGTATCCGGAGCAATACGCTGCCACGGTGAGCGGCAATCAGATGTACCGCGACGCGCAGGAGCGCTGGAAGAACACGCTCAATGGCCTGCAGACCACCATGCAGATGCAGGCCCAGGCCTCGCAGAACCTGAGCGACGACGAAGGCGTGCTGGCCGACCTGGTGGGCAAGAGCCAGTCGGCCGTGGGCGCTTTGCAGGCGATGCAGGCCATGAACCAGTTGCTGGCCCTGCAAGCCAAGCAGTCCATACAGACGCAGCGGCTGCAGATCACGCAGGACCGCGCGGCCTCGCTGGAATTCGCGCGGCAGGCCGCCGCCGTGGAGCGTGGCCGCGAGGTAAACCGGCGCTTCGTGGGAACCGGTACGCCGTACACGCCGCAGCCCGTGAACTTCTACAGCCGTTGACGGAGCCGGGCCATGAACGACGTTTCGGTCATTGACCGCTTCCTCGACGTTTTCTCGCGCTACATCGACTCGGGCTTCGGCCTGCTGCAAGGCGAGGTGGCGTTCCTGACCGCAACGTTGATCGTCATCGACATGACGCTGGCCGGGCTGTTCTGGGCGATGGGGCATGCCACCGGCCAGGGCGAGGACGTGATCGCCAAACTGATCCGCAAGGTGCTGTACGTCGGTGCCTTCGCCTACATCATCGGCAACTTCAACATGCTGGCCAGCGTGGTGTTCCGCTCCTTCGCGGGCCTGGGCCTGACGGCCAGCGGCTCGACCCTGAGCATGGGCAACTTCCTGCAGCCGGGACGGTTGGCCAAGGCCGGTATCGACGCAGCGGCCCCGATCCTCGACCAGATCAAGGAGCTGTCGGGCTTCCCCGAGGTGTTCATCCACCTCGCGCCCATCGTCGTGCTGTTCTTCGCGTGGCTGGTGGTCATCGTCAGCTTCTTCGTGCTGGCGGTGCAACTCTTCGTCACGCTGATTGAGTTCAAGCTGACGACGCTGGCGGGCTTCGTGCTGGTGCCGTTCGCCCTGTGGAACAAGACGGCGTTCCTGGCTGAAAAGGTGCTGGGCAACGTGGTGTCCTCGGGCATCAAGGTGCTGGTGTTGGCCGTGATCGTGGGCATCGGCTCGGGGTTGTTCTCCGAGTTCAACATTCCGGCGGGCTCCGAGCCGTCTATCGACCGGGCGCTGGTCATCATGCTGGCCTCGTTGTCCCTGCTGGCCCTGGGCATCTTCGGGCCGGGCATTGCGACCGGGCTGGTGTCCGGTGGGCCGCAGCTCGGTGCAGGCGCGATGGCCGGTGCTGCCATCGGCGCAGCCGGAACCGCTGTTGCGGTTGGTGCCGCTGCTACGGGCGTCGGCAGCGCCGTGGCGGCCGGGGCACGCATGGCACCTGCCGCCGCCCGCTCGATGGCATCGACCGCCAGCAGCGCCCGGTCGGCGTACCAGGCGGGCTCCGCTTCGGCCGGTGGCGGCCTCAAGGGCGCCGCTGCTGGCGTGGGCAATGTGGCCAAGACCAGCGCGCAGGCGGCGGGGCAGAAGGTGGCCAATGGAGCGCGCTCGATGAAGGAGCGCATGGCAGCGGCTTTTCGACCCGATGACGCCGGATCGGCGTCGGGGGGCGGCGCCGCACAGGCCGTAAGCGAGTCTCCCGCCACAGCCACATCCACCGAACAACCCGCCTGGGCCAAGCGCCTGCATCGCAGGCAGCAGCTCACCCATGCCGCAACCACCGCCGCCCACACGCTGCGCGGCGGCGACGGCGGCAGCTCCAGCCAGGGGCCAAGCCTGCGTGATTCCGATTCCTGATCTTGAAGGAGAACTCCCATGCGATTCAAACGACCGCAGGTGCGCTACGCCGACACGCCGCAGCCTGCTACCCCGTACCAATCCGCCGCCCAGGTGTGGGACGACCGCATCGGCTCGGCCCGCGTGCAGGCGAGGAACTGGCGCTTCATGGCCTTTGGTTGCCTCACGCTGGCCGTGCTGATGGCGGGCGGGCTTGTCTGGCGCTCCGCGCAATCCATCGTCACCCCTTACGTCATTGAGGTGGACAACGCGGGCCAGGTGCGCGCTGTCGGCGAAGCCGCCACGCCGTACCGGCCCAGCGATGCGCAGATGGCCTACCACCTGGGCCGCTTCATCGGCCTGGTGCGCTCGCTGTCCATCGACCCGATCGTGGTGCGGCAGAACTGGCTCGATGCCTACGACTACACGACCGACAAGGGCGCCGTGGTGCTCAACGAGTACGCCCGCACCAATGACCCGTTCGCGCGCATCGGCAAGGAGTCGGTGACGGTGCAGATCACCAGCGTGACCCGCGCCAGCGACACGTCTTTCAACGTGCGCTGGACGGAGACGCGCTTTGTGAACGGTGCGCTGGATCGCACTGAACGCTGGAACGCCGTGGTGTCCATCGTGCAGCAGACGCCGCGCACCGAGCAGCGCGTGCGCAAGAACCCCCTGGGCATCTACGTCAACGGGCTGTCGTGGAGCCGCGAACTGGAAGGAAACGAAGGAGCAAAGCCATGAATGATCTTTTCCGTAAATCCGTCTTGCCGGTGATGCTGCTGGCTTCGACCGTGCTGTTCTCTGGCTGCGCTACGCAGGGCAAGCCGCCGCCGTCCATTTCGCTCGATGAACCGGTGCAGGCCCAGCCGCTGCCGGAGCCACCTGCACCGGTCGAAGTGGTGGCCGTGCCGCAGGTGCTGCCGATGCCGGCGCAGATGAAACCTGTGCCGGATGCCAAGCCCGCCGCAGAGCCCGCCGATGAAACCGTGCGCGTGTCCCGCGCCAACGCCGAGGCGCGCATTGCGCCGACACGCGAGGGCTACGTCAATGCGATCCAGGTGTGGCCCTTCACGGATGGCGCGCTGTATCAGGTCTATGCGGCCGTGGGCCGCGTGACCGTGATCGCGCTCCAACCGGGCGAGGAACTGGTGACGGTGGCGGCGGGCGATACGGTGCGCTGGATCGTCGGGGACACGTCCAGCGGCAGCGGCGATGCGCTGCGCGTCAATGTGATGGTCAAGCCGATCCGCTCGGGCCTCAAGACCAATCTGGTTGTCACCACCAGCCGACGCACCTACCTGCTGGAGCTGACCTCGACCGAGAAGACGTGGATGGCCTCGGTGTCCTGGGAGTATCCGAAGGACAAGATGCTGGCCCTGCAGCGCCAGGCGCAAGCGGCCAGCGCCGCCGCGCCGGTCGATGTCGGCTTGTCGCTGGAGAAGATCCGTTTCCGGTATGCGGTCAGCGGCAGCAATCCGCCGTGGAAGCCGCTGCGCGCCTTCGATGACGGGGAGAAGGTCTACATCCAGTTTCCGCCGGGCATCGCCCAGGGCGAGCTGCCGCCGCTGTTCGTGGTCGGCGCGCAGGGCGACGGGCAACTGGTGAACTACCGCTTCCGCTCGCCGTACTACATCGTGGATCGCCTGTTCGGCGCGGCCGAGCTGCGTCTGGGCGGAGACAAGGGCGACGTGGTGCGGATCGAGCGCACGGACGGCACGCGGAGGAACTGACCATGAGCCAGGACGATTCCCCTGATCTTGCGGCGCAGGCGGGCAAGGTTGCGCCCGAGGCGGTGGCGTTGCGCGCCCAGCCGCGCGCCGTCACGCGCCTGAATCGGCGCACCTTGGCCATGCTCATCGGCGGCCTGTCGGTCGCCGTGCTCGGGGCCACGATCTGGTCATTGCAGCCGTATCGGCGCGGCGCGGGCGAGCAGACCGAGCTTTACAACGTCGATCGCGTCTCGAAGTCCGAAGGGCTGGATGGCCTGCCTTCGGATTACTCCAAGCTGCCGCGAAAGGTGCCCGAGCTGGGGCCGCCGCTGCCGGGCGACCTGGGCCCGGCCATCGTGAAGGCACAGCAGCCGGTGACGCCGACGTATGCGCCGCCAGGCCACGACCCAGACGATGCTCGGCGCAAGGAAGCCGAAGCAGCCGCGGGTTCCTCGGTGTTCTTCCGTTCGGGCACTCCCGGCAAGACCGCAGCGCCAGCGACTGCGCAAGCGGCTGGCCCGGCATCGGCTTTGGCGGGCTTCGACCCGCTGGCCGCTGGCCCGGCCTCGACGGCGGCCCAGCCATCCGACCCCACCGCCGTGCAGAACCGGCAAGACCAGAAAGAGGCTTTCCTGAAAGGCGGTTCTACAGAAACCCGCAATTCCGGCAATCTGCAAATGCCGTCCTCGCCGTACCAGGTGATGGCCGGGACGGTGATCGCTGGGGCGCTGGTGACGGGCATCAAATCTGACCTGCCAGGCGACGTGATTGGCACGGTGACAGAGCCGGTGTATGACACGGCGACGGGGAAGTTCCTGCTGATCCCGCAGGGCTCGCGCCTCCTGGGCAAGTACAACAGCCAGGTGAGCTACGGGCAGAGCCGCGTGCAGGTGGTGTGGAGCCGCATCATCCTGCCGGACACGTCTTCGCTGAAGCTCGACAACCCCGCGGGCACTGACCCGGCCGGCTACTCCGGCCTGGAGGATGGCGTCGATTGGCACTGGGATCGCGTCTTTGCCGGTGCGGCGCTGACGACACTGCTGGGCGTGGGCGCAGAGCTAGCCGAGCCGGAGAACCGGCAGAACGGCAATCGCATCGTGATCGCTGGGCGTGACAGCGCGCAGGACAGCATCAATCAGGTGGGCCAGGAGATGACCCGGCGCAACATGAGCATTCAGCCGACGTTGACAGAGCGGCCGGGCCTGCCGGTGCGGATCATCGTCAACCGCGACCTGGTGTTGCGGCCGTACCAGCCTCTGTTCTTCAACCGGGGAACCGCGAGATGAACACCTCCAAGAAGCTGCGTCTTGGGCCGCTGCCCAAAACCGAGAGCACGAAGCTCACGTTCTCTTGTCCGACCAGCCTGAAGGCTGAACTCGATCGCTACGCCGCACTGCACGCGCAGACCTACGGCGAAGCGGTCGATGCGGTCACGCTGATCCCACACATGCTGGAGGCGTTCGTGGCCGGAGATCGAGGATTCCGGCGAGCGAACGTCAGGCGAAAAGCTTCCGTCGCCTATGCCAAATCGTCGCTCAGTGCTGGTGGTGTGCCGGAATGACTTCACCCGCTAACTTTCTATCGATGCCGCGGATAAGTTGAACTACATGCCCATCAACGCTTGTCCTATGGGGCTACTTGAACCTGGCAGCCCCATGCGTTGATATGCAAGGGCAGGGCTACATACCACGATCTGCAGCTTTTGAAAAAGGCTTTCTGGCACGGTTGCCCCAGCCTCGGGTACCAGGTAGATAACCACTTGCTTCTTGTAAGATGTAACAGGATTGGTTGGGGGGATTTCTATCGGGGGAACCGAATGGCGTCATCAAAAGCGAAAGGCCCATCCCGGACTAAGCGGAAGACCGAGGTTCCGGGGCAGGCATTAGGGTACAGCCTTCAATTTACGCGGCTCACTCATCTGTTGCTTCAAGCACCGGAGGGGAGCGTTTGCAGCCTCGAACTTCTTGACGATGTAGCGCAGGATGACGGTGCTGGTGCCGTCAAGCTGGTCCAAAGCAAGAGCGCGCTTACGGCCAATCCTGTCGCGGACCGCGCAAAGTCGCTATGGAAAACTCTTTCCAATTGGGTCGAGCTTGCGGCGACCCCAGGGTTCGAAGTAGAAAAAGCGATTTTCGAACTCTACGTTTCTCGTCCGGTCGAAGGAACGATCGTTGGGGGTTTCGCCCGAGCGAATACGCTGGAAAGCGCCCGAGCGGCCATTGCACAGGCACGGACTGAGCTGTGGGGGTGCCCTCCGGAGTTTGACCTGAAGCCGGGAGTCGCTGCGGAGATTTCTTCGTACGTCGAGAAGGTATTCACTGCCGATCAAAGTCTTTTGGAACGACTCATCTGCAATTTCCGACTGACCCTGGGCAGTGGCAGTCCCCAGGCTGATCTGGAAGCGCTCGTCCGAAGCCACCCCGTTTCACCCTCTAAGGTCCAGGACATCACCAATCACCTCTGCGGAGTGGTAAAGCGTCACATCGATCTATTGCTTGAGGTCGGAAAACCGGCTGTCATCGCGCGCGATGACTTCCATGGCTGGTACACGTCCTACGTCCAAAAGATTGACCGTCAGACAGTGCTTTCGAGTCGTGCTCCGGCTCCGTCGGAGGCGGTGTCGCGGGGATATCTCCCCGACAATTTCATCCGGCAACTGGACATCATTGGGTTGTCATTCGAAGAGATGCTCGGGGCTGCGAGCGACTACTTCATGGCCTCGTTCGACCGGACTGATTGGGCTGCCCGGGGCGAAGTTGACGAGACCTCCTTTGACGACCTGGACGGTGTCCTGAAGCGAGCGTGGAAGAACAAGCAGCGAACCTGTGGATTGAATCACGGTAGCAGATCCGAGCAGCATCAAGGGCAGGCACTGTACTTTGACTGCATGCAGTTCACTGCGCCAGTTCAGGCGATGTCGCCCCCGAGCCATTTCATCCCCGGTTGCTTCCATATGCTGGCCGACGACTTGCTCGTAGGCTGGCACCCGAACTATGAAGCACACCTGAAGCTCAAGAAGGTGGCGTGACGATGCTGGCAAGAGAGGCCCAAAACGTCCAAAACCCTGCGTTGGGTGCTGCGCTCGTATGGCGATTTTGTTGTGGATACGTCGAGGCTCATCGCGTCAACGCCCCGCCGCCGTTGCCGCTTCTCTTTCTTGTGCTGCCTATCATTCTGCATCAGGCGACCTCGGAATTTGTGAAGCGCACTTACAAGAGTTCGGGCTTGCGGGCGTTCGCCGCAAAGTTCGGAGATTCGTCAGTGTCCAAACAGGATCTGCTGATTCAGATCCATGACCGCTCAGTTCGATGGCGCAAGCTCAGCCTGCAATCCATCGAGCTCGCCGTCGCGGGAAGCCTGCTCAAACTCGCCGACAACGGCGAGGCCATTCCGCTGTCGAAAACCAAGGCGAGAGGGTTGTCAGACGAGGTAAAGCACCTCATGGACCTGGCGGAAAAACTCGGCGCCTGGTTCGGTGAACTCACAGTGCACGAGATCGTGACAACGCTGAAAGTGAAGCTCTAATGTTTTTTCAGATTCGAGGGATCGTGCTCTGGCCGCGCAATGGGAAATTTGAACCGCGGACGTTGAAGTTTGAGCTTGGGAAAGTCAATGTCATCAGTGGCGCCTCACGGACTGGAAAATCAGCAGTCATTCCTATCATCGATTACTGCCTCGGTTCCAGCACGTGCTCGATTCCTGTGAACACAATCCGCAAATACTGCGAGTGGTTTGGCGTCGTTGTAGCGACGGCTCAAGGTGAAAAGCTATTGGCTCGAAAGGAACCGGGGGCTCAGCGCAGCACCGACGAAATGTTTCTGTTGGAAGCCGAGAAGATATCCAAGATCCCCAATCGCCTCACCAAGAATACCAACGCTACTGCAGTCAAGAGATTGCTCGATGATCTAGCCAACCTCTCCAATCTGGACTTTTCAGGCGGGGAGGAGGCTTCAGGGTTCGACGGGCGCCCAGCTTTCCGTGATTTGGCTGCTTTCACGTTCCAACCCCAGAACGTGGTCGCCAATCCAGACGTCCTGTTCTTCAAGACCAACACTTACGAGCACCGGGAAAAGCTGAGAAAAATTTTCCCCTACGTGCTCGGTGCGGTCACTCCGACATTGATGGCGAAGCAGTTCGAGTTGAACCGCACTCGGCAAATCTTGCGTCGGAAAGAGAAGGAGCTTAAGGACGCGCAGGAAGTCTCGGCGCGGTGGCTTGCCGACTTGAGGTCCAAATTCAGCGAGGCTCAAGAACTTGGGCTGATTCCGAAGCTGGAGGAGGACATTTCTCGGGAGCAAATGATCGAGTTGCTTGAGGAAGTCATCACAAGAACCGACCTAACTTTGGCGGTCAGCACCACAACAATTTCGGAAGCGTTGCGCGAGCTGAACAGCCTGGAGGGCGAAGAGCGTGAAGTTTCCCGCGAACTCACCACCTTGCGCCATCGATTGGAAGAAATGAACAGGATGCGTGTCGGCGTCGAGCAGTACGAAGCTGCGCTCTCGGTGCAACGAGGTCGGTTGCAGCTGTCGAGTTGGCTGGTCTCGCATGCAAGCGATGAGTCGGATTGCCCCATGTGCGGCAGCCACACGGATTCGGCCAAACGAAAACTGCAGGTTCTAGCCCAGCGTCTGGAAGAGGTGGAGACGGCAGCGGGCGCAGACAAAGACAGAGAAGTGCCAGCAGCGTTCGATCGAGAGTTGCAGCGAGTCACAACAGATGTTGGGAATGCGACCGAACGTCTGCGCGCAGTTCAGATTCGCAAGCGAGCGCTGACGGGCAGATCGAAGGAAGCTAGTGAACAGCAATTTTCCGCGAAGCGTACGGAGCGTTTCATAGGAAATCTCGAGTCGTCACTGGGCCTCCATCGAAAATTGGGCAGCGACAGCGAGCTCGTCGAAGAGGTTCGAACGCTCAAGGAAACGGTATTGGCGCTGGAAGGAGAACTGCGCGGACAGGATGTCGAAGCTCGGAAGCGCCGAGCTCTGCGGACTGTCAACACCAATGCCGGAAAGCTCCTGCCGCATCTCGATATCGAGAATCCGAACGATCCCATCTCGCTGGAGACCAACGACCTGACCATTAAGGTACTTGGGTCTGAGCGGGATGACTATTTGTCGGAGATCGGAAGTGGGTCGAACTGGCTCTCCTATCACCTAGCCGTGCTGCTTTCTCTTCATCAGTTCTATCTGAGTCAAAAGAACAGTCCTGTCCCCGCGTTTCTCGTACTTGACCAACCGAGCCAAGTCTACTTTCCCAAGCACGTGGTCTCCAAGGACGTTGAGGTGGAAGAAGACCCCAAGGTGCGCGACGAAGACGTGGATGCCGTTCGCAAGGCGTTCGAAGTGATGGGTAGCGTCGTGCGTAGTGAAAAGGGGAGGCTCCAACTCATCGTTCTGGACCACGCATCAAGCGAAGTGTGGGGGGGCATCGACGAAGTCGTCGGCTTGCCGGAATGGCGTGGCGGAACCAAGCTAGTTCCAATGGAGTGGATTGATGAGGCTTAGCGCACGTCCTGCGCCCTTAATCATGAGTTTTATTTGCCCAGCCTGTGTTGGCGACGCGCTGCCCTTCTGAGGCAGGGTACATAGATGCCTGCGCAGTTCGTATACGGCCGCCGTAACGGCCAATGGACCCATATCCGGGACTTGGATCCGGCCATCCATCGCGGCAGGCTGTGCGGCTGTGTCTGCCACGGATGCGGCCGGGCACTCCAAGCCCACATGGGCGAGTCAAAGGCCTGGCACTTCCAGCACGATGTAGATGACGGAAACTGCAACCCGCAGCCGATGACACTCCTGCATGCTTTTGTACGCGATCGTCTGGCTGAGCGCCGCCAGCTCTGGCTGCCGGGAGGAGCGGTCGAGGTCGTTGCAGACGTGTGGGGCACTCGCAGAACGGAGTTCGTGGAGATCCAAGACCGGGTGTACGAGTTCAGCGAAGGCAAGTCAGAGCACCCCGTAGGTGATTTGCAACCGGACGTAGTGTTCACGATTCCAGGTCGGTGGGATCTCGCTCTCGAAGTTCGCAAGACCCACGCCGTCGATGCTGCTAAGGGCGAACGTCTGCGCTCTCTGTTCAAAGATGCCATCGAGTTTGACGTGTCGGACCTACCGGCGGCAGGCATTACGGAGTCTGAGCTCGATCAAGCTTTGAAAGAGCGTCACCGCTGGAAATGGGTGTCTTGGATGGAGCATCGCCAAGCTGAAACACGCTTCAGGAACCGGCTATCCTGGGAACTGAAGGAGTGGAGGGTCGACATCGGCTTCTTCACTCGGGCTATGCCGTATAAGCCGGTCGCGGCAGCCAAGCTACGGCAGGCACAAAAGCGTTTGGTGTGGGCAAAAGGCGAACTCGCAAGGATCAAGTTGGCCTGGAGTTCCAAGAGGGAACGAGCGGAGGCGCTTGGCGCGTTGGAACTTACCGATCGCTTCGCTGTAGCCTGCGCTGCGATGGAACTGCAGCCGGAGGACCTTCCCGTATTCTTCGCTCAGCGGGTACAGCTTGGCATGCAGCATCATCCCTACGCGTGGCAACTGCCCGTGTTCGCTGCCTTCGGCCTTGGTGACAAGGCTTTCGGTTCGGATGTGGTTGCGGCCTGGGCTGAAATCGCACTGCCTGACTGCGTGTGGTCCAAGCCTGATGAGCGGACTCGGAATGGTTTTAACCAGACGCGGGCTGCACTTCATGGCTACCTCGCGCAGTTGGTTGCCCAGGGGTTGTTGCTCTGGAATGGCAGGGCAAAAGCCGAGGACCAGGTGTTTCAGCCGGTCTTTGCGCGCCGCAGCGACTTCCTCGCATTCCTGTCCGAGTAGGGGCGGTTGTTCGACGCGAGTGTGCTGAAATTGAATTGGAGGAAGCGTGCTGCAAATTTCCACTGGAAAACTGTTTGCTAGACCCGTCGGTAGGGAAAACCTCCTGCGAGGCATGCTTTATACGAATGCCATCCTCGCTAGAGAGGAGGCTGTCGAAACAGTCGCAGGGCGACTGTCTGCGTCATCGAGCTATTCGATACGTCCAACGGTCTTGGTCTATGAGCTCACTGAGCGCATGGAAGCAGAAGAGCAGGGGCCGGGAGTGCTCGTCTCCTCGGGCGTCGAACCCTATCTTCAAGACTATTCTGTGGCAGTTTCATTTGCGTTGAATTGTGTTTGTACGCCCGACGTTGATCTGGCCCGGAGGCTGACGACGGGGCAGCGTGGATTGGCTACAAGGGTCGCTCCTCAAACGCTGGTCCACCGATTCTTCGATGGGGAGATCTGGTGCAAGCCGGATGAACTGACCTTTCTGGCAGAATTTCTTGGGAAGCTCATTGGCCTCCCTCGACATACCTTTTTAGGGGTCATGCGCGCGCTTCGGACGTACGTCAACGGAATGCATCGCATTGCTGATGATTTGGAACTGGCCTACACCTTACTCGTTGCGTCCGTAGAGTCACTGGCCCAGGACTTCGACGGTCATGAAAGCGACTGGGATTCGTTTGATGAGCGAAAGCGTAAGGCGGTCGATGAGGCGCTTTCTGGGGCAGAGGAAACGATTGCTCAACGTGTCAGGGAAGCCCTACTAAGAGTAGAGCATGTCGCACTGGCTCGGCGCTTCAGAGAGTTCGCAGTTGCCAATATCACGCCCGCGTATTTTCGTCAGACTTTCAGTGCTGGGAATGGCCTTCTGCTGGGTAGGTCGGACCTTGTGGAGGCGCTCGGTACGGCCTATCAATCGCGATCCAAGTACGTACATCAGCTCCGGCGGCTACCGGATGCCGTGACCCTGGGACATGGTCATGGCGAGATCGCAATCGAAGGTCGAACCACGCATCTGACCCTGCAGGGACTTTCGCGTTTGATGCGTAGTGTCATCATTGAGTTTGTTCTGCGCCAGCCTTCAGTGGAGCGTGAGCCGTATAACTATCACATGGAACGAAGCGGCGTTGTTCAAGTGCGCATGGCACCTCAGTTCTGGGTCGGTCGTGCCGAAGGTGACATCACGAAAGCAGGACGTGACAAGCTGGAGGGTTTTCTGCAGCAACTTGCATCTTGTCTTCTGAAGGAGCCCGATGCTGTCGTGACTGATTTGAGGCCTGTGCTGCGCGCTGCGTGTGAGTTTGTCCCGCGCCTGGAGAAACGCCTCAGATTGCCGTACTTGGCTTTGCATGCGTTGTTCAATATGCATGTTGCGAGACAGGATTTGGCCGAGATGTCTTCGGCAATCGAGGCGCTGATTCAAGAGGAGCTTGGAGAGCCTTCCTCGGAAGCGCTACTTGCTCACGCGGTCTCTGGACAAACTGTACCTTGGTCGTTGGAAGCCCATCGAGCGGCACTGAGCAACTACTTGCGTCGGCGTGCTGCCGCAAACGGTCTGAGGTTCCCGCGGCTGTTTGAGGCTGCGCTTGCCCTGGAGTTGGCCGAGCGACTTCGGGGCGTTGGCGACATGGAGGGATGTCGCGAAGTCGTTGCGCTAGCTGTGGAGAACCACCCCGGACATCCTGGGCTGTTGGAGGCCGAGACGAATTTGTTGCTCGCTTCTCCGATTCGTTGGCACGACATCATGCTGCCTGCCGCAGAAGATGCGCAGGCGCAGAGAGCCTGATCACTTTGAAAATCCTACAAAAAGAATCATGCCGTTTGACTATCTAGCAGCATTTCCCATCCCGGCTCATGCCTTGCCACCAAGGCTGCGTGGCCTGCTGGAACCTGTCGGCTTGTCGCCTAGCCAAGCTGTGGAGGTGGCCGCGATGCAGGAATCCGATGCGCATGTAGGGCAAGCTGAGCATCTGCATTTGCTGATGGCAGTGGTTCCCGGAGTGGAGGATGGCCCCATCGAAGTTCTTTCTGAGGCGGGCGATGGCGTGGTCGAGTTCTCTGTTCCTACCGGCGACATGCGTGGTTGCTCGACCGACTTTTCTCCGTCGATATCGGGTTATGACTACATCGTTGCGGCTTGGGGTGACAGCTCGTTCTACACCTTCAACCTAGCCGAGAAAGTCTGGATGACCCTTGGATTGACTCCCCGTTGTGTCGGCAACGATCAGCAACGCCTTGTCTACGATGACTTGGGGCTTCCGGAGTTCGGCGTGGCCGAGGGCGAGGTGTCCAGTGACTACCACTGGAACTTGAAGAGGTCGGTCAATTGGCACATGTCGAATGAATACCTTCGCCGCTACCTTTGGCTGCGTGGTGCGCGGGGTGTGCGAGCTTTCTACTATTCAGCCCAGTTGCAAGATCTACCTGAAGTACGCGCGATCATGGGAGGGGAGACTCATGTGAGCCGCAAGCCCGCTGACGGGATTGCTTGGTATGACTTGGATATCCGCGAGCACGAAGGTGGGCTTCTGGTCCAGCTCTGGGCTTCCGTCGAAGCGGTGATGCCGGAACTATGTCAAGAGCAGACTGCTGAGGGCATTCTGTGGCCTGGTGACGCGCAGGCCATGACTCACGCGCGTGCGAATGCCCTGCTGGGGGTGGATCCGGTCTACCTCCATGATCGATTCCTCCAGAAGTACGAACAGAGCACTTTCTACGACACGACTCCGACTCGTATTGGGGGACAGTGGTACTGCAGTCCGTCATATAGAGGGCAGTGGAGTTTCACCGAATGCCGTCGGGTCGGAAGAAATTTGATCCAAGTGCCAATGCGTGAGCTGTACAAGCCGAAGCCGGATCGCGAGGTCATTCACGCCCGATCATTTGCAGTCGATCCGGCCGACCTTGCCTATGCAGACCTGAACGAAGAGCATGTGGTTGCCAAGGTGCAGCGGCTGCTCGATGTGCTTCTACGATTGGGCGATGGTCTTTCCGCACTAGGCGTGACTGTGGGGCTGAACAAGTCGGCAGTAGAACTGACTGGTTTTGATCGTGCAGAGGTTGTGGCCAATGGTTGGATGGCCTATCCGACGCTCAGTCGGTTGGCCCAGGTCGCACCATTCGACCTGTCACAACAGATGTTCTTGGCTCGCTGCAAGAGTTTGCACGAGGTATGGCAACGCGTTCCAAATGGCTACCTCAAGTCATTGTTGGAGGGCGCCGGATGTCCGAGAACTGCTGTCAGGGATCTCGGAAGCCTCAAGCTGCTGCAGGCGCTTCTAAATGTCATCGAAAGACTGAATGCTCACGAGGAGGCAAGCGATGCCTTTGCCTCGGCGACAGAGCCGGAAGGTTGGCGCGACCGCAGTGAAGCCATGGCGCCCCTGTTCCTCAACAACGACCTTCGAATCGCCGACGCTCACGAAACCGTGGAGCAGTGCCTCGCGACCCTGCAGCGCCTTGGTTTCGACACAGCGAACGTCAACGCAGGCTACGGTCGGGCCCTCGATTTCGTCATGGACGGCGTCATCAATGCTCTGGAGACAGTGGCCGTAGCACTCGGTAAGCTGTTGAAGCTGCCGTAGACAGCCAATCAGCTGGCAAAGGACACTGCGTTTTGTGTATCCTATGTCCTGATTGACGATGGTGTCGCAAGAGTTGCTTCCCCGCGAATCGCTCCATTTCCCGCGTCAGCAAAAGATGTGCGGTGTTGACGGTAAGAGTGACGGTAAGGCCCCATGTTGATCACAGTCAATCCCTTTAACCACGCGGGTTTGGGCGTCTTGTTGATGATGGAGTGGGAGTGAGCCGGCGCGGCGCCTGAGACACCGCCGCCGGTCGCGCCGGTACTGTTCAAATAAACAGTATCTGTGCAGAATGGGAATCCGCAAACGCAGCCCGAGGAGGTGTTGCATGGATCCCCAACGTCATGATTTCTATCTGATGCTGCACCTGCCGCCGGCGGTCGCCCAGGTGGTCGGGCGCCTTCAGCGGCAGCTCAATACTTCGTACCACGGCCCGTCGAAACCCATGGCCCTGGACAGGCTGCACGCCACGCTCGTGCCGCTGGGGTCGTACCAACATCGGATTCCTCCCGAGGTTCTGCGGCTTGCGCGAAGCGCCGGAGCGCTGCTGGAGGAAGCACCGTTCCCGGTCTGTTTCGATACGCTGCAATCCCGCGGTCCACAGCGCGAAGTCGGCACGGTCGAACTGGCGGGACATGGCGCCGGGGTGCGGCCCCTGGTCCTTCTGCGCCGGCAACTGGTCGCCGCCTTGCTCAAGGTCGGCTGGCCCGCCGAATGGATACGGCCCGGCTTCACCCCGCACATCACCGTGGACTACCAACACAAACCGGTCAGCGCCCGACGCATCGAGCCGCTGGTGTGGGAGGTGGTCGAATTTCTCCTGGTCGACAGCCACTACGGCAAGGGATACCACGAGGTACTGGGGCGCTGGCCACTGCGGAACCGGCAGCCGTCGCTGTTCGACTGAAGGGGCGGCCAAGCCGGTGCGGGACAATGGCGCCATGAACGACGCCGACTACATGGGCCTGGCCCTGACGGAAGCCGTGGCCGCACACGCCGCGGGCGAGGTGCCGGTCGGCGCCGTGGTGGTGCACCAGGGGCGGGTGGTCGGTGTCGGGCGCAACGCACCGATTGGTGCCCACGACCCGACCGCCCACGCCGAAATCGTCGCCTTGCGGGCTGCGGCGCAAACCCTGGGCAACTACCGGCTGGACGACTGCGAGCTGTACGTCACCCTGGAGCCCTGCGCCATGTGCAGCGGCGCCATGCTGCATGCGCGCGTGCGCCGGGTGGTCTTCGGTGCCAGCGACCCCAAGACGGGGGCTGCCGGTTCGGTGGTGAACCTGTTCGGGCAGGCGCAGCTGAACCACCAGACACTAGTGCAGGGCGGCGTGCGGGCCGAGGAGTGCGGGACGCTGCTGAGCGGCTTCTTCAAGACGCGCCGTGATCAGCAGCGCCGTGAGGCCCATCCGCTGCGCGAGGATGCCTTGCGCACGCCAGAGAAGTGTTTCGACGGGCTGCCCGGTTACCCCTGGTCGCCGCGCCACGTGAGCGATCTCCCTTCGCTGGCCGGCCTTCGCCTGCATTACCTCGACGAAGGGCCACAGGATGCGCCCCGCACCTGGCTGTGCCTGCACGGCAACCCGGCCTGGAGCTATCTCTACCGCAAGATGATCCCGGTCTTCCTCGCTGCCGGCGACCGCGTGCTCGCACCCGACCTGATCGGCTTCGGCAAGAGCGACAAGCCGAAGAAAGACACGTTCCACCGTTTCGGCTGGCACCGCGATGTGCTGCTCGAGTTGGTCGAGCGGCTGGACCTGCGCAATGTGGTGCTGGTGGTGCAGGACTGGGGCGGACTGCTGGGCCTGACGCTGCCGATGGCGGCGCCGGCGCGCTACCGTGGGCTGCTGGCGATGAACACCATGCTCGCCACCGGAGATGCGCCGCTGACCCCGGGCTTTCTCGCCTGGCGGGAGATGTGCGCCCAAAAGCCCGACTACGACCTGGCGCGCCTGTTCGCACGGGGCAACAGGCACATGGACCCCGCCGAATGCGCGGCCTATTCGGCCCCGTTCCCCGACCGCGGTCACCGCGCCGCGCTGCGCGCCTTTCCGGCGATGGTGCCCGAGCAGCCAGACGACGACGGCGCAGCCCTCTCGCGTGCAGCGCGCGACTTCTGGCGCCATCGCTGGCAGGGCCAGACCCTCATGGCCATCGGCACGCAGGACCCGGTGCTGGGCGAGCCGGTGATGCGCCAGCTCGCCGCATCCATCCGCGGCTGCCCGGCACCGATACTGCTGCCCGAGGCAGGACACTTCGTGCAGGAGCACGGCGAGCGCATCGCCGTGCTGGCCTGCGAACATTTTTCCCGTTGAATCTCCATCCATCGCCATTCATGAGCCACATCTACATCTATTCCCCGTCCAGCGCCGTGCGCGACAAGGCCGCTTTTCGCCGTGGCGTGAAGCGGCTCCAGGCCCTGGGCCATGAGGTCGAGATCGACGAGGCAGCACTGAGCAGCCATCTGCGCTTTGCCGGCGACGACGCCACGCGCATCGCGGCGATCGGCCGGGCCGCCGCCAGCGGTGCCGACGTGGCACTGATTTCGCGCGGCGGCTACGGCCTCACCCGCATCCTTCCGGGGCTGCCGTACAAGGCCCTGGCCAAGTCGGTCGAGCGCGGCACGCAGTTTGTGGGATTGAGCGACTTCACCGCCCTGCAGTGCGCGCTGCTGGCCAAGACGGGGGCCGTGACCTGGGCCGGGCCGGCGCTTGGCGAAGACTTCGGCGCTGAAGAACCCGACGACATCATGGAAGCCTGTTTCGACGATCTTGCCGACGGGCAGGGCGAGGGCAGTGGCTGGCAGTTGCCGAAGAAGGATCTGCCCTGCCTGCCGGCGGCGAAGGGCGGGGAGGGCGCCACCCTGCATCTGCGCAAGGCCACGCTCTGGGGCGGCAATCTGTCGGTGCTGTGTTCGCTGGTCGGCACGCCCTGGCTGCCGCAGGTCAAGGGCGGCGCGCTGTTCCTGGAGGATGTCAACGAGCATCCGTACCGGATCGAGCGTCAGCTGACGCAGTTGCTGCACGCGGGCATCCTGGACCGTCAGAAGGTGATTTTGCTGGGCAGCTTCAACCGCTTCAAAACGGTGCCCCACGATCGGGGATTCAAGCTGCAGACCGTGATCGACTGGCTGCGGACGCAGACCAGGACACCGGTCCTGACCGGACTGCCCTTCGGGCACGTGCCGACCAAGGTGTTGCTGCCCGTGGGGCAGGAGGTGGAACTGCTGGTGCAGGGACGCGATGCCCTGATCTTCTGGGGGTGATGGTGCGGTGAGACTGCGCGTGGCCGACGGCTCAGCGCATCTGCCGGGCAGATTCCATCAGGCTCTTGGGCAGCAGGCCCTGGAAAGCCGGCGACAGGCTGCGCACCAGATCCACCGCCTTGGCCTCGCCATGCACCCGGCTCAGAACCGCCACCATCTCGGCGCGGGCAAACCAGAGTGCGTGGGCGTCATGCACGTACATGAGCCGGTGTTTCAGGCGCGGATTGGCTTTCGCGCCTTCTTCGCCGAGCGCGGAAAGCATGGCCTGCCTGACCGGTTCCAGCGACTCGGGCGAGTGCTTCCGGACTTCGTTGCCCAGCAAGGCAGAGATGCTGTGGCGAAGGGAGGGCTTGATCCAGCGCATGGGCAATTCCTCAACGACTAATGTGTTTTATGGGCTCAGGATACGACTCCGAACCCCGCTCGAGCAAGGGTCCGATCTTGATAGAAGTCAATAAAACAACAGCCAAATCAATCGTTTAGAAAGACTGTTTAAGATATTGCGTGTACAGGCTGAGGCGGTCCGTGATCCTTCGTCTTCACGGCTTGGTTGCACCAAGGCGAAAAGCTAGAACCTTTGGACGCAGCTACCCGAAAAGCGCGAACAGCGCTTCAGAAATACCTCTTCTTGGTCGATGGAAAAAGACGGTTCGTGATAAACCACACGATCTCCGGCCTGGATGGGCCGGTTTTTTGCCCTCTGCTCTCATAGGGTGTCGCACCGGAACATTGTTTTGACTTCATGGCCGAACTGACGATTGCCTTTGTGGACCTGACCGGTAGCGTCTCGGTGTTCGAGACGCTGGGCAATGACCGCGCGGCCAAGGCAGTGACCAAGCTCACCCAGTGGATCGGCTCCATGGGGCTGGAGCACCACGGCAAGGTGGTCAAGATGCTGGGGGACGGCGTGCTGCTGTCGTTCACCAACAACCGGATGGCGGTCGAGTGCATGAGCACCATCCAGCTGGAGCATTCGCAGCGGGTGGCCCAGTGGCCCAACCGCCTGAAGCTGATGATGCAGATCGGCATGGCGCGTGGCCAGGTGGTGCAGGTCGATGGCGACTGCTTTGGCGATGCCGTCAACGTGGCCTCGCGCCTGAGCGATCTGGCGGGGCCCGAGCAGATCCTCTGCAACGACGCAGTGATCCGCAAGCTGGGCAAGGGGCAGCACGTGCGCAGCCGCAGCCTGGGGCCGATCCGGATCAAGGGCCGGGTCGAGCCGGCAGAGGTCTTCCGCATCGAGTGGCAGACCGAGATGCTGTCGGAGTTCCTGACCCTGCCGGCCGACCTGCATGCGCTGCGCAAGACCACCGAATCGGTGTTCGGCGGCATCGAGCTGGGCTGGCTGGACGCCAGTCAGTCGTTCAACCTCACCGACCTGCCGCTGAAGATCGGCCGGGTGCCCGAGGCCGATTTCGTGGTCAACGATCCGCGGGTTTCGCGCATGCACGCGGCGATCGACATCCGCTCGGGCAACTACCTGCTCGAAGACACCAGCAGCTATGGCACCTGGGTGCGTTTCGCCGGCGCCGACAACGCCATCGCGCTGCGCCGCCAGGAGTGCCTGCTGCACAGCGACGGCGAGTTTGCGATGGGCGCTCCGTTCACCGACATCAGCGCCCCGACCGTGAGCTTCCGCCTGGTCGACGGCCAGATGGTGCTCGGCCACGGTCCCCTGCGGACCTGATCGCGGTCCTCCGCTACACGCTTTCCCGGTGATGTTGCGGCGGCGCTGGCCGCTACGATGGCGCATGGTCAGGAGACACACATGCGTTGGGTGAAGCGTTCCGCTCAAGGGCTGGCAGCCCTTCTGATGTTGGTATTGGTGGCCTTGGCCTACCTCGCCTTGCGAAGCCTGCCCGTGATGGACGGCGAACTGGCCCTGCCGGGTCTGCGCAGCCCGGTCCAGGTGCAGCGCGACGACGCCGACATCACCCACATCCATGCCAAGGACCCGCGGGACGCCTGGATGGCGCTGGGTTATGTGCACGCGCAGGAACGGGGCTGGCAGCTGGAGATGAACCGGCGCCTGATGCGCGGCCAGCTGTCCGAGGTGTTTGGCAAATCCACGCTGGAAACCGACCTGCTGATGCGCACGCTCGGCATCCGGCAGGCGGCCCGGGCGCAGATCGCCGGCCTGGACGAGCCGAGCCGGCAGGCGCTGCAGGCCTACAGCGACGGGGTGAACGCCTTCTTCGCGCACCGGACCGGAACCTTGCCTCCCGAGTTCCAGATACTGCGCATCGACCCCAGGGAAGAGGCCGCGGCCGGCCGCTACTGGGAACCGGAGGACAGCGCCGGCTGGTCGCTGATGATGGCACTCGATCTGGGCGGCAACTGGGGCAACGAACTGGCCCGCCTGTCGGCGCTGCAGGTGCTGGACACCAAGGCCTTGTGGGAACTGTTCCCGCCGTACCCGGGCGAAACGCCGGCCGCGTCGGCGGATCTGGCCACCCTGTACCGGCAGCTGGGGGTGTTCCGGACCACACCGGCCGTCAGCCTGACCGCACCACCCACCGGCGACCGGCTGGCCCAGGGCATTCGCGAGTGGGTCGACACGCTGGGCCACGTCGACAGCAAGGGCTCGAACAACTGGGTGGTCGACGGCGCACACAGCGCCAGCGGCAAGCCGCTGCTCGCCAACGACCCTCACCTGGGCCTGAGCGCGCCGGCCATCTGGTACTTCGCGCGGCTGCAAGCGCCGGACGTGGCAGGGCTGCGCGGCATGGACGTGATCGGAGCCACCCTGCCGGGCACGCCGTTCGTGGTGCTGGGGCGCACCCCCGATGTGGCCTGGGGCTTCACCAACACCGGACCGGACGTGCAGGACCTCTACCTCGAACAGATCGACCCGAAGGACCCGAAGCGCTACCGCCTGCCAGCGCCGGCCGGGCAGGAAGCCTGGGCGACCTTCACCGAACGGGTGGAAACCTTCAAGGTCAAGGGCGGACCCGACGTCACCCACACCGTGCGCAGCACGCGCCACGGCCCGGTGCTCAGCGACGTTCCGGGCCGGACGCAGGAACTGGTCGACACCGGGCGCTATGCCGTCGCGCTGCGCTGGACCGCCCTGGACGCCGACAACCGCAACGTGCAGGCGACCGCGGCGTCCAACCGCGCCCGTTCGGTGGCCGAGCTGCTGGAGGCTTTCCGCGATTTCCATTCGCCGATGCAGAACGCCGTGATGGCGGACCGCAGCGGACGCATCGCCTACAAGGCGGTGGGCCGGGTTCCGGTGCGCGCAGCCGGCAATGACATCCGCGGCATCGCGCCGTCGCCCGGCTGGGACGTGCGCTACGACTGGACCGGCTGGCTGCCCTACGACGACACGCCGCAGGACGATGGCCGCCGGGGCTGGATCGCCACCGCCAACCAGCGCATCCATGCGGCCGACTATCCGCACTTCCTTACCCAGGACTGGGCCGCACCCTACCGGCACCAGCGCATCGAAAGCCTGCTGGCGGCCACGCCCAGGCACGACATGGCCAGCTTCCGCGCCATCCACGCCGACCAGCATTCGGAGGCGACGCTGCTGCTGGTGCCTTACCTGCTCAAGGCGCCGTCAACGCATGCGCTGGCCGACGCCGCCAAGGCGCAGTTCAAGGGCTTCGCCGGCGACATGTCGGCGAACGCCGCGGCGCCGCTGATCTTCAGCGCCTGGGTCGACGAGTTCACGCGCGGGGTGATCGGCGGGCGGCTGGGCAAGGAGAAGTTCGAGAAGCTCTACGGCAAGCGCCTGTTCCGCAGCGCGGTCGAGGGCATCCTGGCGCGCGACGACAAGGCCTGGTGCGGCGCGCAGGGCTGCGCGGCGGCCAGCGGCGCGGCACTGGACCGTGCGCTCGACAAGATCGCGGCGCAGCAGGGCAGGGAGGTGCCGGGCTGGCGCTGGGGCGTGGCGCATCCAGCGCTGTCGGTGCACCGGCCGTTCAGCAATGTGGGCGCGCTGGCGCCGATGTTCGAGGTGCGGCGCGAAACCGGCGGCGACCCGTTCACGGTCAACGTGGGTCAGTACCACCTGGACAAGGCCGATGCGCCGTACGCCAACCGGCACGCGGCCAGCATGCGGGCGATCTACGATCTGGCCGATCCGGAAAACTCGCGTTTCATCTACCAGACCGGGCAGAGCGGCAACCCGTTGTCGGGCCGCTACCGCGACATGGCCGACGGCTGGGTGGCCGTCGAGTACCGGCCCCTGCGCATGGCGCCAGGCGCCTGGCGCAGCAGCCTCACGCTGCACCCCTGAGGGCGCAGCGGCGAAAGGTCAGGCGGTGGCGTTCAGCCGGCTGTGGGCCGGACGCTGGGCGGCGCCCAGTTGGGCCAGGGCGGTATCGCTGTAGCGACGGCTCGCAGCGCCCGACTGCTGAGCGCCCATCTTGGCCACCAGCGTCTGGAGTTCGCCAGAAGAGATCCGGCCATTGCCGTCCTTGTCGGCGGCCTGAATCACCGCATCCATGCGCGAATTCTCTGACGGTGGCTTGGACGAGACGGCGGTGTTCCCCAGCGGATTGGTCGAGGCCTCGGCCACGACTTCGGACACCGCCTCCTCACCACCACCTTCTTCGGCCGCAGCGACTTCTTCGCCACCACCACCGTCGCTGCCGCCGGAAATGGCGCCAGCAATGGCCGCCGCCAGCAGCGAGCCGGCGATGTCGGAGAACGAGCTTCCACCGCCGCCGTCGGCCAGGGCGCCTTCGCCCGAAGTCGTCGTGGTCGTGGTGGTGGTCGTGACCACGGTCGTGCCGGCCGGCGCGATGCCAAATTCTTCCATCGAAATCATGTGGTCACCGTCGGCGTCGAGCTCGGCAAACCGGGCCTCGTCACCGCGGGACTGCACGAATGCCTGGGTGCCACCCATGGCGCCGAGCATGCTCTGCATCATGGCGCCGACCTCGTTGCCGTTGAGCGAACCGTCCTGGTCGGTGTCCAGCGAGGCATACAGCTCCGAACCACCTTCACCGACCTCGATGCCGAGCTTGCCGGCCAGTTTTTCCAGTGCGGCCTGGAACTCGCTCTGGTCCACGCCACCACTGCCGTCGGTGTCCATTTTCTTGAGCATCTTGTCCTGCAGGTGCGAGGACAGGGCGCCGTTCATGGACGACATGGTTTGCGACCAGGCGCTGCTGTTGCTGGTGTGGACGGTGCTCATGGAGGGGTTCCTTTCAGGCGGCGGATGTTTCCGGGACGCACCAATGGTCCCGCAAACAAAACCCCGGAAAGAAAGACAACAGCGGGGAGGAAAACCCGCTGTTCGCCCGATTGGCGCCGCCGGCGCTCGTTTACTTGAGCTTGCCCGAGAGGAACTGCGACAGCCGCTCGGACTGCGGGTTGACCAGCACCTCGCGCGGGTTGCCCTGTTCCTCGATGCGGCCCTGGTGCAGGAACAGCACGTGGTTGCTGACCTCTCGCGCGAAGCCCATTTCGTGGGTCACGACCACCATCGTGCGGCCTTCTTCGGCCAGCGTGCGCATCACGCGCAGCACCTCGGTCACGAGTTCGGGGTCGAGCGCGCTGGTCGGCTCGTCGAACAGCATGACCTCGGGCTCCATCGCCAGCGCGCGCGCGATCGCCACGCGCTGCTGCTGGCCGCCGGACATGTGGGCCGGGTACTTGCCCTCGACATCGCGCAGCCCGACCTTCTCCAGGTACTTGCGTGCGGTGGCGATGGCCTCGTCCTTGCCCTTGCCGAGCACATGCATCGGCGCCTCGATCACGTTTTCCAGCACGGTCAGGTGCGACCAGAGATTGAAGTGCTGGAACACCATCGCCAGCTTGGCGCGCAGGCGCTGCAGCTGCTTGTCGTCGGCGGCCTTGAGCATGCCGTCCTTGGCGGTGACCAGCTTCATTTCCTCGCCGGCCACGACGATGCGGCCCTGCTGCGGGCGCTCCAGCAGGTTCATGCAGCGCAGGAAGGTCGACTTGCCCGAGCCGGACGAGCCGATGATGCTGATCACATCGCCCGCCTTGGCGGTCAGGGAAATGCCCTTGAGCACCTCGTGCGAGCCGTAGCTCTTGCGGATGTCGATCGCTTCGAGTTTGGTGGTCATGGTGCGTTCTTGGAATTCAGGGACTCAGCAGGTTGCCAAAGCGGATCGGGGTGTCGCCGGCGACACGGCAGACTTCCATGCCGGTCGTGGCCCAGCGCAGGTTGTGGCGGGCGTAGACGATGCCGTCGATGCTGCTGCGGATCTCGGTTTCGCGCGGTGTCAGCGGATCGACGATGCGCGCCAGCAACTGGTTGGCGGCCACCCGCTCGCCGACGTTGGCCACAAAGTCGACCACGCCAGGGTGTGGCGCGTGCAGGGATTCGGTGCCCGCCAGCGGCGTCGGCGCACACAGCGCCTCGGGCAGGGCAGGGGCCGGGCCGGCGAGCACGCCCGCATGGCGCAGGTAGCCGATGATGCCTTGCGCGTCCTGGGTGGCCAGCGCGTCGGACACATCGGTCTGGCTGCGCAGCTCGACCGTGGTGCTGGCGCAGCCCAGCGGAATCGGCGCCTGGTCGGCAAAGTGGTCGCGCAACCGCCACCACGGACCGGACAGGGCTTCGTCGAACGAGATCGACGGGCCGGAGCCACGCGCCCACAGCAGGGTCTGTGCGCCCAGCAGGCGGGCCAGCGGCTCCATCAGCGGCAGCATCGGCTCTTCGACATACATGTGAAGAATGGCCTCGAAGTCGCAATGCAGGTCCAGCACCACATCGGCGTCGCACGACAGGGTCATCAGCACCCGGCGCATGCTCTCCAGCTCGGTGGTGACGGCCTGCTCCTGCAGCACCGCGTGCATGGCCGCGCGCACTATGCCCTTGTTGGTTTCGGCGTCTGGTGTCAGCTGGGGAGCGATCCTGTCCTTGACCAGATTGAAGAAGTCCGGGTAGTTCCGGTTGAAGTTCTCCATGGTCAGCAGCTCGAAGCGGCCGAGCTGGTGGTGCATCAGGCTCTGGTCCAGGCCGATCGGGTTGCACACCGGCACCAGCACCACCTCGCCAGGAACTTCGCCGCAGGCTTCGGCGGCTTCGAGCAGGCCACGCAGCTTGTGCGCGGTCAGCATGCCCGGCAGCTCGTCGGCGTGCAGGCTGGACTGGATGTAGGCCTTGCGGCCATTGGCGGCCTGACCGAAGTGCAGGCTGGTGATCTGGCGCTGGGTGCCCAGCGACGGAGAAAGCAGGGGGTGGTGGAGCTGTCGCATCCGAAGAAGGGAGAAACGGGGTCAGTGCGTGCGCGGGCGCAGGTAGGCCAGGAAACGCCGCTCCAGCAACCGGAACACGTAGACCAGGGCGAAGGTCAGGATGAAATACAGCACCGCGACCACGATGAACGGCTGGAAGGCCAGGTAATAGGTCTTGTAGATCGCATACGCCGCGTTGGTCAGGTCGTACAGCGCGGGCACCACGCTGGCCAGCGACGTGGCGTGCAGCATCATCACGACCTCGTTGGAATAGCCGGGCAGGGTGCGGCGCAGGGCGCTGGGCAGCACCAGGCGGAACATCATGTTCCATTTGCCGAAGCCGGCCGCCTGGGCCGCTTCGATCTCGCCCGCGGGAGTTTCCTTGATCGCGCCGGCCAGCATCTCGACCGTGTAGGCGCAGGTGTTGAGCGAGAACGCCGCCACCGCGCAGAAGAACGGGTCCTTGAACAGCGTCCAGGGCCAGACCGTGTCCCACAGCGCCTGCACCCATTCGAGCTGGGCGATGCCGTAGTAGATGAAATAGACCTGGATCAGCAGCGGCGTGCCGCGCACCACGTAGGTGAACAGCCAGACCGGCACTGACACCCAGCGGTTGCGCGAGACCCGCATCAGGGTCAGCGGCAGCGTCAGCAGACCACCGGCCACCAGGCTGATCGCCAGCAGCTCCATCGTCGCGAGAAAACCGGTCCAGTACAGCTGCAGGTTCTGCGGCTGAAAGATGATCGCAAACTTGTCCATCAGAAATCTCCCCGCTTCACGCCCGCCGAGTAGCGGGTCTCGGCCTTGCGCAGGAGATAGAGACTGACGGAAGAAATCAGCAGATAGAGGAAGCCGGCGAACGCCATGAAGATGATGGCCGCGCCCGGAATCTGGCCACGCGCCGCGGCGCCAGCCTGTTTGGCCAGGTTGGTGATGTCGGCCAGACCGATCACCGAGACCAGGGCCGTGGCCTTGAGCAGCACCAGCCAGTTGTTGGTGAAGCTGGGCAAGGCGAAACGCACCATCTGCGGCAGCACCATGCGCCGGAAGGTGTAGAAGCGACTCATGCCGAAGGCCCAGCCGGCCTCCGATTGCCCCTTGGGCACGCTCATGATGGCGCCGCGGAAGGTTTCGGTCATGTACGCGCCGTACACGAAGCCGATGGTCAGCACGCCGGCCACGAAGGGGTTGATCTGGGGACCGCTGCGGTAGCCCAGCCGTTCGGCGATGTCGTTGACCAGGATCTGCCCGCCGAAATACAGCAGCAGCATCCAGACCAGATCCGGGACACCCCGGATCACGGTGGAATAGATATCGCCGACCCAGTTGAGCCAGCGATAGGGAGAAAGCTTGGCCGCCGCCCCGGCCAGGCCGAGCACGGCGGCGACGACGAGGGCGCCCAGCGAGACGCCGATGGTGACCAGAAGGCCCTGGAGGATGTTGATCAGGTAGGTCGTCATCGGCGCTCGCGAAGGTCAGCCCAGTGGGATCAGGAGCCCCAGATGTCCACGCCAGGAACGTGCTTGTCGGCCAGTTCCTTCCACTTGCCGTTGTCACGGATGGCCTTGATGGCGCCGTTCAACGCGTCGCGCAGGGCGGTGTCTTCCTTGCGGATGGCCACGCCAGCACCGTTGCCGAAGTACTTGGCATCGAATTCCACCGGGATGCGGGTGCCGGCGCAGCTGTAGGCCTTGCCGTCAGGAGTCGACAGGAAGCCGCCGTTGACTTCGACCACGTCGGCCACGGTGCCGTCCAGACGGCCGGACTTGATGTCCAGATAGACCTGGTCCTGTGCGTCGTAGGGAACGATGGTCGCGCCCGCGGGCTTGAGCTCACCCATGGCGTACTTCTCTTGCGTGGAAGCCTTGAGCACGCCGATCTTCTTGCCCTTGAAGCCGGCGGCTTCGGCACCCAGCTTCAGGTCGGACTTGACCACCACGCACGACGGCGTGTTGTAGTACTTGCCGGTGAAGTCCACCGCCTGCTTGCGCTCTTCGGTGATGGACATCGACGAGATGATCGCGTCGTACTTCTTGGCCTGCAGGCCGGGAATCATGCCGTCCCAGGCTTGCTCCACGAACACACACTTGCTCTTGAGCTGATCGCACAGGGCCTTGGCGACATCGACGTCAAAACCGGCAGGTTCGCCCGCGTCGGTCTTGTAAGTGAACGGCTTGTAGGTCGGGTCGATGGCAACACGCAGCTCAGGCCATTGGCCGGCCGGTGCGGGCGCGGCGGCCGGTGCCGCAGCAGCGGGAGCGGGCGCAGCAGGCGCGGCCGGTGCCGGCGTTTCGGTCTTGCCGCAACCCACCAGGCTGGCGGCGCCAATGAGACTGAGGGACAGGAACAGATGCTTCATGAATGTCCTTGAAAAGTTGAATGGGGTGGCCGGATTGGACTCCCGCCGGTGGGCAACATTGTAGGTCTGGGCAGTCCAATTGCCCGATGCACCAAGCTGGTGTTTCCCCGGATGCGTCGGCCGGCTTGACGTGGATCAGAGCAACATTCGGGCCGCCCGAAAGGCTGTGTGCCGCCCGTCTATATAACTTAACATAATATACATCGTGGAATATCAAGACTTCACCAAGAAAGAAGCCCCGCAGCCCGAGAACCCGCACCGATCCACGAAAGCACCGCTCTCCTGTATCCTCGCCGGCGCCATCGGTTCCCCCGGTCATTTGCTGTCGAGGCTCCCATGATTTCATCGAAACTGCGTGCAAGGTGGGTGACTGCCGCGCTCTGTCTTGCGGCCCTGGCAGCCTGCGGAGGTGGCGGAGACAAGCCGGAACAGGACGAGTCCACGGCGGCCCCCACCACCGATATTCCGGTGGATTTGTCCGGCTCCTGGGTGAGCTCGGGCGATGTGGTCGTGGGCCTGCTTCGTCTTGAGCAGAACGGAGATCTGGTCAAGGGAACGGTCGAGAACGAATACGGAAGCCAGCCGATCAGCGGAACGGTGTTCGGATACGACCTGGCGTTTTCGTTTGCCCAGGTGCGAAGCAGTTGCGAGGTCCAATTGAACTGCTTTGCCACCCTGTTCGATGAGCAGATGCGAGGCTCGTGCAAGCTCGCCAGCCAATGCCCAGGGCAGCCCGCCTCCACCCGAAACGGGCGCATCACGCTGACGCGCGAATGACGCACTGACTGCACAGTGTGCGTTGGCCGCGGCTTCATCGGCCTTCAGAGCCAGAGGAATGCCGCCGCCGCGATCGCCGTAGGACCGGCGGCGCCAAGCAGCAAGCCGCCGGCGCCGATGGATTCGTCGGCAAACCCCCTCCGCAGGAGCGCCACCCCCGCCGGATTTGGTGCATTGGCGATCACGGTCAACCCGCCACCGGCGACCGCGCCGGCCACCAGCATGTACTTCGACCCGTCGGAAATGCCCACGATCTGCGAGCCGAGGTAGGTCAGGGCCGCATTGTCGGTGATGGCGGTCAACCCCAGAGAACCCAGGAACAGGGCCAGGGGTTGCAGGCCCGACACGATGGGCTGCAGCCACCAGCTCTGCATGCCCCCGAGGACCACAAGACCCGCGAGAAAGAAGGCGACCAGCAGAGCCTCCTTGATGATCAGCGGGCTCTGATGGCGCTCGTAGGCCTGCGTGAAACCGAGGAACATCAGGAACAGTCCCAGGAAGGCCACCGGATGGTGTGCCAGCAGCACGACGCCCGCCAGCAGAGCCAGGTGCACGGCGATCACCGCCCAAGGCACCGGAGCCTTCACCTCCGTCTCGCCCGATCGCGAAGACGCCGAGATCACGTGGCGCCGAAGCACGAAGGCGCAGGCCGTCGCATTGACCACCACCGCCAGCGCCGCTTTCCAGCCAAAGGTGACAAACATGAAGGCACTGTCCCACTGCCAGGTGGACGCCACCATCAACACCGGAGGCGCGGCGTAGGACGTCAGCGTGCCTCCGATGGAGACGTTGACGAAGAGCACGCCGAGCGCCAGGTACTTGACGCGCTCCGGCACGTCCGGCCGGAAGATCTGCGGGGCGAGCATCAGCGCCGCGATGGTCATCGCGGCCGGCTCCGTCACCACCGAGCCCAGCAGGGGCACCGCGGTCAGGCCCAGCCAGACCATGGCCAGCGGGGTGGGCATGGGCATCGCGCGGGCGAGCAGGCGCACGAGCTGCATCACCGTGTTCAACACCGGCCGGGAGCCGGCGATCACCATCACCACGAACACGAACAGCGGTTCCGTATAGTTGCGCGACTCCGCATAGGCGAGCGCCCCGCCCCCACCGGCGATCAGCGCCATGGCGGCGACGAGCACCATGGCCCAGAACCCGAACACGACCTCGACCTCACCGAGGAGGTGAAACAGTCCTGCATGTCGGGGGTATTTGTGCGCCAGTCGCTCGAACTGCCTGGCAGCGAACGTGTGGATCAGTGCGATGGCGAAGAGGATGGCTGCAGTGACTTGCACCGCCGGTTCCTGGGTCGGGTTCATGGTCGTCCTTGATCTGCGTGGCGGCCCGACCGACGCATGAACCTGTTGACAGGCAATGTGCCAACACCCGCCAAGGAGTGTAATCCAGCAAAAAACCCCGGTCTGGCGGGCACCAGACCGGGGTTTCGGGGATCAGCGTGGCACGTCAGTCTTCGACGAAGGCTTCTTCCCGCTTCTTGCTGATCGACGGCAGCAGCACGATCACCAGCAGGACCACGGCAACCGCCAGCAGCGAGGCCGACAGCGGACGGGTCACGAACACCGACCAGTTGCCGCGAGAGATCAGCAGCGCGCGCCGCAGGTACTCTTCCATCATCGGCCCCAGGATCAGGCCCAGCAGCAGCGGCGCGGGTTCACAGCCGAGCTTGATAAACAGGTAGCCGATCAGGCCGAAGATCGCGACCATCCAGATGTCGAAGCTGTTGTTGTTCGTCGAGTAGACCCCGATGGCACAGAACAGCACGATGGCCGGGAACAGCCAGCGGTAAGGCACCGTGAGCAGCTTGATCCAGATGCCGATCAGCGGCAGGTTCAGGATCACCAGCATCAGGTTGCCGATCCACATCGAGGCGATCAGGCCCCAGAACAGCTCGGGGTTGCTGGTCATGACCTGCGGGCCGGGCTGGATGTTGTGGATGGTCATGGCACCGACCATCAGCGCCATCACGGCGTTGGGCGGAATGCCCAGCGTCAGCAGCGGGATGAACGAGGTCTGCGAACCGGCGTTGTTGGCCGACTCCGGCGCGGCGACGCCGCGGATGTTGCCCTGGCCGAACGGCACTTCGCCGGGCTTGAGCTTGGTCTTCTTCTCGATCGTGTAGGCCGCGAACGACGACAGCAGCGCACCACCACCGGGCAGGATGCCCAGCGCGGAACCCAGCGCCGTTCCACGGATCACCGCCGGAATCATGTTCTTGAAGTCCTCCATCGTCGGCATGATCCCGTCGACCTTGCCGGTGAACACTTCGCGGTCTTCTTCCGGCTGCGACAGGTTGCTGATGATTTCGCCGTAACCGAACACGCCCATGGCGATCGTGATGAAACCGATGCCGTCGGTCAGTTCGGGAATGTCGAACGAGAAACGGGCCACGCCGGAGTTCACGTCGGTGCCGACCAGACCCAGCAGCAGGCCCAGCAGGATCATCGACAGCGCCTTGATCAGCGAACCCGAGGCCAGCACCACGGCGCCGATCAGGCCCACGATCATCAGGGAGAAGTACTCGGCGGGGCCGAAGTTCAGCGCCAGTTCGGTCAGCGGCGGCGCGAACGCGGCCAGGATCAGCGTGCCGACACAGCCGGCGAAGAACGATCCCAGACCGGCGGCGGCCAGCGCGGGACCCGCCCTGCCCTTGCGCGCCATCTGGTAGCCGTCGATCACGGTCACCACCGACGAGGACTCGCCGGGCAGGTTCACCAGGATGGCGGTGGTCGAGCCACCGTACTGGGCGCCGTAGTAGATGCCGGCCAGCATGATCAGCGCGGCCACCGGCGGCAGGCCGTAGGTGGCGGGCAGCAGCATGGCGATGGTGGCCACCGGGCCGATGCCGGGCAGCACGCCGATCAGCGTGCCCAGCAGGCAGCCGACGAAGGCGTAGAGCAGGTTCTGCAGTGTGAACGCGACACTGAAACCAAGCGACAGGTTATTGATCAGATCCATGTTCGCTCCGGGCTCAGTGGGTCAGGAAGGACGGCCACACCGGGAACTGCAGGCTCAGCAGCTTCACGAAGGCCAGGTAGCTGCCAGCGGCAAGGATGGTCGCCAGGACCAGCGTGGCCTTGAGCTGGAAGCCGGGCTGCGCCAGGCTGGCGATGATCACCAGCGCGTACACGGCGACGATCAGCCCGAACGCCGGGATGCCCATGGAAGGCAGGCCAACCAGCAGCACGCCAAACGCCAGGTTGGCGCCGATCACGAAGCTCAGCGGTCGCCAGGCGAAGGCACCGATCTTGTCGCCGCCCGGTCCACCCTTGGACAGCGAGCGCACGGTGACGATCAAGCCGAGGATGGCCAGCAGGATGCCGAGCATGAGCGGGAAATACCCCGGCCCCATCTTGGCGGCCGTGCCGACCTCAAAGCTGGTGGCACCCCAGGCGAAGCTGGCGCCGACCGCCATGAACATCAGCCCTGAGAAAAAGTCCTTTTGACTGGCTAAAGCCACAACACGTCTCCTTATAGTTGAAACACACGGCATTCTGCGTGGCATTCGCTAGGCGATTCATGTGGGTTACACCTACGCAGCAGCGTGGTGGCGCGAGGCTGGCGTCAGCGCGATCCGGGGCGTGCGTTGCGCAGGCGCGCAGCAATCAGGTCGGCCAGATCCTGGCGGTCGGCCCGGCGCGCGAAGTCGACCGCGGTCAGACCCTGCTGGTTGCGCAGCGAAGGGTCCGCGCCCTCTTCCACCAACAACCGCACCACGTCGGCGTGGCCGTACATGGCCGCCATCATCAGCGGCGTCGTCTTGTTGGGCGACTCGGCATCGATGTAGGCATGGCGCTCCAGCAGCAGGCGCACCATGTCCAGGCTGTCGGGCTCCGGTCGCGAGGCGGCGTAATGCAGCGGCGTCCAGCCGGGCTTGTTGACCTCGGCACCTCGCTGGATCAGGGTCTTTGCGATGTCCAAATGCCCCTTGATGGCCGCAATCATCAGCGGACTCTCGCCGGCGGTGTTGCGCAGCTCCACCTTGACCGAGCGCTGGGTCAGCAGGAAATTGGCGACCTTGAGCGAGCCCTCCCGCAAGGCCACCGTGAGGGCCGGATCGCCGTTGTCGTCGCGCGTGTTGAGGTCAAAGCCCCGCAGAGCCAGACCCACCATGGCCGACTCGTTGTCCATCGAAGCCGCCTTGAAATAGTCGTCGAACGTGCCGGCGGCCGCCAGATTGCAAAACAGAAAAACCATACTGAGAACAATATGGTTTTTGAGATTTTTAAGGTGTTTCATGAACTTGAGACCACCCTGGTGAAGAGCCTGTCGAAATTCTCGCTGGTGGCTTGTGCCACCGTTTCCTCCGCCAGGCCCCTGATCTCGGCAATCTGCCTGGCCACGAACGGCACCAGCGCGGGATTGTTGGTCTTGCCGCGGTACGGCACCGGCGCCAGGTAGGGGCTGTCGGTTTCGATCAGCATCCGGTCCAGGGGCACGAAGCGCGCCACCTCGCGCAGGTCGGCCGCGTTGCGGAAGGTCAGGATGCCGGAGAACGAGATCATGAAACCCAGATCCAACGCCGCCCGCGCCACCGCTTCGGTTTCGGTGAAGCAATGGAACACGCCGCGCGAAACGGGGTGGGTACCGCCGCCGGCGAATCCGCCCTCTTCCTGCAGGATCGCCAGCGTGTCGTCCGACGCACTGCGGGTGTGGATCACCAGCGGCAGGTCGGTCTGGCGCCCGGCGCGGATGTGGACCCGGAAACGTTCGCGCTGCCACTCCATGTCGGCAATGCTGCGCCCGTTGAGGCGGTAATAGTCGAGCCCGGTCTCGCCGATGCCGACGACACGGGGCCGCGCGGCTCGATCCAGCAGATCGTCCAGCGAGGGCTCGGTCACACCCTCGTTGTCGGGGTGCACCCCCACCGTCGACCAGAGCATCGCGTGGTCGCGGGCCAGTGCGTGCACCGCCTCGAACTCTTCCAGCGTGGTGCAGATGCACAGCGCACGGTCGACCTGCGCCTGCGACATGGCGCTCAGGATGTCGGGCAGATTGGCCGACAGTTCGGGAAAACTCAGGTGGCAGTGGGAGTCGGTGAACATGCGAAAAAAGAAAAACGGCGCAATGCAACCAGGCCCTGCGCCGCGTCAGACCGCCCGGTGCGGTCAGATGGTCTGGGTCGGCTTGTCGGAGGCCAGTGCGGAACCCAGGATCTCTTCGATCTTGTGCTTGAGCTGCTTGGACTTCTCGTCCGCCGGGAAACGGATGCCCACGCCCTGCGTGCGGCCGCCTTGCGCCTTTGCCGGGGTGACCCAGGCGACCTTGCCGGCGACCGGGTACCGCTGCGGATCGTCGGGCAGGCTCAGCAGCACATAGACATCGTCGCCGATGCGGTAGTCGCGCGACGAAGGGATGAAGATGCCGCCTTCGGTGAACAGGGGAATGTAGGCCGCGTAAAGCGCCGCTTTCTCCTTGATGGAGAGCTGGATCACGCTCGGGCGCGACGACGCGGGTGAAGCGGCGGGGCTGGTACTCATGGCCGGCAAGTTTAGCGGCAAACCCGGGGGTGCATGGGGCCAATCAGGCCCGCGCGGCGGTGCGCGTGAGCACCTGTCGCGTGGCGGCGACCCAGGCTTCCTGCATCAGGCCGGCGTTGTAGGGGTGTTCGACCGTGCGCGCCGCTTCCATCAGCGCCTTGGACCAGCGCGCCAGCGCGCCCCAGCGCGGAGCCGGCGGCAGACTGGCGGCACTGAAGAAGCGCGGTGAAGCGCCGGCCGCCACCGCCATCAGGTCGTGACACAGCTTCTGCAGCGTGGCCAGCTGTGCCGCGGCCGGCCAGCCGTCCAACATCGACCAGTCGCCCTTGACCAGGGCCTGCGGCAGCTGTGACCAGCGCGCGGCGGTCAACCCGGTGCGCGCCCAGTCCAGCGCGTCCTCCGGCCGGCCACCGGCCGCCTGCAACCAGACCCTTGCCTCATCGGCGCCGGACTCGCGCAGGCCGGCATCGCGTGCACTGTTCTGGAGCCAGATCAGCGCTTCTTCCTCCGATGGCCAGGTCAGCACATGCGACTGGCAGCGGCTGCGGATGGTCGGCAGCAACTGGTGCGCCGACTCGCTGGCGAGCACGAAACGGGTGTCGCCGGCCGGTTCTTCCAGCGTCTTGAGCAAGGCGTTGGCGGTCACCGTGTTCATGCGCTCGGCCGGATAGACCAGCACCGCCGTGCCGCGCCCGCGGGCGCTGGTGCGCTGCGCGAAGCCGACCATGTCGCGCATGGCTTCGACCCGGATTTCCTTGCTGGGCTTGCGTTTCTTGTCGTCGATTTCCTTCTGCGCCGACTCCGACAGCGGCCAGCCGCGTTCGAGCATCTCGGTCTCGGGCATCAGCACGACCAGGTCGGGGTGCGAGCGGCTGCCGATCAGGTGGCAGCTGTCGCAGACGCCGCAGGCACCCGCTGCGGTCGGCTGCTGGCACAGCCAGGCCTGCGCCAGCGACAGGCCCAGCGTGTACTGACCGAGTCCGCTGGGGCCCTGCAGCAGCCAGGCGTGACCGCGCTGCGCCAGCAGGCGCTCGCGCTGGCGCACCAGCCAGGGGGCTTCGATGGTGGATTCGCTCATTGCGGTCCGCTGTTGGCCGCGACCATGATGGACAGCCAGCCGCGCCGCACGAAGGTCGCGGTCAGCTGCTGCCAGACCTGGTGGCGGGTCTGGTCGGCCTGGATGCGGGCAAAGCGCGCCGGATCGGCCGTGGCGCGGGCGGTGTAACCGCCCACCACGCGGCGGAAGAACTCCAGCGGCTGGGCCTCAAAGCGGTCGGGCGTGCGCGCATCGGCCAGTCGCGCGGCCGCCGTCTCGGGCGGCAGGTCGAACCAGACCGTCAGGTCGGGCTGGCGCAGGGCGCCACTGGCGACGGCGGGCGTGGACTGCACCCAGCGCTCCAGCGTCGAGAGAACGTCCAGGTCGAAGCCGCGGCCGCCGCCCTGGTAGGCGAAGGTGGCGTCGGTGAAGCGGTCGCACAGCACCACCTCGCCACGCGCCAGGGCCGGCTCGATCACGGTGGTCAGGTGGTCGCGGCGGGCCGCAAACACCAGCAGCGACTCGGTCAGCGGGTCCATCGCATCGCCCAGCACCATCGCCCGCAGCTTCTCGGCCAGCGGCGTGCCGCCGGGTTCGCGCGTCAGGGTCACGGTGCGGCCCTGGTCGCGGAAGGCCTTGGCCAGCCCCTCGATGTGGGTCGACTTGCCGGCGCCGTCGATGCCTTCGAAGCTGATGAAGAGTCCGCGGGAAACGCTGGTGTCGCTCATGGGGGAATCATTTCTGCAGCTGGAACCGCCGCACCGCCGCATTGTGCTCGTCCAGCGTGGCGCTGAACTGGCTGCTGCCGTCGCCGCGCGCCACGAAATACAGCGCCCGGGTGTCGGCCGGCCGCACCGCCGCCATCAGCGAGGCCCAGCCCGGCATGGCGATCGGCGTCGGCGGCAGGCCGGCGCGGGTGTAGCTGTTGTAGGGCGTGTCGGCCAGCAGGTCGGCTCGGCGCAGGTTGCCGTCGAAGCGCTCGCCCAGGCCATAGATCACGGTCGGATCGGTCTGCAGCCGCATGCCGATGCGCAGCCGGTTGGCGAACACGCCGCCCACCATCGCCCGGTCGGCGGCCGTGCCTGTTTCCTTCTCGACGATGCTGGCCAGGATCAGTGCTTCGTCGGGCGAGCGCAGCGGCGTCGACGGATCGCGCTGCGTCCAGGCCAGCGCCAGCCGCTGCTCCATCGCCAGCGCCGCCTGCCGCAGCACGCTGGAGGCCGTGGCCTGGCGCACCATGCGGTAGGTGTCGGGGAAAAACCGGCCTTCGGGGTGGCGACCGGCGAAGCCGATGCGCGCCATCACGGCCGCGCCGTCCAGGCCTTCCAGGTCCTGGGTCAGGTCGGGCGAGGCGCGCACCGCAGCCATCAGCTCGCGGAAATTCCAGCCTTCGAGCAGGGTCAGGCTGCGCAGCGCCTGCTCGCCCTTGACCAGCTGGTCCAGCAGGCTGCGCGGCGTGGCGCCGGGTTTGAGGGCGTAGGTGCCGGCCTTGATGTCGCGCGCACGGCCGGAGAGACGGAACCAGGCCTGCAGCAGCAGCGGCGAGGTCTGCACGCCGGCATCGGCCAGGGCAGCGGTGACGCCCCGGGCGGCCGATCCGGGAGGAACCTGCACTTCCAGCGGCGCTTCGGCGGTGGTCTGCGCCGGCAGCGCCAGCGGCTGGTCGAGCCACCACCAAACCCCTGCGCCGCCCAGGCTGGCCAGCAAGAGGGAAACCAGCAGGAGCCAGGCGAAAAGACGTTTCACAGCGGGAGGGTAGGACTTGGCAACGCGGGCGGCGCGTCGGGGAACGGCGCATGATAATCGACCGAACACCCCCCTCCGGGCGCCCCCGGCACCCGCTTCCGACCATGTCCACCCCCCTCGCCCCCATCGATCCGAACACCCTTCACGGCGTCGCCGCCCTGCCCCGCCTGGGCGTGATCCGCGCCCAGGGAGAGGAAGCCGCGAAGTTCCTGCACGGCCAGCTCACGCAGGATTTTTCGCTGCTGGGCCTGTCCGAAGCACGGCTGGCCGGGTTCTGTTCCGCCAAGGGCCGTCTGCTGGCCAGCTTCATCGGCTTCAAGCGCACGCACGACGAAATCCTGCTGGTCTGCCACGCCGACCTGCTGCCCGCGACGCTCAAGCGCCTGACCATGTTCGTGCTGCGCGCCAAGGTCAAGCTGAGCGATGCCAGCGCCGATTTCCAGCTCCGGGGACTGGCGGGTGATGCCGTTCCGGCGGCGCTGCCGGCCGTGCCCTGGAGCAAGCTCGACGCGGATGGCGCACAGATCGTGCGCCTCTACCCGGCGGGTACCGTGGCCCGTGCGCTGTGGCTGGCGCCGGCCGACGCCGCGCTGCCCACCGGCCCGGCGCTGGACGCCGCGACCTGGGACTGGCTGGACGTGGTGGCCGGCGTGCCGCTGCTGAGCCAGCCGGTGGTCGAGGCCTTCGTGCCGCAGATGATCAACCTCGAGTCGGTCGGCGGCGTCAATTTCAAGAAGGGCTGCTACCCCGGCCAGGAGGTCGTGGCGCGCAGCCAGTTCCGCGGCACGCTCAAGCGCCGCGCCTACCCGGTACAGGGCGATGCCCCGATGCAGGCCGGCCAGGAGGTGTTCCACGACAGCGATCCGTCGCAGCCCTGTGGCACGGTCGTGGCCGCCGCCGCCTCGCCCGATGGCCGCTGGAACGCCATGGTCTCGATGCAGATCAGCGCGACCGAAGGTGGCCGCCTGCATCTGGGCGCTGGCGATGGTCCGCTGCTGACGCTGCAGCCCCTGCCCTACACGCTGCTCGCGGACGTCTGAACATTGAGGCTCAGGTCGCCATGTGCCTGATTGCCTTTGCCATCGGCGTCGATCCTGAACGCCCGCTGCTGCTGGCCGCCAACCGCGACGAGTTTTTCGATCGCCCGACCGAGCCGCTGCACCGCTGGAAGCTGCCCGACGGAACCGGCGTGGTCGCCGGCCGCGACCGGCGCGATGGCGGCACCTGGCTGGGCATCAGCGAGGCCGGCCGGGTGGCCATGCTGACCAATGTGCGCAGCGCCAACCCGGGCCCGGGCCGCCGCAGCCGCGGTGAGCTGACCACGCGCTGGCTGTCAGTCGGCACCGACTGGAGCAGTTTGCTCGCCGGCATCGACCCTGCGGACTACGGTGGGTTCAATCTGGTCATCGGCGATTTGGATACCGGGTTCTGGTCCTGGATCAGCAACCGCGATCCCGGACATCCGCACGCCGACCACGCCGCGCCCCTGCACCACCAGACGCTCGCGCCCGGGGTCTACGGCCTGTCCAACGCCACGCTCGACACCCCCTGGCCGAAAACGCAACGGCTGAAGGCGGCACTGACCTCGGCGCTGCAGGTCGCGGGCGACGTTCGTGCTCCCCTGGGCCAGGCGCTGGCCGATCACCAGACGCAGCCCTCCTCCCAATTGCCTGCCACCGGCGTGCCGCCCAAGATCGAGCAAGCGCTCTCCAGCCCGTTCGTGGACATGGCGGTCCGCGGCTACGGCACGCGCAGCAGCCTGGTGGTGGATGTGGCCCTGTCCGGCAATGGCTGGCGGGCCACCCTCAGCGAGTGGACGCACCATCCGGCGCCGACCGGTCCTCACCGCTGGACCGACCAAGCGCCCCGGTCGCTCACGCTGGGCTGAGTCGGGCTGCCGCTCAGAGCGGCAGCACCATCTCCTGGTGGGCAATACCCGCTTCTTCGAACGCTTCGCCGCGGCGTTGCCAGCCCAGCCGGTCATAGAAACCGATCGCGCTGCGCTGCGCATGCAGCATGACTTCGCGGTCGCCACGCGCCCGCGCCGCCTCCACCAGGGCCTGCAACACCTGGGTGCCCAGCGCCCCGCCGCGCAGCACCCGGTTCACCGCCAGCCGCCCGATCTGCGACACGCCCGGAGTGCCGCTCGGGATCAGGCGCCCGGTGGCCACGGCCTGGCCCAGCCGGTTGCGCACCACGGCGTGCACGGCGCCCAGGTCGGCCGCGTCGTGCTCCAGGTCCTTGGGAATGCGCTGCTCCTCGACAAACACGGCCGTGCGCACGGTGCGGGCGTCCGTGCCCAGGCTCGCCCAGTCGCCCACCTGCACCGAGGCCATCGCCTCGCCGGCCTCGTAGCCCGTCAGGATGTCGCGCAGCACCTGTGGCACCGGGCGCGAGGTCTGTGTCACCGGATCGGCGAAGACATAGACGATCTCGCCGGAAATCAGGTGTTCGTCGCCGCGGAAGATCGCGCCGGTGAAGGTCATGGATGACGTGCCGATGCGGCTGCATTTCATCGCCACCTCGATCTGGTCGTCGACCCGCGCCGATGCATGGAACTCGACCGTCGCCTTGACCACATAGAGGTCGCCGTCGAGCTGGTGCATGGCCTGCTCGTAGGGCAGCGCCAGCGCGCGCCAGTAGTCGGCGATCGCGGTGTCGAAGTACATCAGGTAGTGGGCGTTGAAGACGATCTTCTGCATGTCCACCTCGGCCCAGCGCACGCGCAGGCGGTGGAAGAAGCGGAAGTCGGATCGCTTGAGCGTCATGTCGGGAACTCCGTCGTGGGCGGCAAAGCCCTGATTATTTCGCCGCCAGCTGGATGCTCCAGAAGGCCAGGAAACCGGCAAACAGCACCAGGGTCGAGATCGGCTTTTCTTCGACGGTGTGCGCCTCCATCAGCAACTCTTCGGTCACCAGATACAGCAGCGCGGCCGCGCTGAAGGCCAGCACGCCGCCGATCAGCTGCTGCGAGGCACCCGCCAGCAGCACGCTGCCCAGCGCGGCGAACAGCAGCACCGTGAGTCCGAGCGCGGCCGACAGGCCGATCACCCGCCAGCCCTTGACGGTGTCCGACGCCAGCGCCAGGCCCAGGAACAGCAGCTCGACCGACAGGCCCAGCGCCAGGATGGTCCCGGCCTCGCCGTTGGCGGCGAAACCGGCGCCGATGATGAAACCGTCGGTGGCGACGTCGATGAAGGTCGCCAGCAGGAGGCCCATGCCCAGCCCCTGGGCTGCGTGGCCCGATCCCGCGGCGTGTTCCAGTCGCAGGGTCCAGAGCTTGAGCCCGTACATGAACAGGCTGCCCAGCGCGAACGAGCCGATCACGACGCCAGCGCTCGCATGCTCGCTGGCGATGTCGGGCAGCAGCTCCACCGCGAGGGCCGCCAGGACGACACCGGCAGCGAAGTGCTGGACCAGGCTGCGGAACTGGTGCGAAGGGTTCCAGAGGGCGGCGATCACGCCACCGACGGTGGCGACCACCGCGGGAACGGTCATGGTCAGGAGCTGGTGGCTGTTCATACCGGACACCCTAGCCGCGCCACATTAACCGCGCCTTAGCCGCCGGAGTCTGATCACCCGAAGGCGTGGCGCAGCGCCCGCGCCGCGTCATTGTGGGCCGTCATGGCCTGCGGGATGGCGCGGCCGAACTGGATGAAGCCGTGCACCACGCCCGCATAGATCTCGAGGTCGACCGGCACCCCGGCCATGCGCAGGCGGTCGGCGTACATCACGCCTTCGTCGGTCAGGCAGTCGCATTCCGCCAGCCCGATCCAGACCGGCGCCACGCCGTCGAGTTCACGCACCTGCCCGCTGTCATCGACGCCGTCCAGAGGCGCAAAGCGCCAGTCGTCGCGGTCGGCGGCGCTGCGCAGGTAGTGGCCGAAGAAGTAGCTGATGTGCGGTTCTTCGAGCAGGAAGCCTTCGGCGAAGGTCTTGTGCGAGGGCGTGTCCTGGTGCCCGGCGGTGCCGGGGTAGAACAGCAGCTGCAGCGACAGCGGCAGGCTGGCGTCGCGCGCGGCGATGGCCGTGACCGAAGCCAGCGTGCCGCCGGCACTGTCGCCACCGACCGCCAGCCGCGTGCCGTCCAGCCGCAGCGTCGTGGCCTGCTCACGCAGCCAGGCCAGGCTGTCCCAGGCGTCGTGCACCGCCGTCGGGAACTGCCACTCGGGCGCCAGCCGGTAGTCGACCGAGACCACGGCGCACTGTGCCAGGTGGGCCAGATGGCGGCACAGCGGCTCGTGCGTCGCCACGCTGCCGACCGTGAAACCGCCACCGTGCAGGTACATCAGCACCGGCAAGGGCTGCTCCGACGCCGGCGCGTACAAACGGGCGGGCAGCGGGAACCCATCGCGCGCGGGAATCACCAGATCCTCGACCCGGGCCAGCTTGTGCGGCGCCATGTCCAGTACGCCGGCGCCGGCTTCGTAGGCGCGCTTGGCCTGGTCGGGCGAGAGCGCGTGCATGGGCGGGTGGCCGGCGCGGGCGATGCGGTCGAGCACGCCGCGCATCTGGGTCGTCAGCAGGGAGCGGGGATTCGGGTGGTGCGACATGGGACGGGATTGTGGCTGTCTTTTGTGCGACCCTCGGACCTGGCGGCGACATTGGCCGCCCCTGTCGCGGGCCGTATAGTTTTCCGGCAGCAACCCATCCCCATCAGAGCGAGACAAGACATGGCCCAGATCCTGTACATCACCAACATCCTGATCGACTTCGGCGCGCTGGCGCAGTTGCCGGCCGAGTGCGAACGCGCCGGCATCCGCCGCCCGCTGATCGTGACCGACGCGGGTGTCAAGGCGGTCGGCCTGCTAGACAAGGCCCTCGCCGCCCTGCCCGGCTGGCAACCGGCGGTGTTCGACCAGACGCCGTCCAACCCGACCGAGGCTGCGGTGCGTGCCGCTGTCGACATCTACAAGGCCCAGAGCTGCGACGGCCTGATCGCGCTGGGCGGCGGCAGTGCCATCGACTGCGCCAAGGGCGTGGCCATCGCCGCGACGCACGAAGGTCCGCTCAAGACCTACGCCACCATCGAGGGCGGCTCACCGAAGATCACCGCCGCCGTGCCGCCGCTGATCGCCATCCCGACCACCGCCGGCACCGGCAGCGAAGTCGCGCGCGGCGCCATCGTGATCGTCGACGACGGCCGCAAGCTGGGCTTCCACAGCTGGCAGCTGGTGCCCAAGACCGCCCTGCTCGACCCCGAGCTGACCCTGGGCCTGCCGCCGATGCTGACCGCCGCGACCGGCATGGACGCGATCGCGCACTGCATGGAAACCTTCATGGCGCCGCCGTTCAACCCGCCGGCCGACGGCATCGGCCTGGACGGCCTGCAGCGCGGCTGGGCACACATCGAACGCGCCACGCGCGACGGCAGCGACCGCGAGGCGCGGCTGAACATGATGAGCGCGTCGATGCAGGGCGCGATGGCTTTCCAGAAGGGCCTGGGCTGCGTGCACTCGCTCAGCCACAGCCTGGGCGGTGTCAACCCGCGGCTGCACCACGGCACCCTCAACGCCATGTTCCTGCCGGCCGTGATCCGCTTCAACGCGGAAGCCGAATCGATGAAGAAGGAGCGGCGGCTGGAACGCATGGCGCAGGCCATGGGGCTTTCGAGCGGCAGCGACCTGCCCGACGCGATCCGCGACATGAACGCCCGGCTGGGCCTGCCGACCGGGCTGGCGGCGATGGGCGTGACCGAAGACCTGTTCGACAAGGTGATCGCGGGCGCCATGGCCGACCACTGCCACAAGACCAACCCGCGCATCGCCACGCCGGACGACTACCGGGCCATGCTGCTGGCCTCGATGTAAAGAAAAAAAGCCCATCCGGCAGACCGGATGGGCTTTTTCGGATTCAGGCCGCCCGCTTACTGCTTGCGCTTGACCGTGTACTTGCTTTCCAGGAAGGCTTCGGGGTAGCCCTCGGCGTCCTTCGCGGCGTCCGGGTCACCGATCTGCAGCACGTCGCCGGCGGCGTACAGCACGACCTTGCCGTTGCCCTGGTCGGAGGCGCCCGCGAACTTGTCGGCGGTCACGCCGGCAATCTCCTTGGTGCCGTCGTGGTTCATCGACATGTTGGTCAGGATCTTCTTGTCCTTGACGCTGGGGCCCGAGCAGGAGGTGCCGATGTAGCCGTAGGCGATCACGTTGCCGGTGAAGCTGGTGGGCGAGGTCTTGGTGAAGTCGGCGCGCACCTTGGCCGACGCGCCGCTGTCCGAATAGCAGTCCGATTCCCAGGTACCGATGTAGCGAGCCACGGCATCGCCCGAGCTGTCGCCGGCCAGCGCCGGATCGTCACCACCACCACCGCAGGCGGTGGCCAGGGCAGCCACGGCGAGGGTCGCGGCAATCAGCTTGAATCGGGTGGGCATCGTCATCGTGAGGTTCCTTTGAAAGCGGTGGAAGGGTCTGGCCGGGGCCGGGCGGATCACGCGCGATTCTGCCTGATGCAAAAAGAAGAAAAAGACTGTTACAGCCGCCACCGGTGCCCGCAGGGACAAGCCCGATAATCCGGTCCCATGCGTTTCCTGATCGACTTCTTCCCCATTGCGCTTTTTGTCGGCGCCTACAAGCTCGGTGACATCTACACCGCCACCGCCGTCCTGATGGCGGCGACCGTGGTCCAGACCGGCATCATCTACGCCGTGGACCGCAAGCTGCAGACCATGCAGAAGGCCACGCTGGCGCTGATCCTGATCTTCGGCGCCCTGACCCTGGCGCTGCACGACGAGCGCTTCATCAAGTGGAAGCCGACCGTGCTCTACGCGAGCATGGCCATCGTGCTGGCCGCCGCGCTCTGGATCTGGAAGAAGAACTTCCTGCAGATCCTGCTGGGCAGCCAGCTCACCCTGCCCGAGGCGGTCTGGGCGCGGCTGACCGTGATCTGGGTCGCCTATTTCGGCTTCATGGCCAGCATCAACGCCTACGTCGCGGCCAACTACTCGACCGAAGACTGGGTCAACTTCAAGCTCTGGGGTTACATCTTCCCGGTGGTCTTCATCGTCGGCCAGGGGCTGTACATCGCCAGGTACCTCAAGAGCGACAACGAGCCGGGAGCCGGCTCGTGAGCGCGGTGGTCGCGACCGCCGACGCGCTGCGCGAGGCCCTGCAGGCCGCGCTGAACCCGAGCCACCTCGAAGTGTTCGACGAAAGCGCCGCCCACGCGGGCCACGCCGGGTCCAACGGCCTGGGCCACGGCACCCATTTCCGGGTCCGCATTGCGGCTCCGTCGTTCGCGGGCAAGAGCCGCGTGGCACAGCATCGCCTTGTGTATGATGCGCTGCGCCATTTCACCGACGCCGGCCTCCATGCGCTGGCCATCGAAATCCACCACGGAAACACACCATGAAGTTCTCCCTGTCGGCACTGACCGCCGCCACCCTGATTGCCGCCGCCCCGCTGGCATTCGCGCAGAACGTTGCCATCGTCAACGGCAAGGCCGTGCCCACCTCGCGCCTGACGGTGCTGGAGCAGCAGATCGCCGCCTCCGGCCGCCCCGTCGACGACGCCACCCGCGCCCAGATCAAGGAAGAAGTCATCCTGCGTGAAGTGTTCGTGCAGGAAGCCCAGAAGCGCGGCATCGCCGCCACCGACGAGTACAAGAACCAGATGGAACTGGCCCGCCAGACCATCCTGATCCGCGCCCTGTTCGCCGACTTCCAGAAGAAGAACCCCATCTCCGACGCGGTGCTCAAGGGCGAATACGACAAGTTCGTCGCGGCCAACGGCGGCAAGGAATACCGCGCCCGCCACATCCTGGTCGAGAAGGAAGACGAAGCCAAGGCCATCATCGCGGCCATCAAGGGCGGCGCCAAGTTCGAAGACCAGGCCAAGGCCAAGTCCAAGGACCCCGGATCCGGCGCCAACGGCGGTGACCTTGACTGGGCCAACGCCGCCAGCTACGTGACCGAGTTCTCCGAAGCCATGATCAAGCTGGACAAGGGCCAGATGACCGAGACCCCGGTCAAGAGCCAGTTCGGCTTCCACATCATCCGCGTCGACGACGTGCGCCAGGCCAAGCTGCCCGCCTTCGAAGAACTCAAGCCGCAGATCGCCCAGCAGATGCAGCAGCAGAAACTGGCCGAGTTCCAGAAGACCCTGCGCGAGAAGGCCAAGATCCAGTAAGGATCGCTTCTCCCCGGCAAAAAGCGCGGCACCGTCCGCGCTTTTTTGTGCCCGCCCGGCAGTGGATCTGTCGATGTGCGGCCAACTGGATTTGATCAAATCTTCCAATACCAAGGTTCGGATGCCAAAATCCGGCATCTATTTGATCAAATCCATTCCATGAACGCCCCCACCGACATCCGCGCCTTTCTGGCCGAGCACCGCATCCACGAGGTCGAGTGCGTGATCCCCGACATGACGGGGATCGCGCGCGGCAAGATCCTGCCCAAGGACCTGTTTCTCAACTCCGGGCACATGCGCCTGCCCAAGAGCGTGCTGCTCAACACCGTCAATGGCCAGCAGCCCGACAACGCCGCGTTTGTCGGCGACACCGACCCGGACATGGTCTGCGTGCCCGACATGTCGACCGCCCGCATGGTGCCCTGGGCGGCCGAACAGGTCGCGGTGATCATCCACGACTGCGAGGAGTTCGACGGCTCGCCGGTCGCACTGTCGCCGCGCAGCGTGCTGCGCCGGGTGCTGGCGCTGTACGACGCGCAGGGCTGGCAGCCGGTCGTGGCGCCCGAGATGGAGTTCTACCTGGTCGCGCGGCACCAGAACCCGCACGAACCGCTGCAGCCGCCGCTGGGCCGCACCGGCAAGCCCGAGGCCGGTCGCCAGTCGTATTCCATCGACGCGGTCAACGACTTCGACCCCTTCTTCCTGGAGCTTTCGCGCTTCTGCGAGGTGCACCGCCTGGGTGTGGAGACCCTGATCCACGAGGCCGGCGCCGGCCAGATGGAGATCAACTTCACCCACGGCGACGCGATGGACCTGGCCGACCGGGTGTTCCTGTTCAAGCGCACGGTGCGCGAAACCGCCCTGCGCCACGGCATCTTCGCCACCTTCATGGCCAAGCCGATGGAGGCCGAGCCCGGCAGCGCGATGCACATCCACCAGAGCATCCTCGACGCGAAGACCGGCCAGAACATCTTCAGCGACGACGACGGTGCGGTGACGCCCGCCTTCCGCCACTACATCGCCGGCCTGCAGCGCTACGTGCCGCAGGTGATGCCGATGCTGGCGCCCTACGTCAACTCCTACCGCCGCCTCTCGCGCTACATGTCGGCGCCGATCAACGTGCAGTGGGGCTACGACAACCGCACCTGCGGCATCCGCGTGCCCGAGTCCGACGCGGCCAACCGCCGGCTGGAGAACCGCGTTCCGGGCGTGGACGTCAACCCGTATCTCGCCATGGCCGCGACGCTGGCCGCCGGTTACCTGGGCATGGTCGAGAAGCGCCAGCCGACCGAGCCCATGAAAACCAGCGCCTGGGACCGCGACCAGGAACTGCCCAGCCACATGGAGGACTCGATCCGGCGCATGCGCGAATGCGAGGCGCTGCGCGAGGTGCTGGGCGGCGCCTTCATCGACGCCTTCCTGGCGGTCAAGGAGCTGGAGTATTCGACCTACAACCGCGTGATCAGCTCCTGGGAGCGCGAACACCTGTTGCTGCTGGTCTGAGGAGGCGCCCATGAACAGCCCGATCTCCACTTCACACCCCGGCCGACAGGGCCTGGACTGGCTGCGCGCGCTCGACTTCCTCTCGAAGGAACGCGAACGCTTCGCCGACGCCAACCCGCAGTCCGCCCGCCTGGCCGACCGCGCCCGCGAACACCTGCTGTTCGGCGTGCCGCTGCACTGGATGAACGACTGGGGCACGCCGTTTGCTCTGCATGTCGACCACGCCAGCGGCGCCATGGTCACCGACGTCGATGGCCACGTCCTGACCGACTTCTGCCTGGGCGACACCGGCGCCATGTTCGGTCACTCGCCCGCACCCGTCGCCGCCGCCGTGGCCCGGCAGGCGACCCGCGGCTACACCACCATGCTCGCGACCGAAGACGCCGCCGTGGTCGGCGAACAGCTGGCGCAGCGCTTCGGCCTGCCGTTCTGGCAGTTCGCGATGAGCGCGACCGACGCGAACCGCTACATCGTGCGCTGGATCCGCGCCGCCACCGGGCGCCAGAAGATCCTGGTGTTCAACGGCTGCTACCACGGCACCATCGAAGACGTGTTCGTCGACCTGGTCAACGGCCAGCCGGTGCAGCGCGACAGCCTGCTCGGGCAGGTCCACAACCTGCTGGACCACACGGTGGTGGTCGAGTTCAACGACCTGGCGGCTCTGGACTCGGCGCTGGCGGGTGGCGATGTGGCCTGCGTGCTGGCCGAACCGGTGATGACCAACATCGGCATGGTGCTGCCCGAACCGGGGTTCTGGGACGCAGCGCAGCAGATCCTCCGCCGCCACGGCACGCTGCTGGTGATGGACGAGACCCACACCATCAGCACCGGCCCCGGCGGCTACGCCCGCGCGCACGGCATCGAGGCCGATGCGCTGGTGCTGGGCAAACCCGTCGGCGGCGGTGTGCCCTGCGCGGTCTACGGCATGAGCGCCGACCTCGCGGCGCGCGCCGAACAGGCCAAACGCGACGCCCCGCCCGGCCACAGCGGCATCGGCACCACCCTCACCGGCAACATGCTGGCCATGGCCGCCATGCGCGCCGCCCTCACCGAGGTCATGACGCCCGGGGCCTACGGCCACATGCTGGCGCTGGCCGAGCACCTGGCCGCCGGCCTGCGCACCGTGATCGGCCACCACGGCCTGCCCTGGTGCGTGACGCAGGTCGGCGCGCGCACCGAGTTCCAGTTCTGCCCGACGCCACCGAAGAACGGCAGCGAGGCCGACCGCATCCTCGACGGCGAGCTGGAGCACCTGATCCACCTCGGTCTGCTCAACCGAGGCGTCATGATCACGCCCTTCCACAACATGATGCTGGTGTGCCCGCAGACGACCATGGAAGACGTGGCCCAGCTGCTGGGCGCGCTCGACGAAGTCCTCGCCGCCATCACCCCCGAACGCTGACATGAAGACGCCCGCCCCGACCCAGCAGGACCAGACCTACGCGCAACTGCGGCAATGGGTCACGGTGGGCAAGTTCCTCCCGGGCGAGCGGCTGAAGATCCACGCCATTGCCCAGCAGCTGGGGGCTGGCGTCATGCCGGTGCGGGCCGCCCTGCAGCGGCTGGCGGCCGAGGGGGCTCTGGTCAATGTGCCGCACGCCGGCATGCAGGTGCCCCGGCTCTCGCTGGCCGAGTTCGACGACGTGCTGCAGACCCGGATGCTGCTCGAAGGCGAGGCCGCCGAACGCGGCGCGCACCGCCTGGACGCGGCCGGCGTGACCGGGCTGCTGGCGCTGGAGCAGCAGATGCGCGACGCGCTCAAGGCCAACGACGCCAAGGGCTACCTCGACGCCAACGAGCTGTTCCACCTGCGCCTGTACCAGGCCGCCGCGTCGCCCACCCTGCTCGCACTGATCGAGACCGTCTGGCTCAAGGTCGGCCCGCTGTCCAACAAGCTGTTCGAAGTGCCGGCCTCGCTGCGGGTGATCAACGACGCCCACGAAGACGCCGTCATGGCGCTGCGGCTGCGCGACAGCGCCGGCGTGCGGCGTGCGATCGAGAAGGACCTGTTCGTGGCAGCGCAGTTTCTGCGGCCGTTCTGCGTCGCCTGAGCGCGCGCCCCTTCAGGCCCGCCCAGGCCGCTGCAACAGCGTGCGGATGGCGGCCTCGGTGACGTCCTGGTTGCCTTCCCCGAAGTGGCGGTAGCGGATCCGCCCCCGGCCATCGATGAGGTAATGGGCTGGCCAGTACCGGTTGTCGTACGCCTTCCAGGTCGCGTGGTCGTTGTCCACGGCCACGGCGTGCTTCACCCCATGGCGCTGGATGGCCTGCTGCAAACCGGTCGCCGAGCGCTCGAAAGCGAACTCCGGGCTGTGCACGCCCACCACCACCAGCCCCTGGGTCTGGTAGGTCGCGGCCCAGCGGTTGACATGGGGCAGCGTGCGCAGGCAGTTGATGCAGGCGAAGGTCCAGAAGTCCACCAGCACCACCCGCCCCCGCAGCTGGGCGAGAGACAGCGGAGGGCTGTTGAACCACTGGCCGATGCCACGGAAGTCCGGTGCATCGCCCCAGTCCTGCAGACCGTCGGGCGACGCGAGCGACAGCAGTGGCAGGCTGGCCAGTCCGGCCAGCACGGTGCGCCGCCGCAGCGGCATGGAGTCGAAAGCCATGTTCAGAGTCCTCCAGCGATGGACGGATACCAGTCGGACAGCCAGAGCGTGACCAGCGTGTCGTACTGCAGAAAGGTCAGCAGGCCCACACCGGCCACCAGCAGGCCCAGCACCTGCTGCAAGCGGTGGGAAAAACCCGCCAGCCTGCGCAAACGGGTCATCGCCCACTGACCGCCGTAGGCGATCAGCAGCATGGGAATGGCCGCGCCCAGGGCGTACAGGCCCAGCAGGCTCGCGGACGCGCCCCAGTGGCGCTGCGACGCCACCAGGGTGAGGATGGTGGCGAGCACCGGACCGGCGCACGGCGTCCAGACCGCCCCCAGCGAGACACCCACCAGCAGTCCGCCGGCCCAGCCCGGGCCCGCCCGGTCGCCCAGACTGGTGACCCGGTTCAGGAAACCACTGGCCCACACACTGAGGCGCTGGAATCCCTGCGGCCAGAGCATGCTCAGGCCAAACAGCACCAGCAGCAGGGCCGCGCCATCGCGCACCGTCTGCTGCTCCAGGCCCAGCAGGTGCTGCAGCGACCCGAACACCAGCGCCAGCAGGGTGAACGACAGCGCAAAACCGAGGGCGATGAACACCGGTCGAGCGCCCGGGCCGCCCGCCGCGGAGACCCCCAGCACCACCGGCAGCAGCGGCAGCACGCAGGGCGCCGCCACGGTGAGCAGGCCGGCGGCAAAGGCCAGCCCCGGCTGCGCCAGATCGAGCCCGCTCATCGGGCCACCTCCGGTTCGCTGACCCGGCGCCACAACTGCGTCTTGCCGAACAGGGGAATGCCCACGTAGGGCCTCACCAGCAGCTGCTGCGGCCCGTCCAGGGTGAGCTGTACGCGGTAGGTCTTGGCCGTTTCGCGGTTGTAGATCTCGCCGCTCAGGACGCCCTCGCCGCCCGCCCGCAGTCCGCTCAGGATCTGCATGCCCAGCGCGGGCCGCTGGTCGGCGGGCGCCATCGCCTGCCCGGGCGCCTCCATCGAGCGGTTGGCCAGCACGCGCACCACGGTCCCGCACAGGGCATCGCCGCAGGGCGCAATGTCAATTTCCAGGTTGCCGGACTCGGTGACCCAGCGGCCGCCGTGGGCCGGCTGGGTCTGTGCCTGGGTCTGTGCCGCGGCAAGGCCGGTGGCAATCAGCAGCGTGAGGCGCAAGAAAGGGTGGTTCATCAAGACTCCTGAGGTCGGTGGGAATGACCTGCATTGAGCGCCGCCGGGTTGTCCCGCGTGTGTCCGGAACCGGGGCTTCTGTCGCGCCATGCGTCGGCGCCTGCCGCCAGACAAACTGCCATACAAATCTCCCGTCCGGGCCGTCCCGGGTTCCGGGTGGCTCGTGTAAAAAGCAGTAATGGAGCGCCCCGACCACATCCTCATCGTCGACGACGACCCTGGCATCCGGGAAATGCTGACCCGCTATCTGGAGCGGCAAGGTCTCCGGGCCACGGGCGCTGCGGATGGCCGCGAGATGCGCCGGGTCCTGGCGCGCGAACGGGTCGACCTGCTGGTGCTGGACCTGATGCTGCCGGGCGAGGACGGCATCAGCCTGTGCCGTGCGCTGCGTGCACCGGACCAGCGATTCCTGCCCATCGTCATCCTCAGCGCGCGCTCGGACGAGGCCGACCGCATCCTGGGGCTGGAGCTGGGAGCGGACGACTACCTGTCCAAGCCCTTTGCCGCGCGCGAACTGCTGGCGAGGGTGCACGCGGTGCTGCGGCGCACCCGGATGCTGCCGCCCCCCATCGCCGCCGAAACGCCGCTGCCGATGCTGTGTTTCGGGGAATGGACACTGGACACGGTCGCCCGCCACCTGCTGGACGGTGCGGGTACCGTGGTCTCGCTGTCGGGCGCCGAGTACCGCCTGCTGCGGGTGCTGCTGCAGCATCCGCAGCGCATCCTGGACCGCGACCAGCTGCTGCAACTGACCCAGGGGCGCGACGCCGATGCGCTGGACCGCTCCATCGATCTGCTGGTCAGCCGCGTGCGGCAGCGGCTGCGCGACGATCCGCGCGAGCCCCGCTACATCAAGACCGTTCGCAGCGAGGGTTATGTCTTCTGCCTGCCCGTGCGGACCGGTGGCGCGCCGGCGCCAGCGCCATGAGCCGGCCATTCAGCCTGTCCGCCCGGCTGGCCCTCATCCTGTTCGCCGGGTTGGCCCTGGCGCAGCTCCTGACCTTCGGCATGGTGCTGGCCGAGCGCAGCCTGGTGATGCGCGGCCTGATGGTGTCGTACCTGAGCACCGACATCGCCAGCTCCGTGGCCATGCTCGACCGGTTGCCCGGGGCCGAGCGTCAGGCCTGGCTGCCCCGGCTGGAGCGCCCCAACTACCGGCTGTTGCTGGGTGACCCGGCGGCGCCGGAGACGCTGGGCGCGCAGGACGATGTCTGGTCGGTGGCGGACGCCGTGTCCAAGGCCCTGGGCCAGCCGGTCCTGGCCGGCGCCTCCCCGGAACCGGGTGGCGAGCTTCGGCTGGTCCTGCGGCTCAAGGACGGCACGCCGCTGGCCGTGGATCTGGCACCGCCGCGCCTGCGCCTCTCGCCCTGGATGGTCGTGACCCTGTGCGTGCAACTGGCCGTGCTCGCCGCGGTCGGCTGGATCGCCGTGCGGCAGGCGACGCGCCCGCTCGGCCAGCTCGCCGCCGCCGCCCGGAACCTGCAGCCCGGACAACCGGCACCGCCGCTTCCCGAGACCGGTCCGCTGGAGGTGGCCCAGGCCGCCGCGGCCTTCAACCGCATGCGCCAGCGCATCGACAGCCACCTGGAAGAGCGCAACCAGATGATCGGCGCCATCTCGCACGACCTGCAGACGCCCATCACCCGCATGCGCCTGCGCGCCGACCTGCTGGACGACGGCACGCTGCGCGACAAGCTGCAGGGCGACCTGAGCGAGATGCAGCACCTGGTCGAGCAAGGCCTGGCCTATGCGCGCTCGGCCCAGGCCGAGCAGGAAGCGGTGGTGCCCACCGACCTGGTGGCCCTGGTCCAGAGCGTGGTGGCCGACCACCAGGATGCGCGGCAGGACGTGGTGTGGAAAGAAGCGCCATCGGACGAACCGACCAGCTGCACCGTGCCGACCCGGCCCCGCGCGCTGCGCCGGGCGCTGGGCAACCTGATCGACAACGCCGTCAAGTTCGCTGGTGCCGCGGAGGTGCGGCTGGTGACGTCCGATGGCCGCCCCTGCATCCTGGTCCTGGACCGTGGGCCGGGCATTCCCGCGCACGAGCTGGGCCGGGTGACACAGCCGTTCTACCGCATCGAAGGCTCACGCAACACCAGCACGGGCGGGACGGGCCTGGGGCTGGCCATCGTGCAGCGCCTGCTCCCGCATTGCCGGGCCGAGCTGCGGCTCGCGGCCAGGGCCGGCGGCGGGCTGGAGGCAAGCATCCGCTTTTCCGGCTAGCCCTTCCACCAGACCAGCGCGCCCAGCAGGCCGATCATCACCGGCTGGTGCAGCAGGTAATACGACAGGCTCCAGCGCCCCAGCATGACCAGCGCACGCTTGAACCCCCTGGCCGGCGCATCCCCCGCGCCCAGCCACTGCGGCCGGTTCGCCAGCGCCCAGCGCCCGGCCGCCAGCCCCCACCACATGACGCCCAGCCAGGGCAGCACCGGCGCGTAGTCTTCGGTCACCGGCAACTGGCTGATGAACCCGAGCGCGTTGAAGCCGGGCTGGTTGAGGAAGGCCAGCGACGAGATCGCAGCGATCACCAGCGGCGCGACCCACTTCACCGAAATCGCCAGCGCACCCAGGGGCCAGAGCCAGGCGCCCCAGCCCGCCGTGAGCCGCACCAGGATCAGCATGGCCGCGATGCCATGCAGGATGCCGAAGTAGATGAAGGTCTTCGGGAACATCAGCCACGAGCCGACGCTCACCAGCAGCGCCGCGCCGGCCACCTGCGCCCAGCGCTTCCAGAACCGGGGCCAGCCCTGTCCTTGCTCCGCTGCCACGGCTTGCGACAGACCGGCTGTGAAGAGAAACAGGCTCACGATGCACGTGCGCTGCCAGGTCCAGAACGGGTCGTCGTAGAAGTTCTGCCCGGTGAACCCGTAATAGGTCAGGTCAAAGCAGAAATGGAACACCGTCATCCACAGCATCGCCACCGCGCGCAGGAGGTCGATGCGGTCCAGCCGCGGTGTCGGACCGGATGGCGCCGCCGGCATCAGTCCAGAGACGACTGGTGGTGGATCGCCAGCAGCAGCTGCGCCAGCTCCCGCGGCGCGCTGACCATCGGGTCGTGGCCGGTCGCCAGTTCGTACACCTTCCAGCCGGGCTCGCTGCGCACGCGCTTGCGCGCCGCGTCGATGGTCGGTAGCGGCGGGTTGGTACAGTCGATGAAGCTGTGCGGCACCGCCCAGACCAGGGCCGGATCGAACAGCAAGGCCTCGTGATACAGGCGGTAGGGTTGGGGTGTCTGCCGGCGGTTGACCCAGTCGCGGTCGGCGCCGGCGAGGCCGAACACGCTCGCGTCCGGCGGCGGAAAGCTCAGGCCGTCGCTGGCTTCGGCCTCGGCCGCCCGCTTGGCCACGGTCTCGGGCGAATGCGGCGTGCTCCAGCTGCTGCCCGGGACGGGAATGCCGGCGTCCAGATAGACCAGGTGCCGCAGCAGGCCGGGGTGCGAGCGCTGCAACCGGTCGGCCACGCAGGTGATCAGGTTGCCGGCGTAGCTGTGGCCGACCAGCACCACGCGCTCCAGCTCCTCGGACTCGATCAGGCCGGTCACGTCCTGGATGTGGGTCTTGATGCCGACGTTGGGGCTCAGCAGGTGGGCCCGCTCGCCGACGCCGGTGAGCGTCACGGCGTGGGCATCCACCCCGGCGCCGCGCAGCAGCGGCAGCACCCGCTTCCAGCACCAGGCGCCGTGCCAGGAACCATGGACAAGGACGATGCTGGTGCGGGAAAGGTCTAGGGGTGCAGACATGGGCGATCTCCGGGACAATATCGGGTTCGTCGTTCGGCCCTGATTCTGCCTGCTCCCTGCCCATGCTGCCCCACCAACTCGAACTGCTTGCCCCCGCCCGCGACGCCGACATCGGCATCGAAGCCGTGAACCACGGGGCCGACGCGGTCTACATCGGCGGCCCGTCCTTCGGTGCCCGCACCAGCGCCGACAACTCGGTGCAGGACATTGCCCGCCTGGCGCAATACGCGCACCGCTTCAACAGCCGCATCTTCGTGACGATGAACACCATCCTGCGCGACGACGAGCTGGAGCCGGCGCGCAAGCTCGCCTGGCAGCTGTACGACGCCGGCGTGGACGCGCTGATCGTGCAGGACATGGGCCTGCTGGAAATCGACCTGCCGCCGATCCAGCTGCACGCCAGCACCCAGACCGACATCCGCACGCCCGAAAAAGCCCGCTTCCTGCAGGACGCAGGCCTCTCCCAGATCGTGCTGGCGCGCGAACTCACGCTGCAGCAGATCGCCGCCATCGACGCCGCGCTCGGCCCGAAAGACGCGCCCGGCCGCGCCATCCTCGAATTCTTCGTGCACGGAGCGCTCTGCGTCGCCTACAGCGGCCAGTGCTTCATCAGCCACGCCCACACCGGCCGCAGCGCCAACCGCGGCGACTGCTCGCAGGCCTGCCGCCTGCCGTATGAAGTCAAGGACAGCCAGGGCCGCATCGTCGCGCACGACAAGCACGTGCTCTCGATGAAGGACAACAACCAGAGCGACAACCTGAGCGAAATCATCGACGCCGGCGTGCGCAGCTTCAAGATCGAAGGCCGCTACAAGGACATGGCCTACGTCAAGAACATCACCGCGCACTACCGGGTGCTGCTCGACGACATCCTGGAAGAGCGCCAGAACTCGTCAAGCCCGCTGGCCCGCGCCAGCAGCGGCGAATGCACCTTCCACTTCCAGCCCGACCCCGACCAGAACTTCAACCGCGAGTTCACCGACTACTTCGTGCAGGGCCGCAAGGAAGACATCGGCGCCTTCGACACCCCCAAGAACCCGGGCCGCCCCATCGGCCACGTCACCGCCACCGGCCCCAATTTCGTCGAACTGCAGACCGACGACGCCGCCACCGTGATCCACAACGGCGACGGCCTGTGTTACCTGGACCTGCAGAAGGAACTGGTGGGCCTGCAGATCAACCGCGCCGAGGCCGTGAACAAGAAAGGGCTCTGGCGGGTGTTCCCGAAAGACCCCATGGAAGGCTTCAAGGACCTGCGCAAGGGCGTGCAGGTCAACCGCAACCGCGACATGGACTGGGTGCGCGGCCTGGAGCGCAAGTCGGCCGAGCGGCGCATCGGCGCCTGGCTCACGCTGGATGAAACCGCGGAAGGCCTGAGCCTGACCGTGACCGACGAAGACGGCCACAGTGGAAAAGCCACCCTGCCCGGCACGCCGGACAACGCCAAGGACCCCAGCCAGGCCGAGGCCAAGCTGCGCGAGAACCTCTCCCGCCTGGGCGACACCCTGTTCCAGCCGCTGGACGTGACGCTGAATCTGAATGGGCCGCGCTTCGTGCCCGCCTCCCAGCTCAACGCCCTGCGCCGAGACGCGGTGGAACAGCTCGAAGCCGCCCGCGCGGGAGCCTGGCACCGCCTGCCCCGCGCGAAACCTGTCGAGCCACCGGTCAACTACCCGGAAGACACGCTCACCTACCTCGCCAACGTGTTCAACCACAAGGCGCGCGATTTCTATGCAAAGCATGGCGTGAAGGTGATCGCCGCCGCCTACGAAAGCCACGAGGAAGAAGGCGAAGTCAGCCTGATGATCACCAAACACTGCGTGCGCTTCAGCCTCAGCCTCTGCCCCAAGCAGGCCAAGGGAGTGACCGGCGTGCAGGGCACGGTCAAGGCTGAGCCCATGCAGCTGATCAACGGCAAAGAGAAACTGACCCTGCGCTTCGACTGCAAACCCTGCGAGATGCACGTGGTCGGCAAGATCAAGCGCAGCGTGCTGAACGCGGTGCCCGAGAGTCCGGTGAAGTTCTACCGGACGCGGCCGGCCATCGGCCAGCCTTGAGCATCAGGCCTGCGGCAAAAACGATCCGACCACCCCGGGCGCCAGCAGCAGGCCGCCGGGCACGACGACCAGCCAGTCCAGACCCGCAATGCGCGCATTCGGTGGGTGGGCGGGAGCAACTGCGCGATTGACGGCATTCGCAGCGTTCTGCACCGGCACGACGATGAACATCGCGGCCAGATTGGTGAGCAACCCGTAGGGGACGGGCAACCACCACAGCAGACACAGAACGATCCATCCGATGGCGATGGGCCCGGCCGCCCGGCGGGTGGCATCCGGCGCCGACGGGTGCCTCAGGATGCGTCTGAACAGCGGATAGCAGAAAAACACCGCCATCACGGTGCGAAGTGCTGGCGAAAGGGATTCACCGCGCTGGTCCCGGACCAGCTTCCAGTGCCGGTACATCCAGTACATCTGATAGAAGCCAAAGGTGCAAACCGAGAGCACCACCAGCTTCCGCACCGACACCACGAAGAAGACGGGTTGGGCGCCGTCCCCATGTGATGAGGGTCCAGGGAGCTCGCTCGGCATGGGCATGTTCGGGCTATCGGTAGAAGCTGACCGAACCATCGGACTGCGCAAACTGCATCTTGCCGAAGCTGCGTTTGACGACATCAATCTGCGTAGACCGCATGTCCACCAGCGCCTTTTGCTCGTCTCCCACACGCATTTCCAGCTGGACCTGGACCAGAGCCGACTGCTTGTCGGGCGCAATGGTGATCGATTCGACGGTGTAGTCGATGTTCATGAACAACGGATGCCCGGCAGTTTCTTCAAGCCGTTTCTTGGAACGGTAGAAGTCGTCCACCGCTGAACAAGCGGATGCCTTGCTGACCACTTCATTCACAGGCATGGACTTGGCAGTGCTTGAAAACTTGCCATGCACGTCGTCCCGAAAGAGATCACAAAGCGCCTTTCCGTCCGCGTTCAGATATGCGGACGCGTAGGCCCGGTACAACTCTTTGACGTTCTCCTCGGAGACGCGCTTTCCTCCGACCGCGGAAAACCACAGTCCGTAGCCGATACAGGCGGCGATTGCGATCGTTTTGAAATTCATGTGTGTGTCTGTCCTTCCTCCCGCGCCTCCACCACCAGCGCCTTGACCTGCACGCCCTTGACCGCGGCGATGGCCCGGATGCGGACACCCTCTTCCGCTTCCAGGCGCAGCCGCTGGTGGTAGTCCAGACCATCGGTCTGGCCGGGGTTGTGCGCGGGAATGCGGCGGGACCACTGGCGCAGGCCGTCGAATTCCACGGTCAGCTCCAGCCAGGCATCGCCGATGTCGGGCGGCACGTTCACCACCAAGCTCACGTCGGCATCGAACACCCGGGCGCGGCCATTGAGTCCGGGAATGTTGAGCACGACCACCGAGTCGCTGCCGGCATCGGCTCGCCAGTGTTCAGGCTTGTGGGCACGCGTGGCTGTTGTTGGTTTCATGGCGCGGCGAATGTACCGCAACCCGGTCCCGGGCGTGGCATGGCCACGAAAAAAGGGCGCCGCAGCGCCCCTGTTCGATCCCGCGCCTCCGCCTCAGATATAGGCGGTGACCGGTCTGGCGTGGCGCATGTGCAGGCTCAGGCCCAGTGCCGCCATGTGGTTGCTGTTGCGGCCGAGGATCTGTTCGGACAGCGGCAGGAACTCGACTTCCTCGTAGCGGGCGTGGGCGGTGTATTCGGTCACCAGCCGTTGCACTTCGCCGATGTCGAGATCGGTGCTCTGCCCCTTGGCCACCTGCTTGAGGCCCTTTTCGAGCCGCTTCCACAGCGCCTCGACCATGCGGTGTTCTTCGGTCAGGCGCTTGGTCATGGCCTTGACACGCTCCAGCTCTTCGCCGGGTTGTGCGCTGGCGATCACGGCCGGGAACAGCTCGCGCTCTTCTTCCAGGTGGTGTTCGAAGATCGCTTCGCGGAAGAATTCCAGCGACTGTTCGGCGATCTGGCGGGCTCGTGCCGCGGGTTCCAGCAATGCAGGCAACTCGTCGAGCGCATTCAGACGCTTGATGATGCCGCTGTGGCAATTGGTGAAGTTGCTGATCGGTGCGCTGGCGTCGGTGGTCTTGTTCATGGTGCTCCTCTCGGGGGTTCACGTGAGACCGCCAAAGGACTTCTTCAGCACACTCACGATCTGGAGACCAGTCTAGACACCAGCACGGGAAAGGCCTTGATTCAGGTCAAGGCCCCGCGATCATTCAGTGTGCGGATTGACCACGCATCCGGTTGAACAGTTTGAACAGCACCACGCACACGGCGCCCGCCAGCAGACCGGCCACACCGCCCGCCAGGTTGTTGACCACCGCACCCAGGGCGCCCAGGCCTTCGGCGAAATGCTCGACCGCATGGCCCAGGGCCGGCACACCGTGCAACAGGATGCCGCCGCCGACCAGGAACATGGCGGCCGTGCCCACCACCGACAGCGTCTTCATCAGCCAGGGCGCGAACGCCAGAATCGCGCGCCCGACCGCCTTTGCCGCCGACGAGGCCTTGCGCGTCAGGTGCAGGCCCAGGTCGTCGAGCTTGACGATGCCGCCGACCAGGCCATAGACGCCGATGGTCATGATGATCGAGATGCCGACCAGCACGGCGACCTGCCGCGCGAACGGGGCAGCGGCCACCGTGCCCAGCGTGATCACGATGATCTCGGCAGACAGCACGAAGTCGGTGCGGATCGCCCCCTTGACCTTTTCCTTCTCGAAAGCGACCAGGTCGACCTTCTCGTCGCTCACCGCCTTGACCAGCTCGGCGTGGTGGGCGTCGTCCTCGCTCTTCTTGTGGAGGAAGGCGTGCAGCAGCTTTTCGGCGCCTTCGAAACACAGGAACAGGCCGCCCAGCATCAGCAGCGGCGTGATCGCCCAGGGCGCGACCGCGCTGATCGCCAGCGCCGCCGGCACCAGGATCGCCTTGTTCAGCAGCGAGCCCTTGGCCACCGCCCAGACCACCGGCAGTTCGCGTTCGGCGTTGACGCCGGTGACCTGCTGGGCGTTCAGCGCCAGGTCGTCACCCAGCACGCCCGCGGTCTTCTTGGCGGCGAGCCCTGTCATGGCGCTCACGTCGTCGGCGGCCGCCATGCCCTGGCGGGCCGCGACCTTGGTCATCACGGCCACGTCGTCAAGCAGGGTGGCGATGTCGTCTAGAAGAACAAAGAGGCTGGAGGCCATGGTGTGTCGCAGCAGGTGTGAAGAAACGAAGCGGCTCACTCTATCAGGCAAGCTTCCGGGAAATCCGGAAGGTGTCTCACGCCGATTCAGGGCCAGACAAGCGGGAACAGGGGGTCGTTCATTGGCGCTCCATCGGGCACGCGGTTCTCCAGATCCGGGAACGGCGGCGAGGTGCGCCAGCGGCGCGGCGCGTGGGTGGCGTCGTCGCCCAGGTAACGGGCCGAGAACACGCGCCGTCGCACGCCGGGGCCGGTGCCGCTGCTGGCGTGCAGGCTGAGCATGTGGAAGGCCACACAGTCGCCCGGCTCCAGCGCCCAGGCCAGTTGCCGGTGGGTGTCCGGCTCGGCGTCGATCGGCGGCAGTTCGGCCAGCGCGCCCTCGGGGAACCACCTGGCCTGCTGGTCGCGGAAGGTGCGCGGCATGTACCAGGTGCCGGTGTGCGAACCGGCCACGAAGCGCAGGGTGCTGGCCAGCGGTACCGGGTCGACCGGAATCCAGAAACTCACGTTCTGCATGCCGCCGACGTTGTAGTACGGCTGGTCCTGGTGCCAGGGGGTGGGCTGGCGGGTGCCGGCCTCCTTGACCAGCAGGTGGTCGTGGTACAGGCGCACCGCCTGGCTCTGCATCAGCTGCGCCGCCAGGTGTGGCAGGGCCGAGTCCTTCAGGATGCGCTGGTAGTCCGGATTGGACAGCCAGGTGCAGAAATCCTCGACGAAGCGCCCCGGGTCGTCGGGCTCGCTGGCCACCAGCGCCAGCGGGCTCAGGTGGGCCAGGTTGTGCTCGATGCCGGCTTCCAGGGTGCGCAGATCGTCGGCATTGAGCACGCCCCGCAGCACCACCGCCCCGTCGCGGGCGTAGGCCTGGACGGTGTCGGCGGGCAGCGGGTGCGTCCGGCTCATCGCGGGATCACGCCACCCACTTGCGCGCGTTGCGCCAGATGCGCATCCACGGGCTGTGCGCGTTGATGTCGCCGCTGGTCCAGCTCATCTGGATGTTGCGGAACACGCGCTCGGGGTGCGGCATCATGGCCGTGAAGCGGCCGTCGGCCGTGGTCACCGCCGTCAGGCCGCCCGGACTGCCGTTCGGGTTGAACGGGTACTGCTCGGTGGCGGTGCCGGCGTTGTCGACGAAGCGCATGGCCGCAATGGCCTGCGCCGGGTTGCCACGGTGCTTGAAGTTGGCAAAGCCCTCGCCGTGCGCCACGGCGATCGGCAGGCGGCTGCCGGCCATGCCCTGCAGGAACAGGCTGGGCGACTGCAGCACCTCGACCATCGACAGACGCGCCTCGAAGCGCTCGCTCTGGTTGGTGGTGAAGCGCGGCCAGGCTTCGGCGCCGGGGATGATGTCGGCCAGCTCGGCGAACATCTGGCAGCCATTGCACACGCCCAGACCGAAGGTGTCGGCACGGCCGAAGAAGCCCTGGAACTGCTCGGACAGCAGCGGATTGAAGGTGATGCTGCGCGCCCAGCCGATGCCGGCCCCCAGCGTGTCGCCGTAGCTGAAGCCGCCGCAGGCGACCACACCCTTGAAGTCGGCCAGCTTGGCGCGGCCCGACTGCAGGTCGGTCATGTGCACGTCGTAGGCCTCGAAGCCGGCCTGCGTGAAGGCATAGGCCATTTCCACGTGCGAGTTCACGCCCTGCTCGCGCAGGATCGCGACCTTGGGGCGCGACAGGTTCAGGAACGGTGCGGCCAGGTTGTCTTGCGGGTCGAAGCTCAGGCTGACGTGCATGCCCGGGTCTTGGGCCAGGCCGGCCGCTGCGTGCTCGCTGTCCGCGCAGGCCGGGTTGTCGCGCTGCTGGTTGATCTTCCAGCTCACGCTGTCCCAGACCTGGTGCAGGTCGAACAGGCTCGCGCTGAACACGGCCTTGGTGTCGCGCCAGACCTGCAACTGGCCCTTGCCCACGTCGATGGACGAGGACTGGGGGCGGGTCTTGCCGACGAAATGGCTGTGCTTGGACAGGCCGTGCTCGCGCAGGGTCTGCATCACGGCGTTGCGGTCTTCGGTCCTGACCTGCAGCAGCACGCCCAGCTCTTCGCTGAACAGGGCCTTGAGTGTGAGTTCCTCGCGGCGGGCGCTGACCTGCTGCGCCCAGTTCTTGGCGTCGCCGCTGTCCATGCGGCTGTCCGAAATGCCATCGCCTTCGGTGACCAGCATGTCCACGTTCAGCGACACACCCACATGGCCGGCAAAGGCCATTTCGGCGGCGGCGGCCAGCAGGCCACCGTCCGACCGGTCGTGGTAGGCCAGGATCTGGCCCTGGGCGCGCAGCGCGTTGACGGCGTTGACCAGGTTGATCAGGTCCTGCGGGCTGTCCAGGTCGGGCACTTCGTCGCCGGGCTGGCCCAGGGTCAGGCCCAGCACGCTGCCGCCCAGGCGGTTGCGGCCCTTGCCCAGGTCGACCAGCACCAGGGTGGTGTCGTCGAGGTCGCGGTTGAGCTGGGGCGTGAGCGTGCCGCGCACATCGGCCAGGGTGGCGAAGGCGGTGACGATCAGGCTCACCGGCGAGGTGACCTTCTTCTTCTCGCCCTCGGCGGTCCACTGGGTGCGCATGGACAGGCTGTCCTTGCCCACGGGCACCGACACGTCCAGCGCCGGGCACAGCTCCATGCCGATGGCCTTGACCGTGGCGTACAGGTCGGCGTCTTCACCCGGCTCGCCACACGCCGCCATCCAGTTGGCCGACAGCTTGACGCGGGGCAGTTCGATCGGTGCGGCCAGCAGGTTGGTGATGGCTTCGGCCACCGCCATGCGGCCCGAAGCCGCGGCGTTGATCGCCGCCAGCGGCGTGCGCTCGCCCATGGACATGGCTTCGCCGGCGAAGCCGGCGTAGTCGGCCAGGGTCACGGCGCAGTCGGCCACCGGCACCTGCCAGGGGCCGACCATCTGGTCGCGGTGCGACAGGCCACCCACGGTGCGGTCGCCGATGGTGACCAGGAAACGCTTGGACGCCACGGTCGGGTGACTCAGCACGTCGATCACGGCCTTCTCCAGCGACACGCCGGTCAGGTCCATCGGCTGGAATTCACGCGTCACCGTCTTGACGTCGCGGTGCATCTTGGGCGGCTTGCCCAGCAGCACGTCCATCGGCATGTCGACCGGGCTTTCATTGCCTTCATCGACCAGCGACAAATGGCGCTCTTCGGTCGCCACGCCGACGACCGAGAACGGGCAGCGCTCGCGCTCGCAGAAGGCCTTGAACTGCGGCAGCGACTCGGGCGCGATCGCCAGAACGTAGCGTTCCTGGCTCTCGTTGCACCAGATTTCCTTGGGCGCCAGGCCGCTTTCTTCCAGCGGCACGGCGCGCAGGTCGAAGCGCGCGCCACGGCCGGCGTCGTTGGTCAACTCGGGGAAGGCGTTGGACAGGCCGCCCGCACCCACGTCGTGGATGAACAGCACGGGGTTCTTCTCACCCTGCGCCCAGCAGTGGTTGATGACCTCTTGCGCACGGCGCTCGATCTCGGGGTTGCCGCGCTGCACGCTGTCGAAGTCCAGCGAGGCCGCGTTGGTGCCGGTGGCCATGGAGCTGGCGGCGCCGCCGCCCATGCCGATCTTCATGCCCGGGCCGCCGAGCTGGATCAGCAGCGTGCCGGCCGGGAAATCGATCTTCTTGGTCTGCGTCGCGTCGATCTGGCCCAGGCCGCCCGCGATCATGATGGGCTTGTGGTAACCGCGGCTCACGCCGCCCACGTCCTGCTCGTACTCGCGGAAATAGCCCAGCAGGTTCGGACGGCCGAACTCGTTGTTGAACGCGGCGCCGCCCAGCGGGCCCTCGGTCATGATCTGCAGCGGGCTGGCGATGTGCTCGGGCTTGCCGCCCGGCTGGTCGCTCAGGCCGCCCCAGAGTTTGGAGACGGTGAAGCCGGTCAGCCCGGCCTTGGGCTTGGAGCCGCGGCCGGTCGCGCCCTCGTCGCGGATCTCGCCGCCCGCGCCGGTGGAAGCACCGGGGAAGGGGGAAATCGCGGTCGGGTGGTTGTGCGTTTCCACCTTCATCAGGATGTGGTGGGTCGCGGCTTCGGCTTGATAGGCGGGCGACGCCTTCACATCGGCGCGGGCGACGAAGCGCTCCAGCTGGTGGCCTTCCATGATGGACGCGTTGTCCGAGTACGCCACGATGGTGTGCTGCGGACTCGTCTGGTGCGTGTGGCGGATCATGCCGAACAGGCTCTTGTCCTGCGCCACGCCGTCGATGGTGAACTGCGCGTTGAAGATCTTGTGACGGCAGTGTTCGCTGTTGGCCTGCGCGAACATCATCAGCTCGACGTCGGTCGGGTTGCGCTTCAGACCGTTGAAGGCGTTGACCAGGTAGTCGATCTCGTCGTCGGCCAGGGCCAGGCCCCAGTCCACGTTGGCCTTTTCCAGCGCGGCACGGCCGCCGCCCAGCACGTCCACGTGCTCCATGGGCGCGGGGTGCAGTTCGGTGAACAGCGCTTCGGCCTGTGAACGCTCGGTGGTCACGGCCTCGGTCATGCGGTCGTGCAGCGCATCGGCCACGGCGCGCAGTTGTTCTTCGCTCAGGCTGGCCTTGCCCAGCAGGCCGGATTTGAGACCGATGCGGAACTCGACCAGGCGCTCGACGCGGTGCAGCGCCAGGCCGCAGTTGTGCGCGATGTCGGTGGCCTTGGAGGCCCAGGGCGACACGGTGCCCAGGCGCGGCATGACCAGCAGCGCGGGCGCGCCGGCTTTCTCGGCGGCCAGATGCCCTTCGCTCGCCGGCTCGCCGTAGGTCATGAGCTGACCCAGGCGCTCCACCGTGGCGGCATCGGGCGCGGCGTCGAACGACGCCAGGTGCACGAAGCGGGCCGAAAGGCCGGTGATCTTGTCGGAGATGCCCTGCAGACGGGGCAGGAGTTGCTGGACTTTGAAGTCGCTGACGGCATTGCCGCCGTCAAAAAAGCGCAGGTGCAGGGTCACGGTGGGTGGCCTTGGGGCTGGCGGGCGCGGGGCGCGTCCCGGGGATGGGGGAAACCCGCGATTTTACCCGCCGCCCTGCGGCGCACCGACCGGTCAGAACTGATATCCGACCGTGAACTTGACGACCGGCAGCACCTTGGTGCCGTTCAGGTCGTCCTGCACCTTGTTTTGTTCGGCGGCAATCGCCGACTGCGCGCCGGGCTGCGCCATCAGGCCGCCCGAGCCGGTGAGCGTCACCTTGGGCTTGCCGATGCTCACGCCCAGGTCCAGGGCAAAGGTCAGGCCCGGTTCGTTGAAGCGGCCATGGCCCCAGCCCACGCCCAGGTACGGCATGGTGCTGGGGTACTTGATGTCGGCGCGCAGCGAGTTGCCGGCGGCGTTGAAGCGCTGGCCGTCGATGGTCACGGTGCCGTCGGTGGCCTGCGCCTGCAGCGAGGCCGAGGTGCCGCCGAAGGTCGCGCCGCCGACCAGGCGGAACGAGCCCATGAACGGACGGAAGTCGAGGAAGACGCCGTTGCCCTTGAGCTTGACGTCGCCCTTGTAGGTGATCTGGTCCTCGGTGTAGGTGTCGGACTGCTTGAGCTGCGCGAGTTCACCGCGCACGCCCAGCGCCGGGCCGACCGGCAGGTTCACGCCAACCCCCAGGCCGCCGGAACCGACCACACCGTACACACCGACGCCCTGCGCCATGGCCGAACCGGACAGGACCAGCAGGCTCAGGCCCGCGACATGCAGCTTCTTCATGCAAACGCCTCTTTCATTCAATCTTGGGAAGGGGGAGCGGCGCAGTATAGAAGTGGCCCAGAGGAAGAAGTGGCGATTTCACCCTTCGTTTCAAACGGTTGCGGGTCACGGGATAATCCTGTCCCATGAGCATCACCTACAAAGACGAGGCCGGCATCGCCGGCATGCGCACCGCCTGCCGACTGGCCTCCGAGGTCCTGGACTTCCTGACCCCCCACATCCAGCCCGGCGTGACCACGCTGGAAATCGACCGGCTGTCGGCCGAATACATGAAGCAGCAGGGCACGCGCTCGGCCACCGTCGGCTACCAGCCCGCCGGTTACCCGCCCTACCCCGGCCACCTCTGCACCTCGATCAACCACGTCGTCTGCCACGGCATTCCCAACGAGAAGCCGCTGAAGAAGGGCGACATCCTCAACGTCGACGTCACCGTCATCACGCCCGAGGGCTGGTACGGCGACAACAGCCGCATGTTCCTGATCGGTGGCGAGGCGGCCTGCAGCGTGCAGGCGCGCCGCCTCTCGCAGGTCACCTTCGAAGCCATGTGGAAGGGCATCGTGATGGTCAAGCCCGGCGTGCGACTGGGCGACATCGGCCACGCGATCCAGACCTTCGCCGAAGGCAGCGGCTACACGGTGGTGCGCGAGTTCTGCGGCCACGGCATTGGCCAGCGCTTCCACGAAGACCCGCAGGTGCTGCACTACGGCCGCCCCGGCACGCTGGAGGAACTCAAGCCCGGCATGACCTTCACCATCGAGCCCATGATCAATGCCGGCAAGCGCGACATCAAGGAGATGGGCGATGGCTGGACCATCGTCACGCGCGACCGCTCGCTCTCCGCCCAGTGGGAGCACACCGTGCTGGTCACGCCGACCGGCTACGAGGTGCTGACCCTGTCGGCCGGCAGCCCGCCGCTGCCACCGTTCGTGACCACCACGTCCTGCTGAATCCGGGAGCCTGCATGGGTGACGTTCCCGGCGACATCGTCGCGCTGCGCCAGCGCTACAGGCAGGACAAGACCGCGCTGCTGGAACAGCTGAGCCAGCAGGGCGCGTCCATGCGCGGCGTGCGCCAGGCGCTGCAGCAACTGGCCCGCCTGACCGACGACACGCTGCGCCAGCTCTGGACCAGCGCCGGCTTCGGCCCTGGGTTCGCGCTGATCGCGGTCGGCGGCTACGGCCGCGGCGAGCTGTTTCCGCATTCGGACGTCGACGTGCTGGTGCTGCTGCCCGACGGCGTGAAGCCGGATGTGGACGAAGCGCTCAAGAACCGGCTCGAAGCCTTCATCGGTTCCTGCTGGGACGTGGGACTGGAGATCGGGTCGAGCGTGCGGACCACCGCCGAATGCGTGGAAGAAGCGGGCCGCGATGTGACGGTGCAGACCTCGCTGCTGGAATGCCGGCTGATCGTCGGCGCCCGCCAGCAGTTCCCGGCCCTGGTGCGGCAACTGGGCGAGGTGATGGACCCCAAGGCCTTCTTCGTCGCCAAGACGCTGGAGATGCGCCAGCGCCACACCAAGTACGAAAACACGCCCTACTCGCTCGAACCCAACTGCAAGGAGTCGCCCGGCGGGCTGCGCGACCTGCAGGTCATCCTCTGGGTCGCCAAGGCCGCCGGCCTGGGTCGCAGCTGGGACGAGCTGGCACGCAAGGGGCTGGCCACGCCGCTGGAGGTGCGCCAGATCAAGGCCAACGAAGCCCTGCTCAGCCTGATCCGGGCGCGCCTGCACCTGCTGGCCCACCGGCGCGAAGACCGGCTGGTGTTCGACCTGCAGACCGCCGTGGCCGAGTCGTTCGGCTACAAGTCGCAGCAGCCCGCACCCGACACCCAGCCACCGGCCAGGACCGCGCGCAGCACCCGGCGCGCCAGCGAAGAGCTGATGCGCCGCTACTACTGGGCGGCAAAGGCCGTGACCCAGCTCAACCAGATCCTGCTGCTCAACATCGAGGAGCGCCTGAACAGCGACGAGATCGGGCCGGAAGCCCTGCGCCCGATCAACGAGCGTTTCTTCGACAAGGCCGGCATGCTGGAGGTCGCCAGCGACAACCTCTACATCCGCCAGCCGCACGCGATCCTCGAAACCTTCCTGCTGTACCAGACCACCTTGGGCATCAAGGGCTTGTCGGCCCGCACGCTGCGCGCGCTCTACAACGCACGGCCGATCATGAACGGCGCCTTCCGCGCCGACCCGGTCAACCGCTCCACCTTCCTGCAGATCCTGCAGCAGAACGACGGCATCACGCACGCGATGCGCCTGATGAACCAGACCTCGGTGCTGGGCCGCTACCTCTGGGTGTTCCGCCACATCGTCGGCCAGATGCAGCACGACCTGTTCCACGTCTACACCGTGGACCAGCACATCCTGATGGTGCTGCGCAATGTGCGCCGCTTCTTCATCGCCGAGCATTCGCACGAATACCCGTTCTGCTCGCAGCTGGCCGCCGGCTGGGACAAGCCGTGGATCTTCTACGTCGCCGCCCTGTTCCACGACATCGCCAAGGGCCGCGGCGGTGACCACTCCGAGCTGGGCGCCAAGGACGTGCGCAGCTTCTGCCGCCAGCACGGCATCGAGCGCGAAGACAGCCGCCTGATCGAGTTCCTGGTGTCCGAGCACCTGACCATGAGCCGGATCGCGCAGAAGGAAGACCTGAGCGATCCCGACGTCATCAAGGCCTTCGCCGAGCGCGTGGGCGACGAGCGCCGCCTGACCGCGCTCTACCTGCTGACGGTGGCCGACATCCGTGGCACCAGCCCCAAGGTCTGGAACGCCTGGAAGGGCAAGCTGCTGGAAGACCTGTACCGCTACACGCTGCGCGCGCTGGGCGGCCGCGCGCCCGATCCGGACGCCGTGGTCGAGGCCCGCAAGCGCGAGGCGCTGTCGATGCTGGCGCTGCACGCCCTGCCCCACCTGGCGCACAAGACGCTGTGGGAAACCCTGGATGTGGGCTATTTCATGCGCCACCAGGCCGACGAGATCGCCTGGCACACGCGGGTGCTGACGCGCCAGCTCGCGATCAACGCCCGGGGCGAAACCGGTGTGGCGGCCGCACCGGCCGGCGAGGCCACCGGGCCCGACGCCGCCATCGTGCGTGCCCGGCTGTCGCCGGAAGGCGAGGGCCTGCAGGTGCTGGTCTACGCCCCCGACCAGAGCGACCTGTTCGCCCGCATCTGTGGCTACTTCGACAACGCCGGCTTCTCGATCCTGGATGCCCGCATCCACACGACCCTGACCGGCCATGCGCTGGACACCTTCCAGGTCGTCGCGCCCACGCTCTCGGACCACTACCGCGAGCTGACCGCCATGGTGGAAAAGGACCTGGCAGCCACGATCGACCAGCGCGGCCCGCTGCCACCGCCCAGCAAGGGCCGGCTCTCGCGCCGGGTCAAGAGCTTCCCGATCACGCCGCGCGTGGACCTGCGCCCGGACGAAAAGGCGCAGCGCTGGCTGCTCAGCATCTCGGCCAGCGACCGCGCCGGTCTGCTCTATTGCGTCTCGCGCGTGCTCGCGCGGCACGAGATCAGCGTGCAGCTGGCCAAGGTGACCACGCTGGGCGAGCGCGTCGAAGACACCTTCCTGATCAGCGGCTTCGAGCTGCAGGTCAACAAGCGCCAGATCGAGATCGAGACCGAGCTGCTGGAGACCCTGGAGGGCTAGACACAGCCCCCCAGGTCCGGGTCAGCGCGGAACCGGTTCTGCCGGGCTGCCGCTGACGCCCCCTTGAGGGGCCGACGTCGCAGGGCTGCGCCCAAACAAGCGTCCAAAAAACAGCGACACGTCGTCGACGATCGTGAACACCGCCGGGATCACCAGCAGGCTCAGGAAGGTCGAGGTGATCAGGCCGCCGATCACGGCGATGGCCATCGGCGAACGGAAGCTGCCGTCGGACTCGCCCCAGCCGGCCGCGATGGGCAACATGCCGGCGCCCATGGCGATGGTCGTCATCACGATCGGGCGCGCCCGCTTGTGGCAGGCGTCCAGGATCGCATCGAGCCGCGTCAGGCCGTGCACCCGCCGCGCCTCGATCGCGTACTCGACCAGCAGGATCGAGTTCTTGGTCGCTACCCCCATCAGCATGATCAGGCCGATCAGCGAGGGCATCGAGAACGCCTTGTTGGTCAGCAGCAGCGCCACGAAGGCACCGCCCAGCGACAGCGGCAGCGCGGTCAGGATGGTGAACGGGTGCAGGAAGGCCTTGAACAGCAGCACCAGCACGATGTAGATGCACAGCACGCCGGTCAGCATCGCCAGACCGAAGCTGGCGAACAGCTCACCCTGCACTTCCGCATCGCCGATCTCTAGCACCTGTACGCCCGGCGGCAGGTTGCGGATGCTCGGCAGTTGCTCGACCGCGGTCTTCATGTCGCCCAGCGCAATGCCGGCGAGTTCGACCTCGAAGTTGATGTTGCGCGCGCGGTCGTAGCGGTCGATCACGGCCGGGCCACCGCCGAAGCTCAGCGTGGCGACCTGGCTCAGCATCACCGGGCCCTTGGCGCCCGGCACCGACAGACGCCCCAGCACCTCCAGATCCTGGCGGGCAGCGCCGTCGAGCTTGACCACGATCGGCACCTGCCGCTGCGGCAGGTTCAGCTTGGGCAATGCGCTGTCGTAGTCGCCCACGGTGGCGATGCGCAGGGTCTCGGCGATCGCCGAGCTGGTCACACCCAGATCGGCGGCACGCTGCAGGTCCGGCGTCACGTTGATCTCGGTGCGCACCAGCGCGGCCGACGACTGGATGCTGCCCACGCCCTGGATGGTGCGCAGGTCGCGCTCGATGGCGCGGGCGGCGGTCGACAAGGCATTGGCGTCGTTGCCGGTCAGGGTCAGGATGTACTTCTCACCCGAGCCGCCAAGGCCGACCTTGTAGCGCACGCCGGCGATGCCGGACATCACGTCGCGCAGCTGGTTCTCGATCACCTGCTTGCGCGGCCGCTGATGACGCGGATCGAGCTGGATCGTCAGCGCCGCCTTGCGCGACTCCTGCGCGCCCTGCGGGGCGAACGGGTCGCTGCCGGCCGAGCCGGAGCCGATGGTGGTGTAGACCGACTTGACGTGTTGCACGCCCGCGACCAGCACCCGCGCGTGTTCGGCCGTGGCCACGGTTTGCTGCAGCGTGCTGCCGGGCGGCAACTCCAGATAGACCTGGGTCTGCGAGTTGTCGTCGGCCGGCACGAAGCCCTGCGGCAGCAGCGGAATCAGCATCACCGAGCCGGCGAAGAACAGGGCGGCGCCCGCCATCGTGATCCAGCGGTGGCGGATGCACCAGGCCGCCCAGCCCTGGTAGGTGTGCAGCCAGCCCGGCTCGTTCTGGTTGGTCATCCAGGTCCAGATCGCACCGAGCACGCGGTTGTTGCGCGCCCAGCCCGGCTCGTCCTTGGCGGTCACGACCGGCTTGAGGATGTAGGCCGCCATCATCGGCGTCAGCGCCCGCGCCACGATCAGCGAGGCGAACACCGCCAGCGCCGCCGTCCAGCCGAACTGCTTGAAAAACTTGCCGGGAATGCCGGCCATGAAGGCCGTCGGCAGGAACACCGCGATCAGCGAGAAGGTGGTCGCGATCACCGCCATGCCGATCTCGTCGGCCGCTTCCATCGCGGCCTGGTACGGCGACTTGCCCATGCGCATGTGACGCACGATGTTTTCCACCTCGACGATGGCGTCGTCCACCAGGATGCCGACCACCAGCGACATCGCCAGCAGCGTCACCACGTTGATGGTGAAGCCCATGTAGTGCATGCCGATGAAGGCCGGAATCGCCGACAGCGGCAGCGCGATCGCCGACACCACCGTGGCCCGGAAGTCGCGCAGGAACAGCCACACCACCAGCACCGCCAGCAGCGCGCCCTCGTACAGCAGCGTCATCGAGGCGTTGTATTCCTCCTCGACCGGCGTCACGAAGTCGAACGACTCGGTGATCTGCAGGTCCGGACGGGCCGCCTGCATGTCCTTGAGCTTGGCCCGCACGCCGTGGCCCACTTCGACTTCGCTGGCGCCGCGGCTGCGCGCCACTTCAAAACCGACCACCGGCTTGCCGTCGAGGAAGGCGGCGGCCGTCGGTTCGGCGATCGTGTCCTTCACGGTCGCGATCTGGTCCAGGCGGACCCGGCGGCCGTCGGACAGCGAGAGTTCGAGCGCGGCCAGTTCTTCGGCCGACTTCATCGACGACAGCGTGCGCAGCGGCTGCTGGCTGCCACCGATGTCGGCCCGGCCCCCCGCACTCTCGATCTGCACCCGCGCCAGCTGGCGCGAGATGTCGGCCGTGGTCGCACCCAGCGACTGCAGCTTGAGCGGGTCGAGCAGGATCTGCACCTCGCGGTTGACGCCACCGACGCGGTTGACCGCCCCCACGCCACGCACCGACAGCAGCAGCTTGGCCACGTCGTTGTCGACGAACCAGGAGATCGCCTCGTCGTCCATCTTGTCGGAGTGGACGGTGTAGGCCAGCACGGCGCCACCGGCCAGTTCGAGCTTGTTGATGATCGGTTCGCGCAGGTCGGTCGGGAGGTCACCGCGCACCTTGGCCACCGCCGAGCGCACGTCGTCCAGCGCTTCCTGCGTGCTCTTTTCAATGCGGAACTCGGCAGTGATCGACACCGTGCCGTCCTGCACCTTGGTGTAGATGTGCTTGAGACCCTGCAGCGACGCCAGGCTGTTTTCCAGCTTGCGCGCGACATCGTTCTCCAGCTGGTTGGGCGCGGCGCCCGGCAGGCTGGCGACGATGGTGATGTTGGGCACGTCCAGGTCGGGGAAGTTCTGCACCTTCATCGACGAGAACGAGAACAGACCGGCGAGCGTCAGCATGACGAACAGCATCGCCGCCGGAATCGGGTTCTTGATGGACCACGCGGAAACGTTCATCGCGGGTCCTTCACTTGGCCAGTTTCACGAGGTCACCCTCGTTGAGGAAGCCCGCGCCCTGCACCGCCACCGACTCCTCGGCCTTGAGGCCGTCGAGCACCTCGACCCGTTCGCCCGTGCGGCGGCCGGTCTCGATCTTGCGCTGCGAGGCCTTGTTGTCGGCACCGACCACGAACACGTAGTTGTGGCCGTCGCGCACGACGATGGACTGGGCCGGCACGGTCAGCGCCTGGCTGGCGCCGAGCTGGAACTGGCCGCGCGCGAAGGTGCCTGCCTTGAGTTCGCCGTGTTTCGGCAGATCGGCGAACACCAGCACATTGCGGGTCTGCGGATCGGCGGTCGGCGCGATCGCGCGCACCGTGCCGGTCACCTTGAGGCCACTGGCGGCGGTGACGTCGACCTTCTGCCCGACCTTGACCTTGCCGACTTCGGACGGCGTCACCTCGGCGCGCCACTCCATGCGGCTCTGGCGCACCAGTCGGAACAGTTCCTGCCCCGCACCGGCCACGGCGCCCACGGTCGCCGTGCGGGCCGAGATCACGCCGTCGTCGGGCGCGCGCACCTGCGTGTTGCCCAGCCGGATCTGGCTCGCGCCGTAGGCGGCCTTGGCCGCTTCGAACTGCGCCCGGGTCACCTTTTCCTGCGTCAGGTACTGCGCGATCTGCGACTTCGACAGCGCACCGGTGTTCTCGATCGAGCGTGCGCGGTCGGCGTCGGCCTTGGCGTTTTCGAAGCCGGCCTCGGCCTGCATCAGGGCCGCCTTGCCCTGCAGGTTCTCGGCCTCGGTGGTTTCGCGGGCGAAGGTGGCCAGCACCTGGCCCTTCTTCACCGCGTCGCCGATGTTGACGTTCACCGTCGCCAGCCGCAGCCCGGGCACCTCGGCGCCGACGCTGGCTTCCTGCCAGGCGGCGATGTTGCCGTTGGCCTGCAGCAGCAGCGACAGGCTGGCCGACTCGGGCTTGGCCGTGGTCACCGTCATCGCGGGCTTGGGCGCAGCAGCGGGAGCACCCGCAGCCGCCGCAGGGGCAGCGCCTTCCTTGCCGTCCTTGGCTGCGGGCTTGTCGTCCTTGCCACAGGCGACCACGAGCACCGAGGTCAGCAACAGGGCGGCCGCCACGCGGCCCGTCGGGTTCAGATGAAAAGGGTGCATGGTCTTCATGAGGCTTGGCGCACCGGCTCCGGTGCGGTCTGGGGATCGAAGCCGCCGCCCAGGGCGACATACAGGGCGATCCAGGTGTTGAGGTGGTCCAGCTGCAGCGCGACGGCGCCGCTGTCGGCATTGAGCTTGAGGCGGCGCGCGTCTTCCAGTTCGTTGAGGTTGGCCAGACCCACGCGGTAGCGCGCTTCGGTCGCCTCGAACGAACGGGTGTAGTCGGCCACGGCCTGGCGGCTGGCCGTCAGCTGGGTCTTGAGCGCGTCCAGCGCCACCAGCGCCTGCTCGACGTCCGACACCGCGCTGCGCAGCACACCGGCATAGGCCAGCGCGGCCGCTTCGTAGCGGGCACTCGCGGCGTCGGCCGAGGCGTTCAGTCCACCACGACCGATCAGGGGCAGGTTCAGCGCCAGCGGCCCGACCGACCAGCTGTTGAAGCTGGTGCTCTCACCACCGGTGGAGAAGCGGTTGCGCAGCACATTGCCGCTCAGGCTGAGGCTGGGCCAGAGCGCCGCGCGGGCCACGCCCACGCCTTCGGCCGCAGCAATCAGCTCCTGCTGTGCGCGGGCCACATCCGGCCGCTGCCGCAACACGTCCATCGGCACGGCCGCGACGGCCAGCGACGAACCGGCCTGCGCCGGGTCGGGCAGGTTCGCACCGCTGCCCAGCCGCTCGCGCAACTGGGGCTCGTTCACCCCGGTCAGTGCCACCAGTGCCTTGAACTGCTGTTCGCAACTGCGGGTCTGCTGTGCAAGGCGGGCCTGCGCATCGGCCCGGCCAGCGCGGGCGAGCGCCGCGGTGGCGGGCGCGAGCAGGCCGGCGCGTTCGGTGTCGGCCGCGCTGCGTGCGGTGACTTCGCGCGAGCGAAAGTCGTTGTCGATCACGGCGCGCTGTGCGAGGCAAGAACGCCAGCCGAGATACAGACGCGCCGTTTCGGCCGCCGTCAGCACCCGGGCCTGGTGCCAGCCCGCCTGAGCCGCGGCCGCTTCGGCGGCGGATTGCCGCACCGACGACGCGTTCTGGCCCCAGAGGTCCAGCGCCCATGAAGCCTGCAGGCCCGCGTTCATGCCGGTGCCCAGCGGCGCGCTGGCGCTGACACCGCGGTAGACACCTGCCGTCAGGCCGACCTGCGGCAGGCTGGCGCTGTCGGCCCCGGCCAGTGCGGCCCGTGCCGCGTAGACCTGGGCCCGCGCGGTCGCGACGTTGGCGCTGCCCTTCTGGGCGTCGGCGATCAGGGAGGGCAACTGCGCATCACCCAAGCGCGACCACCAGTCGGCCAGGGCGGCGGTCTGCCCGTTGTGGGGCAATGGTGGTGCGTACCAGCCCGCGGGCACGCTGCTGTCGGCGCTGCGCAGGGCAGCCTCGGGCGCAGGGCCCATGCTGCCGCAGGCCGTCAGGCCCGCTGCGGTTGCCAGGATCAGGAAATGTTTCATTGGAACAAGGAACTCCCATTGCGTTGCGGCGCAGCAAACCCGCAGAGCATATCGATGCCCGCGGCCCTCACCGGCCGATTTTTGTTTCAGTTTTTTTCAGTTTGGCTCAGCCCTGGAAACACCACATCGGTGTAGCCAAAGCGTGAAAAGTCGCGCACCCGCATCGGATACAGCATGCCCATCAGGTGGTCGCACTCGTGCTGGACCACGCGAGCATGAAAACCTTCGGCCTCCCGGTCAACCCTACTGCCGTCGGGGGAGAACCCTTCGTAGCGGATGCGCTGCCAGCGCGGCACGACGCCACGCAGTCCCGGCACCGACAGACAGCCCTCCCAGCCCTCTTCTTGCTCGTCGCCCAGCGGCGTGATCACCGGGTTGATGAGCACCGTGCGTGGCACGACCGGTGCCTCGGGATAACGCGGGTTGGGCGCGCCGGTGCCGAAGATCACGACCTGCAGGTCGACGGCGATCTGTGGCGCCGCCAGCCCGGCGCCATTGGCGTCGGCCAGTGTGTCCTCCATGTCCTGGATCAGCGCGTGCAGCTCGGGGGTGTCGAAGGCGGTCACCGGCTGCGCCACGCGCAGCAGGCGCGGGTCGCCCATTTTGAGAAGGGGTCGGATGGCCATGGTTGTCGGAGATGGCTTTTCAGCGGATCCGCGATTGTCGGCCGACTTGCCGCACTCGCCACAACCCCCACCGGCATTCCTGACAAACCGTTGTCAGCAGCCTTGCCGGCAGGAAGGTGCCCGCGCACGGCGCGGGCAACGGCGAAAACGGCGCCGTCAGGTCGCCGGCGCGGCCAGCAGGGCCAGCATGCCGGCCTCGTCGATCACCGCCACGCCCAGCTCGCGCGCCTTGTCCAGCTTGCTGCCGGCCTCTTCGCCGGCCACCACGTAGTCGGTCTTCTTGCTCACCGAGCCCGAAACCTTGGCGCCGGCGGCTTCCAGCAGATCCTTGGCCTCGTCGCGCTTGAGCGTCGGGAAAGTGCCGGTCAGCACGAAGGTCTTGCCCGCCAGCGTCTGGGCCGCGCGCTCGGCCGGCGCGCCCTCTTCCCAGCTCAGGCCACAGGCCCGCAGCTGCTCGACCACCTCGCGGTTGTGGGGCTGCTCGAAGAAGGTGTGGATGCTCTCGGCCACCACCGGTCCGACATCGCGCACTTCGAGCAGCTGCTCGGTGCTGGCGTCCATGATCGCGTCCAGCCCGCCGAAATGCCGCGCCATCTCCTTGGCCGTGGCCTCGCCGACGTGGCGGATGCCCAGGCCGAACAGGAAGCGCGGCAAGGTGGTCCGCTTGGATTTTTCCAGCGCGTCGAGCACGTTCAGCGCCGACTTCTCGGCCATGCGGTCCAGGTTGACCAGCGCCATCAGGCCCATGCGGTAGAGGTCGGGCAGGGTCTTGACCACGTCGGCGTCGACCAGCTGGTCCACCAGCTTGTCGCCCAGGCCTTCGATGTCGACCGCGCGCCGCTGCGCGAAATGCAGGATCGCCTGCTTGCGCTGCGCGCTGCAGAACAGGCCGCCGGTGCAACGGTGGTCGACCTCGCCCTCCTCGCGCACCGCGACGCTGCCGCAGACCGGGCAGTGCCCGGGCATGGTGAACGGCTCGGCGCCGTCGACCCGTTTCTCGGGCAACACAGCGACCACCTCGGGAATCACGTCGCCCGCGCGGCGCACGATCACCGTGTCGCCGACCCGCACGTCCTTGCGGCGCGCTTCGTTCTCGTTGTGCAGCGTCGCGTTGGTCACCGTCACGTTGCCCACGAACACCGGCGCCAGCTTGGCCACCGGGGTGAGCTTGCCGGTGCGCCCGACCTGCACATCGATCGCCTGCACCGTCGTCAATTGTTCCTGCGCCGGGTACTTGTGCGCCACCGCCCAGCGCGGCTCGCGGGTCTTGAAGCCCATGCGGCGCTGCAGTTCGAGGCTGTTGACCTTGTAGACCACACCGTCGATGTCGAAGGGCAGGCTGTCGCGCTTCGCTTCGATCGCGTCGTGGAACGCCACCAGCCCGGCAGCGCCGTCCGCCACACAGCGGTCGGCACAGACCGGCAGGCCGAACGCGGCCAGCGCGTCCAGCAGGCCGCTGTGTGTCTCCGGCAGTGTCCAGCCGAGCACCTCACCCAGCCCGTAGGCGAAGAACGACAGCGGGCGCTGCGCCGTCACCGACGGGTCCAGCTGCCGCACGGCGCCGGCGGCGGTGTTGCGCGGGTTGATGTAGGTCTTCTCGCCCTTTTCGCGCTGGCGTTCGTTGAGCTGGTCAAAGTCGTCGCGGCGCATGTAGACCTCGCCGCGCACTTCAAGGACTTCGGGAGCGTCGCCCCGCAGCTTCAAGGGAATTTGACCGACCGTGCGGATGTTCTGTGTCACGTCTTCGCCGGTCTCACCGTCGCCGCGCGTGGCGGCCTGCACCAGCACGCCACGTTCGTAGCGCAGGTTGATCGCCAAGCCATCGAACTTGAGTTCGGCCGCGTACGGGACTGCGGGCGCTTCGGGTGACAGCTCCAGCTCGCGCCGCACGCGCGCATCGAACGCTTCCGCGCCCGCAGCCGTGGTGTCGGTCTCGGTCTGGATCGACAGCATGGGCACCGCGTGGCGCACCGGGGTCAGACCGTCGAGGATCTTGCCGCCCACACGCTGGGTCGGCGAATCGGGTGTCAGCAGCTCGGGGTGGTCGGCCTCGATGGCCTGCAGCTCGCGGAACAGGCGGTCGTACTCGGCATCCGGCACCTCCGGGTCGTCGAGCACGTAGTAGCGGTGGGCGTGGTGGTGCAGCTGCGCGCGCAGTTCCGCCGCGCGCTCCGCCGGCGAAGGCTCGGCGGCAAACAGGTCTTGGTTCATCAGGAAAACAGGCGTCTAGCCTGGGGCGAGCCGGCGGACAGGTCGTGGCTGTCGAGGGCGTCGTACAGCGCCTCAAGGTCGGCGCCGATGCGGTCCATGGTGTCGCTGCCCAGCAGCTGGCCAGCGTCGTCGGTGATCACGCCGTCCATGGCTTCGGCCAGGGCCGAGGCCGCCTGGCGCAGCTTCACATAGGGCTGCTCGGAGCGCGGCACATGGGTCACTTCCAGCGACAGCGAGACTTCGCGCAAGGCGCTCTGCTCGGGGTCCTCGGCCATCGCGGCCTGCGGATCAAATGAAAGGCTCAGGATCGGCGCCTGACCGGTCACGCTGCCCGGCAGCACCATGCGCCCCGGCAGCACGCCGGCCACGAAGCCGAACCGGGCCGCGTTCTGCGACACATAACCCGGGCTCCAGGCGGCGCGGCGCGCCCGCAGCGTCAGTCCCAGCTGGGCATCGTGGCCGCTGGCAAACGCATCCAGCTCGCGCGCACGCGCCACTTCACCACGCATGTCGGGGAAATCGGGCATGGCGCCGATGGTGTCGGCAAAGGCCTGCGCCTTCATCACGAACTCGGAAAACTCGATGTCGTTGAGCGCACCGGCGCGGTTGGCCAGTTGCACGCCCACCTGCAGCGACCTGTAGCGCTGCCCGAGACGGGGAGCCTCCCACTCGCTGCCGTCTTCGATCAGACCTTCCACCGCGAACGGCTTGCTGCCGACACGGCGGGTGCCGGGCAGCGCGGCAATGACCGCGTCACCGGACACCGGACCATCCAGCTGCAGCGGCGCGATCACGTCGATCAGCGCGTCCAGCCCGGGCTTCTTCTCGGGCGTGGTCACCACGTGGTTGAGCGTCACCGCCACCGCGGGCGACGGGCGGATGTCCTCGCGCACCGACACCGCCTGGAACGGTTCGTCGCGCAGCACGGGCTCGATGCGCTCGCCGCCGCCGACGCTGTCCTCGCCCATCACCGGCTCGACCGCGCCACCGGGCTCGGCGGCACTGTCGCCGGTGACCTGCGGCGCAGCCTCGGCCTCCTGCAAACCCCGTGCGGTGCGCGGTGCGCTGCGGCGGGTGACCCAGGCGTTGTAGGCCACAACGCCGGCGAGAACGAGACCGCCGACGATGGCCAGGCTGATTTGCAGGGTGCTCATGGGGTGGTAAGCGGTCGAAGAGGTCTGTGGTGGGGTACTCAGGCGGACTCGAGCATGCCGGCGGCGGACTCCATGTCCACCGCAACGATGCGGGAAACGCCCTGCTCCTGCATGGTCACGCCGATCAGCTGTTCGGCCATTTCCATGGCGATCTTGTTGTGGCTGATGAACAGGAACTGCGTGCCCTTCTTGCTCATGCTGGTCACCAGGCGCGCATAACGTTCGGTGTTGGCGTCGTCCAGCGGCGCGTCGACCTCGTCCAGCAGGCAGAACGGCGCCGGGTTGAGCAGGAAGATGGCAAACACCAGCGCAATCGCGGTGAGCGCCTTTTCACCACCCGAGAGCAGGTGGATGGTCTGGTTCTTCTTGCCAGGCGGCTGCGCCAGCACCTGGACGCCCGCGTCCAGGATTTCTTCGCCGGTCATGACCAGCTTGGCGTTGCCGCCACCGAACAGCTCGGGGAACATCTGGCCGAAGTGCTGGTTGACGGTGGCGAAGGTGCTGCCCAGCAGGTCGCGGGTTTCGGCGTCGATTTTCTTGATCGCGTCTTCCAGCGTGTTCATCGCTTCGACCAGGTCGGCCGACTGCGCGTCCAGGAAGGTCTTGCGCTCACGGGCGGCGGTGAGTTCGTCCAGCGCCGCGAGATTGACGGCACCGAGCGACTGGATCTCGCGGTGGAAACGGTCGATCTCGCTCTGCAGCCCGGTCAGGCGCACATTGCCCTCGGTGATGCTCTGCGACACCGCGGCCAGATCGGCCTGGGCCTCGGCCAGCTGCTGGCTGTATTGCTCGACGCCCAGGCGCGCGGCCTGTTCCTTGAGCTGGAAGTCGGTGATGCGCTGGCGCAGCGGATCGAGCTCGCGCTCCAGTTGGAGACGGCGTTCGTCGCTGGCGCGCAGCTTGGCGGTCAGGTCGTCGTACTGGCTGCGCAGCGCGCCCAGCGCCTGCTCGCGCTCCAGCTTCATGGCCAGCGCCGACTGCAGTCCGGCCTCGGCGGCGGCGGCGGTGAAGCGGGTGAGTTCGTCGCTGGCGCGCTCGGCTTCGTCGGCCAGCGACTTTTCCTGCGTCGCGGCGGTGTCCAGCGAGCGCTGCAACTCGCCCTGGCGCGCCTGCAGGCTGCGCAGGGTGAAGGTCGCTTCCTGCGCCTGGCGCTCCAGGCTGCGCTGCTGCTCGCGGGCGCCGTTCAGGCCACGTTCGGCCGAGATCACCTTGTCGTCGAGTTGCGCATGCCGCTCCTGGCTGTCGGCCAGCTGCATGTCCAGTTCTTCGAAGCGGGCTTCGGCGGTGACGCGGCGTTCCTGCAGCTCGTCCAGCTGCCCGTCGACCTCGGCCAGGTCGGCGGCGATCTGCTCGCTGCGGGCACGGGTCTGTTCGGCCAGCTGCGTCAGACGCAGCATTTCCACCTGCAATTCGTGGGCACGGCCGCGGGTCTCGGCGCCTTCGCGGCGCGCGCTCACCAGCCGTTGCGAGGCGTCGGTGTAGGCGGCTTCGGCGCGCACCAGCGCGGCGCGCGCCTGCTCTGCGATCAGCACCTGCGCCTTGAGCTGCTTGTCGAGGTTCTCGATTTCCTGCGCCCGGGCCAGCAGGCCGGCCTGCTCGCTGTCGGGCGCGTAGAAGCTGACGCTGTGCGCGCTGACCACATGGCCGGCCGGCACATAGATGGCCTCGCCGGCCTGCAGCTGGCCGCGCTGCGCCATGGCTTCGTCCAGATTGGCGGCGGTCCAGCAGCCCTGCAGCCACTCGGCCAGCAGCGCTTTCTGGCCCGCATCGTTCAGGCGCAGCCAGTCGGTCAGCGGTTTGAGGCCGGCACGGGCGGGCGCGAGCACTTCGGCCGCGGGCGGGCTGTAGAACGAGAGCTTGGCCGGCGGCGCGTCCTGGCCGAAGGCCTTGACCATCTCCAGCCGGGACACTTCGAGCGCGCTCAGGCGCTCGCGCAATGCGCCTTCGAGCGCGTTTTCCCAGCCGGGCTCCACATGGATGCGGCTCCACAGCCCCTGCAGCCCGTCCAGCCCGTGTTTGGCCAGCCAGGGCTTGAGCTTGCCGTCGGTGCGGACCTTCTCCTGCAGCGCCTTGAGCGCGTCCTGGCGGGCCGACAGATCGGACTGTTTCGCCGATTCCTGGTTGACCGCCGCCTGGGCGGCACGGCGCTGTTCGTCCAGCTCGGGCACGCTGTCCTGCAGCTCGTGCAGCACGGCCTCGGCCAGCTCGGCGGCCTGTTCGGCCTGCTGGAACGCCGCCTGCGACTGCGCCACGCGGGCTTCGTCGGGCGCGGCCAGGGCGTTGCGGTCGGCCGTCAGGCGCTCGCGGCGCTGGTTGAGCTGGCGGCTCTGTTCTTCGATGTTGCGCTGCTCCGCGGCCAGCACCTGGATCTGTTGCTGCACCTGGTTGACGCTGCCGCGCTGCTCGTTGGCGGCGTTCTGCGCGGCGCGCAAGGCGTCTTCGAGCGCGGGCAGGCTGCCGGCCTGCTCTTCGCCCTGCGCGGCCAGCTCGATCGAGCGCTCTTCGGCGCCCACGATGGATTCGGCCAGCTGCTCCAGCTCGACACCGGCGTCCTGGCTGCGGGTCGACCAGGAGGCAATCTGCTCCTTGAGCTGCGCCAGGCGCTGCTCGGCGCGCTGGCGGCCCTCGACCACGAAGCGGATCTCGGCTTCGAGCTTGCCGACTTCGGCGCTGGCTTCGTACAGCTTGCCCTGGGCCTGGTTGACCTGGTCGCCGGCGGCATAGTGCGCCTGGCGGATGGTTTCGAGTTCGGACTCGACGCGGCGCAGGTCGGCGGTGCGCGACTCCAGGTCGTTCACCGCCTGCGCGGCGTCGTTCTTGACCTTGACCTGGTCGGCCTCGGCCTCGCTGCGCTTGAGGAACCAGAGCTGGTGCTGCTTGAGCGTGGCGCCCGACTGCAGGGTGTTGTAGCGCGCGGCGACCTCGGCCTGCTTCTCCAGCTTGTCGAGGTTGGCGCCGAGCTCGCGCAGGATGTCTTCGACCCGCGTCAGGTTCTCGCGCGTGTCGGCCAGGCGGTTGGCGGTCTCGCGGCGGCGCTCTTTGTATTTGGAGACACCGGCGGCTTCTTCGAGGAACAGGCGCAGTTCCTCGGGCTTGGATTCGATGATGCGGCTGATCGTGCCCTGGCCGATGATGGCGTAGGCGCGCGGGCCCAGGCCGGTGCCCAGGAACACGTCCTGCACGTCGCGGCGGCGCACCGGCTGGTTGTTGATGTAGTAACTGCTGGTGCCGTCGCGGGTCAGCACGCGCTTGACCGCGATTTCCAGGAACTGGCCCCACTGGCCGCCGGCGCGGTGGTCGGCGTTGTCGAACACCAGCTCCACGCTGGAACGGCTGGCCGGCTTGCGGTTGTTGGTGCCGTTGAAGATCACGTCCTGCATGGACTCGCCACGCAGTTCGGACGCCTTGCTCTCGCCCAGCACCCAGCGCACGGCGTCCATGATGTTGGACTTGCCGCAGCCATTGGGACCGACCACGCCCACCAGTTGCCCCGGCAGCATGAAGTTGGTCGGCTCGGCAAAGGACTTGAAGCCCGACAGCTTGATCGAATTGAGGCGCACGGTGACTCGGTCTCGGAAAGCTAACTGGTTGATTTATAAGAAAAATCCTCCCCATCACGGGGCCGGACCGCAACGCGCATGATACCGTGTCGACCTGTCGCCAGACGCACCGGCGACCTCGGTGCGGGGCCTTGGGATAATCCACCCCCATGAATCCCAAGTTGTCCCTCCTGCAGCCCTACCCTTTCGAGCGGCTGCGCCAGCTGTTTGCCGGCATCACGCCCAACCCCGCCCTGCGCCCGATCAGCCTGGGCATCGGCGAGCCCAAGCACGCCACGCCCCAGATGCTCAAGGACGCGCTGGCGACCGCGCTGGACACCGGCCTGACCGGTTACCCGGCCACCGCGGGCGAGCCCACCCTGCGCCAGGCCTGTGCCGACTGGATGCAGCGCCGCTACGGCGTCACCGTGAACCCGGCGAACCAGGTGCTGCCGGTCAACGGCTCGCGCGAGGCCCTGTTCGCCTTCGCCCAGACCGTGCTGGACGCCTCGAAACCCGGTGCCACGCTGGCGTTTCCCAACCCGTTCTACCAAATCTACGAAGGCGCGGCCCTGCTGGGCGGCGCCCAGCCGTACTACGTGCCCAGCGTGGCGTCGCGCAACTTCGCGGTCGACTGGGACAGCGTGCCCCAGGAGGTCTGGGCCCGCACGCAGCTGATCTTCGTCTGCTCCCCGGGCAACCCGACCGGCGCCGTGATGCCGCTGGCCGAGTGGAAAACGCTGTTCGAACTGAGCGACCGCCACGGTTTCGTGATCGCCTCGGACGAGTGTTACAGCGAGATCTACTTCCGTGACGAACCGCCGCTGGGCGGGCTGGAAGCCGCGGTCAAGCTGGGCCGGACCGACTTCAGGAACCTCATGATGTTCACCAGCCTGTCCAAGCGCAGCAATGTGCCGGGGCTGCGCAGCGGTTTCGTGGCGGGGGATGCGGCGCTGATCAAGAGCTTCCTGCTCTACCGCACCTACCACGGCGGCGCCATGAGCCCGGCCGTGCAGGCCGCCAGCGTGGCCGCCTGGGGCGACGAAGAGCACGTGATCGACAACCGGCGCCAGTACCGCGAGAAGTTCGCCGCCGTCACGCCGATGCTGGCCGAGGTGCTGGACGTGGCGCTGCCGGACGCGGCCTTCTACCTCTGGGCCGGCGTGCCAACGTCGTTCGAGGGGAAAATCGCCGGCCTCAGCGCCGACGAAGCCTTCGCCCGCGAGCTGCTGGCTCAATACAATGTGACGGTTTTGCCCGGCAGCTACCTGGCGCGCGCCAGTGGTGGCGCCAACCCCGGTGCCGGCCGTGTGCGCATGGCCCTGGTGGCCGAACCCGCCGAATGCCTGGAAGCCGCCGAACGCATCGTGCGCTTCTGCCGCGAACAGACCCACTGAACCGACCCTCTTCCACTTCAACGCTGACCAGCCTCATGACCCAACAACTGCAAACCCTGATCGACACCGCCTGGGACAACCGCGCCGACTTCTCGCCCGCCTCCGCTCCGAAGGAAGTGCTGGACGCGGTCGAACACGTGATCGCCGAACTCAACAGCGGCAAGCTGCGCGTCGCCACCCGCGAAGGCGTGGGCCAGTGGACGGTGCACCAGTGGATCAAGAAGGCCGTGCTGCTGTCGTTCCGCCTGAAGGACAACGCGGTCATGAAGGCCGGTGAGCTGGCTTTCTTCGACAAGGTGCAGACCAAGTTCGCCCACCTCTCCGACGCCGAACTCAGGGCCACCGGCGTGCGCGTGGTGCCGCCGGCCGTGGCTCGCCGCGGCAGCTACATCGCTCCGGGCGCGATCCTGATGCCGTCGTATGTGAACATCGGCGCCTATGTCGATTCGGGCACCATGGTCGACACCTGGGCCACCGTCGGTTCCTGCGCCCAGATCGGCAAGAACGTGCACCTCTCCGGTGGCGTGGGCATCGGCGGCGTGCTGGAGCCGCTGCAGGCCAACCCGACCGTGATCGAGGACAACTGCTTCATCGGCGCCCGCTCGGAAGTGGTCGAAGGCGTGATCGTGGAAGAAAACTCGGTGCTCGGCATGGGCGTCTACATCGGCCAGAGCACGCCCCTGTTCGACCGCGCGACCGGCGAAATCAGCTACGGCCGCGTGCCTTCGGGCTCGGTGGTGGTCAGCGGCAACCTGCCCAAGAAGGCCGCCAACGGCGCCGACTACAGCATGTACGCCGCGATCATCGTCAAGCGGGTCGACGCCCAGACGCGCTCGAAGACCAGCATCAACGACCTGCTGCGCGACTGAATGGCCCACACCCGTCGCAGCGCTCCGCCCCTCAAGGGGCAACACCGGCGGACTGGCAAAGCCAGTTCCAAGGTGTTCCGGGCCAAAGCACGGTCGCCGATGGGATGTGTGTTTCTGAATTCTTTTGAGGATTTGGCATGAGCAGCGGAACGATGGAGCGCATCCTGCGCCTGATGGCCGAAAAGAAGGCCTCGGACGTGTACCTGTCGGCCCACGCGCCGGCGATGATCAAGATCAACGGCCAGACGATCCCGATCAACAGCCAGATGCTGCCGCCGGATGCGCCGCGCAACCTGCTCTCCGAAATCGTTCCGGCCAACATGATCGAGGAGCTGGTCGAGACCGGAGAACTCAACATGGCGGTGCCGCTGGACGGCGTGGGCAACTTCCGGGTCAGCGCGATGCGCCAGCGCGGCAACTACGCGGTGGTGATCCGTTTCGTGCCGGCCGACGTGCCGGCGCTGGACTCGCTGAACGTGCCGCCGATCCTGAGCGACATCGTGATGGAAAAACGCGGCCTGGTGCTGATGGTCGGCGCGACCGGCGCAGGCAAGTCGACCACGATGGCCTCGATGATCGACTACCGCAACGAGCACAGCACCGGCCACATCCTGACCATCGAAGAGCCGATCGAATATGTCTACCGCAACAAGCGCTCGGTGGTGAACCAGCGCGAGGTGGGCCGCGACACCGCGTCGCTGCAGATCGGCCTGAAGAACGCGCTGCGCCAGGCGCCCGACGTGATCCTGATCGGCGAAATCCGTGACCGCGAGACCATGTCGGCGGCCATCGCCTACTCGCAGTCGGGTCACCTGTGCATGGCCACGCTGCATGCCAGCAACAGCTACCAGGCGCTCAACCGGATCCTGAACTTCTATCCGGTCGAAGTGCGCCCGACCATGCTGGGCGACCTCGCGGCCGCGCTGCGCGCCGTGGTCTCGCAGCGCCTGCTGCGCACCCACACCGGCGGGCGCGTGCCCGCGATGGAAGTGCTGCTCAACACCGCCCTGGTCGCCGACCTGATCCAGAAGGCCGATTTCTCCGCCGTGCGCGAAGCGATGGAGAAGTCGCTGGCCGTCGGCTCTCAGAGCTTCGAACAGGATCTGGCCCGGCTGGTGGTCGACGGACTGGTCTCGCGCAACGAAGCCCTGGCCCACGCCGACTCGCCCAACAACCTGATGTGGCGCCTGCAGAACGACTTCAACGCATCCAAAGCCAACCAGGCCGCGATGCCCAGCGAAGAAGACCAGAGCGACGCCGCCACCTTCACCGAGTTCACGCTCGACGTCAAATTCTGATGACCGCCACGCTGCGCCTTGCCGAAGAACTGATCGCCCGTCCCTCGGTCACGCCGGACGACGCCGGCTGTCTGGACACCATCGCTGCGCGCCTGACCCCGCTGGGGTTTGCCTGCGAGCGCATGGACAGCGGCCCCGACAGCTTCCGTGTGGCCAACCTCTGGGCCCGGCTGGGCCGGGGGCAGCAGCCCACCCTGGTCTGGGCCGGCCACACCGACGTGGTGCCCACCGGCCCGCTGGACGCCTGGACCACCGATCCTTTCGCGCCGAGCCACCGCGATGGCAAGCTCTACGGCCGCGGCGCCAGCGACATGAAGACCTCGCTGGCCGCGATGGTCGTGGCCTGCGAGCAGTTCCTCGCGACCACGCCGCAGCCAGCGATCGACATCGCCTTCCTGCTCACCAGCGACGAAGAAGGCCCGGCCAACGACGGCACCGTGGTCGTCTGCCGCGAGGTCCAGCGCCGCGGTGAGCGGCTGGACTGGTGCATCGTCGGCGAACCGACCTCGGTCGAACGCACCGGCGACATGATCAAGAACGGCCGCCGCGGCACCATGAGCGGCAAGCTCACGGTCAAGGGCATCCAGGGCCACATCGCCTACCCGCAACTGGCGAAGAACCCGATCCACCTGGTCGCGCCCGCGCTGGCCGAGCTGGCCGCCACGGTCTGGGACCAAGGCAATGCCTTCTTCCCGCCGACCAGCTGGCAGGTCAGCAACATCCACGGCGGCACCGGCGCCAGCAACGTCATCCCCGGCACCGTCGTCATCGACTTCAATTTCCGCTTCTCGACCGAATCAACGCCCGAGGGCCTGCAAGGCCGCCTGGTCGACCTGCTGACGCGCCACGGCCTGCAACCGGGCGCCGATTTCGACCTGTCGTGGACCGTGGGCGGCCTGCCGTTCCTGACCACGCCCGGAACCCTGGTCGATGCGGTGCGCGAAGCGATCCGTGACGCCACCGGCATCAGCACCGAACTCTCGACCACCGGCGGCACCAGCGACGGCCGCTTCATCGCCCAGGTCTGCCCCCAGGTGATCGAGCTCGGTCCGCCCAACGCGACCATCCACAAGGTCGACGAACATGTGGCCCTGGCCGACATCGAGCCGCTGACGCAGATCTACCTCGGCGTCCTGCAACGCCTGAACCGCAGCGTGGCGCAGGCCAGCTGACCACCATGAACCTGCAGGAACTGCTGGACCGCGCCGAAGCGCGGCTCGACGCCGCCGCCCTTTCCTATGGCCACGGCACCACCAATGCACGCGACGAAGCGGCCTGGCTGGTGCTCTGGTCGCTCGGCCTGCCGCTGGACAGCGACCTCGACGAGATCGCCACCGCGGCGCTGGCCGACGAGCAGGTGCGCGAGGCCGAAGCGCTGGTCACCCGCCGCATCGATTCCCGGCAGCCCGCCGCCTACCTCACGCGCGAAGCCTGGCTGCAGGGCGTGCCGTTCTACGTCGACGAACGCGCCATCGTGCCACGCAGCTTCATCGCCGAACTGATCGCCGACGGCGGCTTCGACGCCTGGCTGGGAGAAGACACGCGCCAGGTGCTTGACCTGTGCACCGGCAACGGCAGCCTGGCCGTGCTCGCCGCGATGGCCTGGCCCGACATCGCGGTGACCGGCGCCGACCTCTCGCCCGACGCACTGGCCGTGGCCCGCATCAACGTCGACCGCCATGGCCTGCAGGACCGCGTCACGCTGACCGAGTCCGACGGACTCGCGGCCTGCCCCGGCCCCTGGGACCTGGTGCTGTGCAACCCGCCCTACGTCAACAGCGGCAGCATGGCCGCCCTGCCGCCCGAATTCCGCGCCGAGCCCGAACTGGCCCTGGCCGGTGGCGCCGACGGCATGGACTTCGTGCGTGCGCTGCTGCGCGACCTGCCCCCCCGCCTGTCGCCCCACGGCGTGCTCGTGCTCGAAATCGGTCACGAACGCCCCTTCTTCGAAGCCGCCTTTCCCCAGCTGGAAGTGGTCTGGCTCTCCACCAGCGCTGGTGACGACCAGGTGCTGCTGCTGACCGCGCAAGCCTTGCAGGCACTCGCCTGCCCTACCGACTCCCGTCAATGATTACCCTGAAAAACCTGGTCCTTCGTCGCGGCACGAAGGTCCTGCTCGATGGCGCTTCCTGCACCATCAACCCCGGCGAAAAAGCCGGCCTCGTGGGCCGCAATGGCGCTGGCAAATCCAGCCTGTTCCGCCTGCTCGACGGCACGCTGCACGAAGACAAGGGCGACTTCAACGTGCCCAGCCACTGGCGCATGGCGCAGGTGGCGCAGGACATGCCGGAGACCGACATGCCTGCCACGCAGTTCGTCATCGAGGGCGACGTGACCCTGCTGGCGGCGCAGCAGGAAGTGACCGCCGCCGAGGCCACCGACGACGGTGAGCGCATGGCCCACGCCTACATGGCACTGCACGATGCCGGCGCCCACGATGCGCCCTCGCGCGCGCAGGCCCTGATCCTGGGCCTGGGTTTCCGCATCGACGAACTCGACCGTCCGGTCAACAGCTTCTCGGGCGGCTGGCGCATGCGCCTGCAGCTGGCGCGCGCGCTGATGTGTCCGAGCGAACTGCTGCTGCTCGACGAACCGACCAACCACCTGGACCTGGACGCCCTGGTCTGGCTGGAAGACTGGCTCAAGCGCTACCAGGGCACGCTGCTGGTGATCTCCCACGACCGCGAATTCCTGGACGCCGTGACCGACGTCACCGTGCACATCGAACGCGCGCTGCTGACCCGCTACGGCGGCAACTACAGCCGCTTCGAAGACATGCGCGCCGAACAGATGGCGCTGCAGGCGTCGGCCTACTCGCGCCAGCAGGAAAAGATGGCGCACCTGCAGAAGTTCATCGACCGCTTCAAGGCCAAGGCCAGCAAGGCCAAGCAGGCGCAGAGCCGGGTCAAGGCGCTGGAGCGCATGGAGAAGATCGGCCCGGTGCTGGCCGAGGCCGATTTCAACTTCGAGTTCGCCGAGCCGCAGAACCTGCCCAACCCGATGCTGGCGATGCAGGACGTGAGCTTCGGCTATCCCTCGCCCGAAGAGGGCGGTACGCCGACCGTGATCGTGCGCAATGTCAGCAAGTCGGTGCTGGCGGGCCAGCGCATCGGCATCCTGGGCGCCAACGGCCAGGGCAAGTCGACCGTGGTCAAGACCATTGCGCGCGACCTGGGCGCCATCAGCGGCCAGATCACCGAAGGCAAGGGCCTGAACATCGGGTACTTCGCGCAGCAGGAACTGGACGTGCTGCGCCCGGCGGACACACCGCTGGAACACATGATCCGGCTGGTCAAGGACTGCACGGCGCAAGGGCGCCTGAGCGGCCAGGCCACGCGCGAGCAGGATCTGCGCAGCTTCCTGGGCGGCTTCAACTTCGGCGGCGACATGGTCAAACAGGCCGTGGGCAGCATGAGCGGCGGCGAGAAGGCGCGCCTGGTGCTGTGCATGATCGTCTGGCAGCGCCCCAACCTGCTGCTGCTCGACGAACCGACCAACCACCTGGATCTGGCCACGCGCGAAGCCTTGTCGGTCGCACTCAACGAATTCGAAGGCACGGTCATGCTGGTCAGCCACGACCGTGCGTTGCTGCGCGCGGTGTGCGACGAGTTCTGGCTGGTCTCGCGTGGTGGCATCGCTCCGTTCGACGGCGACCTCGACGACTACCAGCGCTATCTGCTGGACGTCGCCAAGCAGGCGCGCGAGGCGCGGCGCCAGGAGGCCCGCGGCGAGCCCGCACCCGCCGTCGCCGCACCGGTGGCAGCACCAGCGCCTGCCGCTGCTGCAGCGCCGCCATCGCCCGGCGGCGCGGAGCAGCGCAAACTCGACGCGCAGAAACGCCAGCAACTGGCAGAACGGCTGCGCCCGCTGAAGAAATCGCTGGAACAGGCCGACAAGCGCCTGCAGTCGTTGACCCAGGAAAAGCAGCGCCTCGAAGACGCCCTGAGCCAGCCGGCCACACCCGCCGTGCTCGCCGACGCGGGGCGCCAGCTCAAAGCCGTCAACGACGAGATCGACACCGTCGAGGCGAAGTGGCTGGAACTGACCGAAGCCATCGAGGCGGCCAACGCTGTCGCGTGAACACCGCTGCGGGGTGACAGCCCGCACACGGCGCCCGGGTTTGGATGCGACGGGGTTCCCCGGGCCTCGAATGCTCGCTACAGTCTGACCGGAACAGAGACTTTCTCTCTACTTTCTGAAAGGCAGACTTTCCATGATGTCCATTCTCGGCACCCTCTTCATCGGCCTGATCGCAGGTTTCATCGCACGCATGGTCAAACCGGGCGACGACAGCATGGGCTGGATCATGACCGCCATCCTGGGCGTCGCCGGCTCGTTCCTGGCCAGCTACGCGGGCGCAGCCCTGGGGCTGTACGCGCAGGGCCAAGCGGCAGGGTTCATCGCTTCGGTGGTGGGCGCTGTGGTGCTGCTGGTGATCTACGGCCTGCTCAAGAAAAAGGCCTGAACGGCATTTGGCTGCACCAAGAAAAAAGCCCTGGTCGAAAGACCAGGGCTTTTGCTTTGGTAGGACGTGGCAGGCTCGAACTGCCGACCAACGGATTAAAAGTCCGCTGCTCTACCAACTGAGCTAACGTCCCATCAAACTTGGAAGATCTGTCTGGTCGCGCTGGACCGAGAGAAACCTCCCGGAACCGGGAGGTTGAAAACTGGTGGGGCGTGAGTGACTCGAACACTCGACCTACGGATTAAGAGTCCGCTGCTCTACCAACTGAGCTAACGCCCCGCACGATCCGATTTCTGAAATCGATTTCGGATACTGCGAAGCCTCAGATTATAGCGTCATTTCGCCTGTTTTTAAAATGGGCCGCACTTTTTCAACACGTTCTGCCAATGCGCCAATGACCCAGCCTGCGGCACACATGCCAAAGGTCGCGGTGACACTGACCGCCGACCCGTAGCCATGGCAATTGAGCGAACCATCCACCGACCCGATTGCGCACGAGGCATCCGGAGGCGCCACCGCTTCGCGACTGAACACGCAGGTCACACCAATGCGTTTGGTGCGCGATGCGCCGTGGTGTTTGCGCAGCCGGTAACGCAGCTGTGCCAGCAGCGGATCGTGCGTCACGTCGGCCAGGTCGCCGACCTCGACCGCCTGCGCCCGGCGCTTGCCACCGGCAGCGCCCACGCTCGCGAGTGGCACCTGGTGCGCCACCGCCCACGCAGCCATCACCGTCTTGGCCCGCACCTGGTCACAGGCGTCGACCACCGCCAGCGACTGCCCACCGGCGAGCAAGGAAGCGCCCATCGCGGACCAGTTGTCCGGTGTCACGAAGTCGTCGACCACCTGCACCGTGCAGTCGGGATGGATGAGCGCGATGCGCTCTTTCATTGCCTCCACCTTGGCCTGTCCGAGGGTGGTCGACAGCGCATGGATCTGGCGGTTCACGTTCGACTCCGCCACATGGTCCATGTCGATCAATGTCAGCCTCCCAACTCCGCTGCGGGCCAGTGCCTCCGCCGCCCAGGAGCCGACCCCACCAATGCCGACCACGACCACATGCGCGTCGAACACGGCTTGCGCCCCGTCTACGCCATAGAGGCGGCGCATGCCGCCGAAGCGGCGTTCAAAGTCGGAGGTCATTCGCGTTCCACAAGCAGCGACCCAGGGACCACGCCCCGGGGGGCCGTTCAGCGAATCTTGGCCAGACGTTCGCGCCCGGCGGCTGCGGCCTCGGACTGCGGGTAGGTACGCACCAGGGTCTCCAGCGTGCGCTGGGCGCCCTTGCCATCCTTGAGTTCGATCTGGCTGTTCGCCATCGCCAGCATCGCTTCGGGCGTGCGCTGGTGCGACGGGTACTGCGCCACCAGACGGCGGTGGCTCTCGATCGCTTCCTTGTAGGCGCGGTTGGCGTACTGTGCATTGCCCAGCCAGTACAACGCCGACGGCGTATAGCCACTGCCCGGGAAACGGCGCAGGAAGCCGGCGTAGGCCGACGACGCACCCGCGAAGTCGGACTTGCGCAGCAACTCCATCGCGGCGTCGTAGTCCCGCTTTTCCTCCGGCGTGGCGGTGAACTCGGCACCGTCAAGCGACACCTTGGCCGGCTCGACCTGACGCAGCCGGGCATCGACACCGGCCTGCACATCCTTCTGTTGACGCTGCAGTTCGGCGACGTCGCGCGCAAGCTGCTCGTTCTGGCCACGCAGGCGCGCGATTTCAGCCCGGAGCTGCTCGTTCTGGTTCGACAGTTCGAGCATGCTGCGCTGGCTGGCCGTGCCTGCATCACGCGACTCGTTCATCAGCCGCCCCAGCTTCGCATCGGTGTCCTGCCGGTAGGCGTCAAACTTTTGCCGCAGGTCGAGGATGGCCTTGCGGGCCTCGTCGTCGTCGAACAGGGCATGCGCCTGTAGCGGCCACAGGCTGGCGACCACCAACGACGCACCACCCATCAGGGCGGGCCAGGAAGCAAAGGGGCGGAGCTTCATTTATTTATAGGTCAGTTCGACGCGGCGGTTCTTGGCGTAGGAGGCCTCGTCGCCACCCATGGCGGCGGGCTTTTCCTCACCGAAGCTCACCGGCTCCATCTGCCCTTCGGACACGCCGAGCAGAGCCATCGAGCGACGCACCGCTTCGGCACGCTTCTGGCCCAGCGCCAGGTTGTATTCGCGACCACCGCGTTCGTCGGTGTGACCTTCCAGCGCCACCTTGCGGCCAGGGTTGGCCTTGAGGTACTTGGCGTTGGCTTCCAGCGCCGCGGCAAATTCGGCGCGCACTTCGAAGCTGTCGTAGTCGAAATAGACAATGCGGGTCAGACCGGTAGGCTGCGGCAAATTCATGCCCGGCACCTGCACACCCGTCACACCACGCGGATCAACACCCGTACCGGAGCCATCCTGCCCGGTCTGGCCGGTCGAGGTGGTATTGCGGTCTTCCACCGGTGCTTCGTCGAGCTTCACGCTGGAACCGCAGGCGACCAGCGTGGCCACCAACAACAGCCCGGCGACCCGGGTCAGCCAGACAGGGCGGGAGGCGTTCGTGTGCTGCGCCTGGGTCGAAGTCTTGGTCATTGCAAAAGTCCCTTTCTGGATCGGTATGGGAGTGAGCGTACAGTAGGTCGAGTATGTCGGTGTCAGCGGACGAACGGGCCCCAGTCGGGCTCACGGATGTCGCCTTGTGCGCCAGCCAGCCTGGTCTTGACACGGCCATCCACGGTGGACGTCATCAGGGCTTCCTGACCACGGTCGCGCGTGGCGTAGACGATCAGTTTGCTGTTGGGCGCAAAGCTCGGACTTTCGTCGGCACTGGTGTCGCTCAACGCAGTGACCTTGCCGCCGTTCAGGTCCATGACGTGCAAGCGGAAGGCGCCATTGACACGGGAGATGAAGGCCAGCCAGCGTCCGTCGGGGCTGGGTGCCGGCGAGATGTTGTAGTTGCCGTCGAAGGTGAGCCGCTGGGGGTTCTCACCGTTGGCGCCCATGCGATAGACCTGAGGCGAGCCGCCTCGGTCGCTCACAAAGAAGATCGAGCGGCCGTCGGCGCTGAACACCGGTTCCGTGTCGATGCTGCCGGAGTTCGTCAGCCGCCGTGGCTGGCCGCCATTGGCATCCATCGCGTAGATCTGGGCATTGCCGGAAATCGACAGGGTCACCACCAGTTGACGTCCATCGGGCGACCACGACGGCGCGCTGTTGGAGCCACGGAAGTTGGCCAGCAGGCGAGTTTTTCCAGTCCCCACATTGATCGAGTAGATCGACGGCTTGCGAGTCTCGAAAGAGACGTATGCAAGAGTCGCACTATCGGGCGACCAACTTGGCGAGATGATTGGTTCTGGACTGGTGAGCGAGACGCGGGAGTTTTCACCGTCGGAATCGGCCACGAGCAATCGATATTGCGTCCCCGACTTGGTCACGTAGGCGATGCGGGTTGCAAACACCCCCTTGTCTCCCGTGAGCTTCTCGTACACGTAGTCGGCGATCTTGTGTGCGGCGTAGCGCAGGTCGGTGGCGCCGACCGGGTAGCTCAGCCCTCCGAGGTCCTGCCCACGCACCGAATCCCAGAGCCGGAAACGCACGTCGTAACGGCCATCGGCCAGACGCGTCACGCTGCCCGTCAGCAGCGCATCGGTGCCCTTTTCGCGCCAGGCGTTCAGCTCAGGGCGGGAGGTTTCGTCCAGACGGACCGGCAGCGGCTCGATGAACTTGAACTGCCCGCTGCGCTCCAGGTCGGCGCGCACGATGGCGGCCATGTCCTGGTTCACCAGGCTGTTGTCGCGGAAGGCGGCGGCAGAGATCGGAATCTGGGTGACACCGGCCCCCGACACTTCGACGCGAAACTGCGCCATTGCATCTGTCAGAGGTGCCGCCATCAGCGACAGGGCTGCGGCGTGGGTCAACAGGTGCCGCCGCGAGGGCAGCCAATCGGTTCGTTTCAGTTCCTGCATGCGTTGGTTCAAGGGTGAATGCACCATAGCGGGCCGCCAACGGATAATACCGGATGCGCATACCCCTGCCGTGACAAGATGTGCTGCCCCCGGCACAAGTTCCCCGCCCGCGCATCCGCCACACACCGACCCAGGTTCCAGCCGCCTTGACTACTCCCGATCCAGCACTCGAATCCCCCCGGGACACGATCCGTCAGCGACTGCGTCGGTTCTGGCCGTATTTCCGCTCGGCATCGGCCGGCATCGTGCTGGCCGCGGTGTGCACCGTCATCGGCGCACTGACCGAACCGATGATCCCGGCCCTGCTCAAGACGCTGCTGGACCGTGGCTTCTCCGAAGGCAACATCGACCTCTGGATGGTGCCGGCAGCGCTGCTGGGCCTGTTCGGCATCCGCGGTCTGTCGGGATTCCTCGCACAGTACGCGCTCTCCTACACCGCCAGCCTGGGTCTGCTGAACCTGCGCCGGGCGATGTTCGACAAGCTCAACGACGCGCAGATGACCCTGTTCGCCCGCCAGAGCGCAAGCAAGCTGTCCAACACGCTGGTGTATGAAGTACAGACCGGCTCGACGCTGCTGGTCAATGCCCTGCTGACCCTGACCAAGGACAGCCTGACGCTGCTGGCCTTGCTGGGCTACCTGATGGTGCTGAACTGGAAGCTCACGCTGATCGTGCTGTTCCTGTTCCCGGCGCTGGTGGTGGTGATGCGGGTGCTGTCGCGCCGGCTGTACCGCCTCACCAAGTCGAGCCAGCAGGCCACCGACGAACTGGCCTACGTGGTCGAGGAAAACGCGCTGGCCCACCGCATGGTGCGGCTGCACGGCGCGCAGGCCCGCCAGTCGGAGCGCTTCGAAGGCCTGAGCGTTCGGCTGCGGCGCCTGGCCCTGAAGTCGACCATCGCCCAGGCGGCCATGACCCCGCTGACGCAGATGCTGGCGGCGGTGGCGCTGTCGGCAGTGATCGCGGTGGCGCTCTGGCAGAGCAGCCGCAGCGGCGTCACCGTCGGCAACTTCGTGGCCTTCGTGACGGCCATGCTGATGCTGGTCGCTCCGATCCGGCACCTGGCCGAAATCGCCGGCCCGATCACGCGGGGCCTGGCGGCGCTGGAGCGCGGGCTGGAACTGATCGAAGACACGCCGGAGCAATCCAGCGGCACCCACGTCGCCGACCGCGTGCAGGGGGCCATCGAATTCAGGGACGTCTGGGTGCGCTACCCCTCGCGCGACGACGAATCCACCGGCGACGATGAAGTCAACCGCACGGCCCTGTGCGGTGTGTCGCTGCAGGTGCAGCCTGGGGAAGTGCTGGCCCTGGTCGGACCTTCGGGTTCGGGCAAGACCACGCTGGCCAACCTGTTGCCGCGCTTTGTCGAAGTGCTGCACGGCGAGGTCCACCTCGATGGCGTCGCTCTGCCCGACTGGGAACTGCATTGCCTGCGGCGCCAGTTCGCCATGGTGAGCCAGGACGTGATCATGCTCAACGACAGCCTCGCCGCCAACGTGGCGCTGGGCGCCGCCGGGGGTGCCATCGACGAAGGCAAGGTGCTGGCGGCGCTGGAGTCGGCCAACCTGGGCGAGCTGTTGTCGCGCCTGCCGCGCGGCATCCACAGCAGCGTCGGTCACAACGCCGCCGAGCTCTCCGGCGGTCAGCGCCAGCGCCTGGCCATCGCACGGGCCATCTACAAGGACGCACCGGTGCTGATCCTCGACGAAGCGACGTCGGCACTGGACAACGAGTCCGAGCGGCTGGTCCAGGACGCCCTGGCCCGCCTGATGAAGGGCCGCACGACCCTGGTCATCGCGCACCGGCTCTCGACCATCGAACACGCCGACCGCGTGGTCGTGCTGGCCAACGGCCGCATCGCCGAGCAGGGCACCCACCAGCAGCTGCTGCGCACCGGCGGCCTGTACGCCCGGCTGCACGCGCAGGGCTTCTCGGAACCGGAAGCTGCCTGAGGGTCAGAGCAGGACGATGTCGTATTGCTCCTGGGTCATGGAGCTTTCGGCCTGCAGCGAGATCGGCTTGCCGATGAAGTCCGACAGTCCGGCCAGATGAGCGCTTTCTTCGTCGAGAAACAGCTCCACCACCCGCGGTGACGCCACCACGCGGAACTCGCGCGGACTGAAGGCCCGCGCCTCGCGCAGGATCTCGCGCAGGATGTCGTAGCAAAGGCTGCGCGCGGTCTTGACCACACCCTTGCCATCACAGGCCGGACAAGGCTCACTGAGCATGTGCGCCAGCGACTCGCGCGTGCGCTTGCGGGTCATTTCGACCAGCCCCAGCTGCGAGAAACCGCCGGTCATGGTCTTCACCCGGTCGCGCGCCAGCTGCTTGCGGAATTCGGTCAGCACGGCGTCGCGGTGGTCCTCGCGCACCATGTCGATGAAGTCGACGATCACGATGCCGCCCAGGTTGCGCAGCCGCAGTTGCCGGGCGATCGCCTGCGCGGCCTCCAGGTTGGTGCGGAACACCGTGTCGTCGAAATTGCGGGCACCGACAAAGCCGCCCGTGTTTACATCCACGGTCGTCAACGCCTCGGTCTGGTCGATCACCAGATACCCGCCCGACTTGAGGTCGACGCGCCGGCTCAGCGCCCGCGTGATCTCTTCGTCGACGTTGAACAGGTCGAAGATCGGCCGCTCGCCCGTGTAAAGCTGCAGCTTGCGCGCGGTGTCGGGCATGAACTCGGCCGCAAAGGCCTGCAGCAGGCCGAACTGCTCGCGCGAGTCGATGCGGATCGACTGCGTCTGCGCACCCACCAGGTCGCGCAGCACCCGCTGCATCAGGTTCAGGTCGACATGCAGCACCGTGGCCGGCGGCTGGCGCGAGGACGCCTCCTTGATGCGCTGCCAGGTCTTGCGCAGGTAGGCGATGTCTTCGCCCATTTCTTCGTCGGTCGCGTCTTCGGCGTTGGTGCGCAGGATGAAGCCGCCCGCCGCGCTGCCATCCGGCATGGCCGTCAGCGCGAGCAGCCGCTGGCGCAGGGCTTCGCGCTGTGCGGCGGGAATCTTCTGCGACACGCCGATGTGGTTGTCCTGCGGCAGGAACACCAGCAGCCGGCCGGCGATGCTGATCTGCGCGGTCAGCCGCGCGCCCTTGGAACCGATCGGGTCCTTGAGCACCTGCACCATCAGCGCCTGTCCTTCGAAGATCTGGCGCTCGATCGGCTGCACCGGATCGGGTGTCAGCATCTTGCCGCCACCTTCGGCCGAGCCTTCGCCCGCCGACGGCGCACGGTCCTTCGGCGCGGCGTGTTTGGCGTTGATGTTGGGCATCAGGTCGGCCACATGCAGGAAGGCCGCACGGTCCAGCCCGATGTCGATGAAGGCCGACTGCATGCCCGGCAGCACGCGCGAGACCTTGCCGAGATAGATGTTGCCGACCAGTCCGCGCTCCAGGGTGCGCTCCAGATGCACCTCCTGCACCGCGCCCTGCTCGACCACCGCCACCCGCGTCTCCTGCGGCGCCCAATTGATCAGGATGTCCTGGCTCATGTCTGTCTCGATGTTCTGGTTGTTCAGCAGGCCAGCCGCACGCCGGCGGCGCGCAGCAGTTGGGCCGTCTCGTGGGCCGGCAGCCCCATGATGCCCGAGTAGCTGCCACTGATGCGGCTGATGTGCAACGACGCGCTGCCCTGAATGGCGTAGGCGCCGGCCTTGCCGATGGGTTCGCCGCTATCGACATAACGGCGGATGTCGGCCGCGCTCCAGGCGTCAAACTGCACCTTCGAGGTCGACAGCGCCGCCCATTGCCGGCCCGCGCCACGCGCCGCCGGCCGGGCCACTGCCACCGCGGTCAGCACACGGTGCCGGCGGCCCGCGAGATCGCCCAGCATGCGGCGCGCATCGGCCGCATCGGCGGGTTTGCCGAGAATTCGCCGGCCCAGGGCCACCGTCGTGTCGGCACACAGCACCGGCGCCAGCGGCAGGCCCCGGCGCCGGAGACGCTGCACCGACGCCTGCAACTTCAACCCGGTCACCCGCTGCACATAGGCGGCCGGCGCTTCGCCTGGCAATACCGCCTCCAGCGCTTCGACGTCTTCGTGGTCGTCGGGCAGCAGCAGTTCGCAGCGCACACCCCACTGTTCGAGCAATTGCTTGCGGCGCGGGCTCTGCGAGGCGAGATAGATGAAGTCACTCACGGTGGTACGGATGGTTGGCGTTGATGGACCAGGCCCGGTAGAGCTGTTCGATCAGCAACACCCGCACCATCGCGTGCGGCAGCGTCAGGTCGGACAGGCGGATGCGCTGGTGGGCCGCCTCACGGAAGGCCGGTTCCAGCCCGTCGGGGCCACCGATGACCAGCGCCACGTCGTCGCCATCCAGCTGCCATTGGCGCAACTGCTGTGCGAGCGCCTTGGTGGTCAGCTGGGTGCCGCGCTCGTCGAGCACCACGGTGCGGGAGCCTTTGGGCAGCGCCGCCACGATGCGCTCGCGCTCGGCGGCCATGACCGTTTCCACGGTCTTGGAACCGCGGGGCTCGGTCTTGACGGTCTTGATGTCGACCCGCAGCTCGGGCGGGAAGCGCTTGGCGTAATCGTCGTAGGCGGTCTGGGCCCAGTCGGGCATGCGCTGCCCGACCGCGACGATCACGAGCTTCATGCCTTCTTCTTCGGCGCGGACTTCTTGGCGACCGGCTTGGCGGCGGTTTTCGCTGCCGGTCTGGCGGCGGGCTTGGGCTTGTTGACCACCAGCTTGGGCAACGCGGCCTTGGGCTTGGCGCCAGCAGCAGCCGTCGTCTTGCGCGGCGCCTTGGCGGCAGCCGATTTGACTGGTGCCTTGCCGGCCGTCTTCTTCGCAGGCGTCTTGGCGGCCACCGGTGCGGCAGCCTTGGCGGTCTTGCGCACCACGGCCTTGCCGGACACGGGCGCCACTTCCTTGGTCGCTGCAGTCTTCGCGGATGTCTTTTTCGCGGCCTTCCTGGGTTCTGCCGAAGCAGCCTTCTTGGAAGCCGCCGCCTTCTCGGCGCCCGACTTCAGCTTCACCGGCTTCTGGCCCCAGATCTCTTCCAGGCGGTAGTACTGGCGGATCACGGGCTGCATCACGTGGGCCACGGCCGCGCCGCAGTCGATGATGATCCATTCGCCGTTGTCTTCGCCCTCGATGCGGGGTTTGTCGAAACCGGCTTCACGCACGGCATCGCGCACGCTGGAGGCCAGCGCCTTGGTCTGGCGGTTCGAGGTGCCGCTGGCGACGATCACGCGCTCGAACAGCGGCGACAGCGCTTCGGTGTTGAAGACCACGATGTCTTGGCCTTTGACGTCTTCCAGGCCCTCCACAATGGCTCGCTGGAGTTTCTGGATGTCTTTTTTGGCGGTGGTTTCGCTGGTCATGAAGGCTGTTGGTAGAGGGAATGGTTGGAAATATAGCCTGCGACGGCTTCAGGCACCAGAGCGGCCAGCCCTGTGCGGCGGCGTTCGGGATCGGCCAGGCCGGCCCGGATGCCGGTGGAACTCAGGGGTGACAAAGGCATCAGCAGGCGCAGGAAAGGCACTTCGTCGTTCGAGGAAGGTCCATCGGACAGCGGCGAATCGCCCTGCGAACCAGGCCGGCCAGCGACCACCAGGGTCGCCATGGACAACACCTCCTGCCAGCGGCGCCAGCTCCGGAAGGCCTGGAGCTGGTCTTCACCGACGATGAGGAAGAACCGGGCATCCGGGTACTCCCGACGGAATTCTTCGAGGGTGTCGATCGTGTACGTGGCCGACGGGCGACGCAGCTCGCGGTCGTCGACGCGCACGGCGGGCAGATCGACGAAGGCGAGCTGGCACATGGCCAGGCGGTGCACGCCATCGGTCAGGGTGCGGGACTTGTGCCAGGCCTGGCCTGTGGGCAGGATGTGCAGCCGGTCCAGCGACAGCTGCCCGATGGCGGCCTCGGCCAGGGCCCGGTGGGCGCGGTGGGGCGGATCAAAGGCACCGCCGAAGAGGCCGATGCGCAAGGGGTTTCCCGGCGCCGCCTGCGGCATCAGATCCAGTCCTTGCGCACGAGGAAATCGCTGTAAAGCCGCGCCTCTTCCGAGCCGGGCTCTTCGGCGCGCTGGTACGACCAGCTGACCATGGGCGGCATGGAGAGCAGGATGGAGTCGCTGCGTCCACCCGACTGCAGGCCGAAGTGCGTTCCGCGGTCCCAGACCAGGTTGAACTCGACGTAGCGGCCGCGGCGGTAGAGCTGGAACGCGCGCTCGCGCTCACCATATTCCATGGCCCGGCAACGGTCCACGACCGGCAGATAAGCGTCAAGGAAGGCGTCACCGACCGAGCGCAGCATCGAGAAGCTGCCCTCGAAACCCAGCTCGGAGAAGTCGTCGAAGAACACCCCGCCCACACCACGCTGCTCGTCGCGGTGCTTGAGGTAGAAATACTCGTCGCACCACTTCTTGAAGCGCGGGTACTTGTCGACGCCAAAGGGGTCCAGCGCCGTCTTGCAGGTGCGGTGGAAATGCACGGCGTCTTCCTCGAAGCCGTAGTACGGCGTGAGGTCCATGCCGCCGCCGAACCAGCACACGGTCTGCCCGCTGGCCGGCGTCGCGGCGATCATGCGCACATTCATGTGCACCGTCGGCACGAAGGGATTGCGCGGGTGGAACACCAGCGAAACGCCCATCGCCTCGAACGGCGCCCCCGACAGTTCCGGCCGGTGCTGTGTGGCCGACGGCGGCAGGCTCGGGCCGGTCACGTGCGAGAAGCCACAGCCGGCTCGTTCGAAAACGGCTCCGTTCTCCAGGATCTGCGTAATGCCCTGCCCTTGCAGGCGCTCGCCCTTGGGTTTTTTCCAGTGGTCGACCACGAAGGCACCACCGTCGACCACCGCAATGGTCGAGGTGATGCGGTCCTGCAGGCCGGTGAGGTAGTCGCGAACGCGGCGGGTCGGCTGGGTCATGGTGTCAGAGGGCACGGTAGCCGATGTCGCGGCGGCATTGCATGCCGTCGAAGCGCACGCCGTCGACCACGCCATAGGCCTTCTTCTGGGCGGCCGCCACGGTGTCGGCCAGCGCCGTCACACACAGCACGCGTCCGCCCGAGACCACCACCTGGCCGTTGGCGTCGGCGGTGCCGGCATGGAACACCATGCGGTCGGCTTCGTCGGCGGGCAGGCCGGTGATGGCATCGCCCTTGCGGGGATTCATCGGGTAACCGGCAGCCGCCAGCACCACGCCCAGCGCCACGCGCGGGTCCCAGTCCAGCGTCACCTGGTCCAGCTCGGCGCGGGTGGCCGAGAGCAGCACCTGCGCCAGGTTGGAGCGCAGGCGCATCATGATCGGCTGCGTCTCCGGATCGCCCATGCGACAGTTGAATTCCAGCGTCTTGACGCGGCCGTCGGGCGTGATCATCAGGCCCGCGTAGAGGAAGCCGGTGTACGGAATGCCATCGGCGGCCATGCCACGCAGCGTGGGCAGGATCACCTCGTCCATGGCGCGCTGGTGCACGGCCGGCGTGACCACCGGCGCCGGCGAGTACGCGCCCATGCCGCCGGTGTTCGGACCCTGGTCGGCGTCCAGCAAGCGTTTGTGGTCCTGGCTGGTGGCCAGCGCGAGTGCGTTCACGCCGTCGCACAGCACGATGAAGCTGGCCTCCTCGCCGTCGAGGAATTCCTCGATCACCACGCGGGCGCCGCCCTCGTTGTGCGCCACGCCCAGCTTGTTGTCCAGCAGCATGAAGTCGATCGCTTCGTGCGCCTCGGCCAGCGACATCGCCACCACCACGCCCTTGCCCGCCGCCAAGCCATCGGCCTTGATCACGATGGGCGCGCCCTTGGCGTCCACATAGGCGTGGGCCTGCACCGCGTCGGTGAAGGTCTGGTATTCGGCCGTCGGGATGCCATGGCGCTGCATGAAGGCCTTGCTGAAGGCCTTGGAGCTTTCCAGCTGGGCCGCCCTCTGCGTCGGTCCGAAGATGGCCAGGCCGTGGGCGTGGAACTCGTCCACCACCCCGGCCGCCAGTGGCGCCTCGGGACCGACCACGGTCAGGCCGATGCCATTGGCCTGCGCCCATTCGCGCAGCGCCACCTTGTCGGTGATCGCCAGGTTGGTCAGTTGCGCGTCGCGCGCGGTACCGGCGTTGCCGGGCGCCACAAACACCTGCTCGACCCCCTCGGATTGCTTGAGCTTCCACGCCAGCGCGTGCTCGCGGCCACCACCGCCAATCACCAGGACTTTCATTCGTTGATCTCTGCGTTGTGGAAGATCTCCTGCACGTCGTCCAGGTCTTCCAGAATGTCGAGCAATTTCTGCATGCGCGCCGCGTCTTCACCAGCAAGGGGAATCGCGTTCTCAGCCCGCATGGTGACCTCGGCCACCTCGGGCTTCAGACCCGCGGCCTCCAGCGCGTTCTTCACGGCTTCGAAGTCGGTGTAGGCGGTCAGCACCTCAATGGCGCCGTCGTCGTCGGTGATCACATCCTCGGCGCCGGCCTCCAGCGCCACTTCCATCACCTTGTCTTCGCTTGTGCCCGGCGCAAAGATGATCTGGCCACAGTGCTTGAACTGGAAGGCCACCGAGCCGTCGGTGCCCAGGTTGCCGCCGTACTTGCTGAAGGCATGACGCACTTCGGCCACAGTGCGCACCTTGTTGTCCGTCATGGTGTCCACGATGATGGCCGCGCCACCGATGCCGTAGCCTTCGTAGCGGATTTCTTCCAGCGCCTGGCCTTCGAGGTTGCCCGAGGCCTTGTCGACGTTGTACTTGATGCGGTCGGCCGGCATGTTCGCCGCCTTGGCCTTGTCGATCGCCAGCCGCAGACGGGGGTTCATGGCCGGGTCACCACCACCGGTGCGGGCGGCCACGGTGATTTCTCGGATCACGCGCGTCCAGATCTTGCCCCGCTTTTCATCCTGCCGGCCCTTGCGGTGTTGAATGTTGGCCCATTTGCTGTGTCCAGCCACGAGAGAGTCCTTTTTTCTGACCAGAATTTGGTGTAATAACCTTCGATTTTACGACCCCCTCCCCTCTTCACCCCTGTAAGGAAGCCCGACATGGCCGAACCGCTGCTGATTGCCCAGAACGCCAATGCCCAGTGCCATCTGCTGCCCGGACTGGCCAACCGCCACGGGCTGATCACCGGCGCAACGGGCACCGGCAAGACGGTGACGCTGCAGACCCTGGCCGAGCAGTTCTCCAACATCGGCGTGCCGGTGTTCATGGCCGATGTGAAAGGCGATCTGACCGGCATCAGCCAGAAAGGCAATCTGCCCGAGAAGGTCCGCAAGATCCTGGCCGACCGCGGTCTCACCCCGACCGAACCGCAGGCCTGTCCCACCACGCTGTGGGACGTGTTCGGTGAACAGGGTCATCCGGTCCGCGCCACGATTTCCGACATGGGCCCGCTGCTGCTCTCGCGCATGCTGGACCTGAACGACACCCAGGCCGGCGTGCTCAACCTGGTCTTCAAGATCGCCGACGACAACGGCCTGCTGCTGCTGGACATGAAGGACCTGCGGGCCATGCTGCAGCACATCGGCGACAACGCCAAGCAGTTCACCACCGAGTACGGCAACATCAGCGCCGCCAGCATCGGCGCCATCCAGCGCGGCCTGCTGCAGATCGAGCAACAGGGCGGCGACAAGTTCTTCGGCGAGCCCATGCTCGACATCAGCGACTTCATGCAGACGGTCGGCGGCAAGGGCGTGATCAACGTGCTGACGGCCGACAAGCTGCTGAACGCGCCGCGCCTGTACGCCACCTTCCTGCTCTGGATGCTCTCGGAGCTGTTCGAGGCTTTGCCCGAAATCGGCGACCCGGACAAGCCCAAGCTGGTGTTCTTCTTCGATGAGGCCCACCTGCTGTTCGACGAAGCACCCAAGATCCTGATCGACCGCATCGAGCTGGTCGTGCGCCTGGTGCGTTCCAAGGGCGTGGGCGTGTATTTCGTGACCCAGAACCCGCTGGACATTCCCGATTCGGTGCTCGGCCAGTTGGGCAACCGCGTGCAGCACGCGCTGCGTGCCTTCACCCCGCGCGACCAGAAAGCCGTCAAGGCCACCGCCGAAACCATGCGCCCCAAGGCCGGACTGGACATCGAAGCCGCGATCACGGAGCTTGCCGTGGGCGAAGCCCTGGTCAGCCTGCTCGATGCCAAGGGCCGCCCCAGCGAAACCGAACGCGTGTTCGTGATTCCGCCGGGCAGCCAGCTCGGCCCGATCACGCCCGAACAGCGCACCACGCTGCTGCAGACTTCGCTCGTGGCCGGCGTGTATGAAAAGGTGGTGGACCGGGAAAGCGCCTACGAAGTGTTCCAGGCCCACGCCGGCAAGCGCGGACAGGCAGAGCAACCAGCCGCAGCGACCGATGCACCCAAGACGCCCCGCATCCCGGGCGCCACCGAAGACAAGAAAGAAGAAGGCTCGGGCATCGGCGGCATGATCAACGAAGCCCTGTTCGGACGCACCGGTCCGCGCGGCGGCCAGTACGACGGCCTGGTGCAGACCATGGCCAAGACGGCGGCGCGCAGCGTGGCCAGCGGCCTCGGGCGGCAGCTCGTGCGTGGCGTGCTCGGCGGCCTGCTGGGCGGCAAACGCTGACCCTCGACACCATCACCCACTTTTTCAAGGAATTTCCATGCGCCTTCGCCCTTCCCTGATGTCCCTGACTTCGCCTCTGCTGGCGCTGGCACTTGCTGCCTGCGGCGGCGGCGGCGGCGGTTCCGACGGCGCGCCGGCCGGCGGCAGCACCGCCGAACGGGTGGCCTCCTGCGGCACCTCGGGCGGCGCCCTGCGGATCATGCCCATGGGCGACTCCATCACCGAAGGCGACACCGGCCACAACAGCTACCGCCGCGACCTCTGGATGAACCTCGTCGGTGCCGGCTGCCAGGTCAACTTTGTCGGCAGCCATTCGGGCGTGTCCGGCGGCAGCGCGCCCAACGCCGATTTCGACCAGGACAACGAAGGCCACTGGGGCTGGCGGACCGACGAAATGTCGGCCCAGGCCGCCGGGTATGTGTCCGGCGCGGCGCCGGACATCGTGCTGATTCATCTGGGCACCAACGACCTGTTCCAGGGCGAAAACCCCGCTGGCGTGGCACAGGAGCTGGGTGGGCTGATCGACAACATCCGCGCCGGCAAGGGCGATGTCCGCATCGTCCTCGCCAAGATCATTCCGAACGTGGTGGACCCGGGAGCGGTCGCCGCACTGAATGCGCAGATCGACGGCATTGCCGCCAGCCGCGGGGTGAGCGTGGTCGACCAGTCGGCCGGCTTCTCCACCGGCGACCTCTACGACGGCGTGCATCCCAACGCCACCGGCGAATCCAAGTTGGCAGCCCGCTGGGCACAGGCGATCCAGGCACTGCGTTCCTGATAGCCCGCCCGCGACAATGAAAAAGCCCAGCAGAGCCGGGCTTTTTCTTGGCTGTTCGGTCGGGGCTTGCGCCCCCACCTGGGTCAGCCCGTGGTCGCCTCTTCCGGCTTGGCTTTGCCTTCCTTCTTCGGCAGCGGCAGGATGTCGAGCTTGACTTCCTGGGTTTCCTTGCCGTCGTCGCCGGCCTTGCTTTCCAGATCCACCGTCAGGCGGCCGCCCTCGGTCAGGCGACCGAACAGCAGCTCGTCGGCCAGGGCACGGCGGATCGTATCCTGGATCAGGCGCTGCATCGGGCGTGCGCCCATCAGAGGATCGAAACCCTTCTTGGCCAGGTGCTTGCGCAGCGTGTCGGTGAAGGTGACCTCGACCTTCTTCTCGGCCAGCTGACCCTCAAGCTGCAGCAGGAACTTGTCCACCACGCGCATGATGATCTGCTCGTCCAGCGCCTTGAAGCTGACGATCGCGTCCAGCCGGTTGCGGAACTCGGGCGTGAACAGGCGCTTGATGTCGCCCATTTCGTCTCCGGCCACACGCGGGTTGGTGAAACCGATCGTCGCCTTGTTCATGGTCTCGGCACCCGCGTTGGTCGTCATGATGATGATGACGTTGCGGAAGTCGGCCTTGCGCCCGTTGTTGTCGGTCAGCGTGCCGTGGTCCATGACCTGCAGCAGCACGTTGAAGATGTCCGGGTGCGCCTTCTCGATCTCGTCGAGCAGCAGCACGCAGTGCGGCTTCTTGGTGACGGCCTCGGTCAGCAGGCCGCCCTGGTCGAAACCGACGTAGCCCGGAGGCGCACCGATCAGACGGCTCACAGCGTGACGCTCCATGTACTCCGACATGTCGAAGCGCAGCAGGTCGATGCCCATGATGTAGGCCAGCTGCTTGGCGGCCTCGGTCTTGCCGACGCCGGTGGGGCCGCTGAACAGGAAGGCACCGATCGGCTTGTCGGCCTTGCCGAGGCCTGAACGCGCCATCTTGACGCTGGCGGCCAGCACCTCGAGGGCCTTGTCCTGGCCGAACACCACGCTCTTTAGGTCGCGTTCGAGCGTCTGCAGCTTGCCGCGATCGTCGTTGGACACGTTCGCGGGCGGAATGCGCGCGATCTTGGCCACGATCTCTTCGATCTCGGTCTTGCCGATGGTCTTCTTGCGCTTGGACGGCACCAGGATGCGCTGCGCAGCACCGGCCTCGTCGATCACGTCGATGGCCTTGTCGGGCAGATGGCGGTCGTTGATGTACTTGGCCGACAGCTCGGCCGCGGCCTGCAGCGCTGCCACGGCGTACTTGACGCTGTGGTGCTCCTCGAAGCGGCTCTTGAGCCCCTTGAGGATGTCCACCGTCTGTTCGACGGTCGGTTCGACCACGTCGACCTTCTGGAAGCGGCGCGACAGGGCCGCGTCTTTTTCGAAGATGCCGCGGTATTCGGTGAAGGTGGTCGCGCCGATGCACTTGAGCTGGCCGCTGGAGAGCGCCGGCTTGAGCAGGTTGGACGCGTCCAGCGTGCCGCCCGAGGCCGCACCGGCTCCGATCAGGGTGTGGATTTCGTCGATGAACAGGATGGCGTGTGGCTTGTCCTTGAGCGACTTGAGCACGGCCTTGAGGCGCTGCTCGAAATCACCGCGGTACTTGGTGCCGGCCAGCAGCGCACCCATGTCCAGCGAGAACACGTTCGACTCGGCCAGAATTTCCGGCACGTCGCCCTGGGTGATGCGCCAGGCCAGGCCCTCGGCGATCGCCGTCTTGCCCACGCCGGCTTCGCCCACCAGAAGTGGGTTGTTCTTGCGGCGGCGGCACAGGATCTGGATCACGCGCTCGACCTCGTAGTCGCGGCCGATCAGCGGGTCGATCTTGCCGTCCTTGGCCGCCTGGTTCAGGTTCAGGGTGAACTGCTCCAGCGGGGACTGCTTGTCGTTGCCCTTGGTTTCGGCGCTCTGCTCTTCGTTGTCGGCCGCGCTTTCACCCGGCTTGGACGACTCGGGCGGATCGCTCTTGCGGATGCCGTGAGCGATGAAGTTCACCACATCCAGGCGGGTCACGCCCTGCTGGTGCAGGTAATACACCGCGTGCGAGTCCTTCTCGCCGAAGATCGCCACCAGCACATTGGCGCCGTTGACTTCCTTCTTGCCGTTGCCGGTGGACTGCACATGCATGATCGCGCGCTGGATCACGCGCTGGAATCCGAGCGTGGGCTGGGTGTCGACCTCGTCGGTGCCGGCGACCTGCGGGGTGTTGTCCTTGATGAAGTTCGTCAGGGACTTGCGCAGATCGTCGATGTTGGCCGAACAGGCCCGCAGCACTTCGGAGGCGCTGGGGTTGTCCAGCAGTGCGAGCAGCAAGTGCTCGACCGTGATGAATTCGTGCCGCTGCTGCCGGGCCTCGACAAAGGCCATATGCAAGCTGACTTCAAGTTCCTGGGCAATCATGGACACTTCCTTTTGGCTGGTGAGGATCTGAAACGCGAACGTCCGTTGGGTGGTTTACAGGGAAGAGACCATCATTTGGGGTAGACCCGTCTTTATTCAACTGGTTCACTCAGGCATTGCAGCGGATGACCGGCCACCCGGGATGCCGCCAGCACCTGATCGACCTTGGTGCTGGCCACATCGCGGGAATAGACGCCGCAGATGCCTTTGCCCTCCAGATGGATCTTGAGCATGATCTGTGTGGCGGTTTCGCGGTCCTTGCTGAAAAATTCCTGGATCACGTGCACGACAAACTCCATGGGGGTGAAGTCGTCGTTGAGCAGCACGACTTGGTACATCTGGGGCGGCTTGACACGCTGGGTGCGGCGTTCGAGCACCACCGAATCATCGCTGCCCACACCTGGTGGAGCTGCAGGAATCTGGGGCTTTTTCGGGATCTGGGAGGCCATGAAAACCATTCTAGCGGTCCACGCCCTTCGCTGCTGCGAACAGGGAAAACCGCGGCCCGCACACCACCGCGAGAAGTGGTTTTCACCCCCTCGTTGAATGCGTGCGTGCACCTGTCCATGCAGGCATTGTGAACTTGGCGGCCAAGAAAAAACCGCCGAGGAACGCCGGTTCCTGGCGGCTTTTGTGCGCTTTTGCGCTCCCTGCGGGCGCCAAGGCCCTGATTACATGTTGTCGATCATCACCTGACCGAAGCCGGAGCACGAAACCTGGGTGGCGCCGTCCATGAGCCGGGCAAAGTCGTAGGTCACGCGCTTGGACAGGATCGCCTTTTCCATCGACGCAATGATCAGGTCGGCGGCCTCTTTCCAGCCCATGTGGCGCAGCATCATCTCAGCCGACAGGATCTCGGAACCCGGGTTCACGTAGTCCTTGCCGGCGTATTTGGGCGCCGTGCCATGGGTGGCCTCGAAACAGGCGACGGAGTCGGACATGTTGGCACCCGGGGCAATGCCGATACCGCCCACCTGCGCCGCCAGAGCGTCGGAGATGTAGTCGCCATTGAGGTTGAGGGTCGCGATCACCGAATACTCGGCCGGCCGGGTCAGGATCTGCTGCAGGAAGGCGTCGGCGATCACGTCCTTGATGACGATGTTGCGGCCAGTACGCGGATTCTTGAACTGGCACCACGGGCCACCGTCGATGGGCTGCGCGCCGAACTCCTTCTGCGCCAGGGCATAGCCCCAGTCACGGAAGCCGCCTTCGGTGAACTTCATGATGTTGCCCTTGTGGACCAGGGTCACATTGGGCTTGTCGTTGTCGATCGCGTACTGGATCGCCTTGCGCACCAGGCGTTCGGTGCCTTCGATCGACACCGGCTTGATGCCGATGCCCGAGGTGTCCGGGAAGCGGATCTTGGTCACGCCCATCTCGTCCTGCAGGAACTTGATGAGCTTTTTCGCCTTGTCGCTCTGGGCGGCGTACTCGATGCCGGCGTAGATGTCCTCCGAGTTCTCGCGGAAGATCACCATGTTGGTCTTCTCTGGCTCCTTCAATGGCGACGGAACGCCCTTGAAGTACTGCACCGGGCGCAGGCAGACATACAGGTCCAGCTCCTGGCGCAGTGCCACGTTGAGCGAGCGGATACCACCACCCACCGGCGTCGTCAGCGGACCCTTGATCGAGACCACGTAGTCCTTGAGAACCGCCAGGGTTTCTTCGGGCAGCCACACATCCGGTCCGTAAACCTTGGTCGACTTCTCACCAGCGTAGACCTCCATCCAGTGAATCTTGCGCTGGCCTCCGTAAGCCTTTTCCACCGCCGCATCGACCACCTTGAGCATCACCGGCGTGATGTCCAGCCCGGTGCCGTCGCCTTCGATGTAGGGAACGATTGGCTCGTCCGGAACGTTCAGCGACATGTCGGCATTGACGGTGATCTTCGTGCCCTGCGCGGGCACCTGGATGTGCTGGTACATGAAAAAGGAACTCCGGTGGAAGGAATGGGGTCAACCGTCTGGCCCGGGTGCATGACATCCGAGGCTCGGCGCGCGGGAAATTCTAGTCCCCAAACCTGGGGGCGATGCCCGCGCGATCAAGCACAATGCTGCCCAACACGACTTCCGGAACCCGCGCATGATCCGCCGATTCACCCTTTTGCTCGCGACACTGGTCCTGGCGAGCTCCACCGCCTGGTCCCAGGAAGCGCAGCGCAACCTGCCGCAGGTCACACTCAAGGCCGGCATGCACCTGATCCACGCACAGGTGGCCTCCTCGTTTGACCAGCGCGCCACGGGCCTGATGTTCCGCACCGACATGCCGGCCAACGAAGGCATGCTGTTCGTGTTCGAAGAGCCGGCCGGACAGTGCTTCTGGATGAAGAACACGCTGTTGCCGCTGACCGCGGCGTTCGTGGCCGACGACGGCACCATCGTCAACCTGGCCGACATGAAGCCGCAGACGCTCGATTCGCACTGCTCCGAGAAGCCGGTGCGTTATGTGCTGGAGATGAACCAGGGCTGGTTCGCCAAGCGGGGGCTCAAGGCCGGCACCAAGCTCGGTGGCACGCCTTTCGAAGGAACGCGCTGAACGAGCCCAGCTTGCAGACCCCAAGAAAAAGCCCGCCATCAGGCGGGCTTTTTCTTGGGGGACCGTCCGGAGACGGTCCTTGATGGGCTTCAGGCCACCGCTTCCAGCGCGGCGTTGAAGGTGGCGCTCGGACGCATCACGGCCGAGAGCTTGGCGAAGTCGGGCTGGTAATAACCGCCGATGTCGGCCGGCTGGCCCTGCACCGCCGCCAGTTCGGCCACGATCGCGGCTTCGTTGTCGGCCAGCTGCTTGGCCAGCGGCACGAAACGGGCCGCCAGTTCCGCGTCCTCGGTCTGTGCCACCAGTTCCTGCGCCCAGTACAGCGCCAGGTAGAACTGGCTGCCGCGGTTGTCGAGCTGCCCCGTCTTGGGCGACGGGTTCTTGTTGTTGTCCAGCAGCTTGCCGGTCGCGGCGTCCAGGGTCTTGGACAGGATCTTTGCCTTGTTGTTGCCGGTCTTCAGGCCCAGGTCTTCCAGCGACACCGCCAGCGCCAGGAACTCACCCAGCGAGTCCCAGCGCAGGTGGTTCTCTTCCACCAGCTGCTGCACATGCTTGGGCGCCGAGCCGCCGGCACCGGTTTCATACATGCCGCCACCGGCCATCAGCGGCACGATGGACAGCATCTTGGCCGAGGTGCCCAGTTCCATGATGGGGAACAGGTCGGTCAGGTAGTCGCGCAGGATGTTGCCGGTGGCGCTGATCGTGTCCAGGCCACGAATCACGCGCTCCAGCGTGTAACGCATCGCGCGCACCTGGCTCATGATCTGGATGTCCAGGCCGTTGGTGTCGTGCTCGTGCAGGTACATCTTGACCTTACGGATCAGCTGGGCTTCGTGCGGACGGTAGCTGTCCAGCCAGAACACCACCGGCATGCCGGAGTTGCGGGCACGGTTGACGGCCAGCTTGACCCAGTCGCGGATCGCGGCGTCCTTGACCTGGCACATGCGCCAGATGTCACCGGCCTCGACGTTCTGGCTCAGCAGCACCTCGCCCGTTTCCAGGTCGGTGATGTTGGCCACGCCGTCTTCGGTGATCTCGAAGGTCTTGTCGTGCGAGCCGTACTCTTCGGCCTGCTGGGCCATCAGGCCCACGTTGGGCACCGTGCCCATGGTCTTGGGATCGAAGGCGCCGTGCCACTTGCAGAAGTTGATCATCTCCTGGTAGATGCGGGCGAAGGTCGACTCCGGCATCACGGCCTTGACGTCCTTGAGGCGACCATTGGCGTCCCACATCTTGCCGCCGTTGCGGATCATGGCGGGCATGGACGCGTCGACGATCACGTCGTTGGGCGAGTGGAAGTTGGTAATGCCCTTGGCCGAGTCGACCATGGCCAGCTCGGGACGGTGTTCGTGGCAGGCGTGCAGGTCGCGCTTGATCTCGTCCTGCTTGCTCTGCGGCAACGAGGCGATCTTGTTGTACAGGTCGACCATGCCGTTGTTGACGTTGACGCCCAGTTCCTCGAACAGCTTGGCGTGCTTTTCGAAGGCTTCCTTGTAGAAGATCTTGACGCAGTGACCGAACACGATGGGGTGCGAGACCTTCATCATGGTGGCCTTGACGTGCAGCGAGAACATCACGCCGGTCTTGCGCGCGTCTTCGATTTCCTTCTCGTAGAACGCCAGCAGGGCCTTCTTGCTCATGAACATCGAGTCGATCACTTCCCGGTCGAGCAGCGAGACCTTCGGCTTGAGGACAACGGTCTTGCCGCTGCTGGTGATCAGCTCCATCTTCACGTCGCGGGCGCGGTCGAGCGTGATCGACTTTTCACCGTGGTAGAAGTCGCCGGCGTGCATGTGCGAGACGTGCGAGCGCGAGGCCTGGCTCCACTCGGCCATGCTGTGCGGGTTCTTGCGGGCGAATTCCTTCACGGCGCGTGGCGCCCTGCGGTCGGAGTTGCCTTCGCGCAGCACCGGGTTCACGGCCGAGCCTGTGCATTTGGAGTAACGGGCCTTGATGGCCTGCTCTTCTTCGGTCTTGGGCGCTTCGGGGAAGTCGGGAATGGCGTAGCCCTTGGACTGCAGCTCCTTGATCGCCGCCTTGAGCTGGGCAATGGAAGCGCTGATGTTGGGCAGCTTGATGATGTTGGCTTCGGGACGAAGCGTGAGCTTGCCCAGCGCGCCCAGGTCGTCGGACACGCGCTGCTCTTCGGTCAGGCATTCCGGGAATGCGGCCAGCACACGGGCGGCCACCGAAATGTCGCTGGTGACCACGTCGACGCCGGCGGGCTTGGCGAAGGTGCGGATGATGGGCAGGAACGACGCCGTGGCCAGCAGCGGGGCCTCGTCGGTCAGGGTGTAAACGATGGTGGAGGAAGTTTGGCTCATGAATTGGCTCCTGATGTCGTTGTTGGAACACCGCCGGTCCGAGCACAGATCCGGGGCAATCAAACGATGGTGTGGGATTTTGCTTTCAGTCCTCTGACCCGGGCTTCAAATTTTGAAGTCATATCTCACATCGCAAAAACAAGGCAAAAAAACTTCAAATTTTTGCCACCAGACGGGTGCCAGCAAAGACAAAGGCCCGAAGGCATGACGCCTTCGGGCCTTTGAACGGCCGGAGCCAGGTGATCAGGCGAAGTTGGCTTCCGCGAAACCCCAGTTCACCAGCTTGTCGAGGAAGGTCTCGACGAACTTGGGACGCAGGTTGCGGTAGTCGATGTAGTAGGCGTGTTCCCACACGTCCACGGTCAGCAGGGCCTTGTCGGCGCCCGTCAGCGGCGTGCCGGCAGCGCCGGTGTTGACAATGTCGACCGAGCCGTCGGCCTTCTTCACCAGCCAGGTCCAGCCCGAGCCGAAGTTGCCCACGGCCGACTTCACGAAGGCTTCCTTGAAGGCGGCGTAGCTGCCCCACTTGGCGTTGATGGCCGCAGCCAGGGCGCCGGAGGGCTCGCCACCGCCTTCGGGCTTGAGGCAGCTCCAGAAGAAGGTGTGGTTCCAGATCTGGGCGGCGTTGTTGTAGATCGGACCGGGGTTCGGGGCCTTCTTGATGATCTCTTCCAGCGACAGGGACTCGTACTCGGTGCCCTTTTGCAGGTTGTTGAGGTTCACCACATAGGCGTTGTGGTGCTTGCCGTGGTGGAACTCCAGGGTTTCCTTGGAATAGTGCGGCGCCAGGGCATCAATGGCGTACGGCAGTGCGGGCAGGGTGTGTTCCATGTGGGGTCCTCTTGCAAGATTGTTGGGAAGAAACCGGCACCGGAAGAACTCCGGCGGCTGAGTCCGGCGCATTGTAGGCAAGACCGCGAATTGGTGCTGCGATGCGGAAATATGCTGCCCCACCCGCACAGGTCGGGCAAAGGCTCAGGCGTCGACCGTCAGCCCCAGTGTTCCGTCCGACAGCGTCGCCCGCACCCGCTGGCCGGGTTGCACCTGGCCGGCACTGGTGATGACACTGCCCTTCTCTTCATCGGTCAGGAAGGCATAGCCCCGCTCGAGCACCAGCGTCGGATCGAGCAGGCCAAGGGCCGACGCACACCGGTCCAGCCGCTGCACCTGCACCTGCAAAGCACGGTCGCGCGCCTGGGGAAGCTGGCCGGACAGTTGGTCCAGCGCCATGCCCAGCCGCTGCCGTCGCAACCGCACCGCTCCCGCCAGGCGGTGCTGCAGCACGGTCAGGTGCTGCTGGCTTTCATGCACCCGGCCAGACGGACGACCCAGACGCTGGGCCAGCTGGTCCAGACGCTGGGTCCGAAGATCGATGGCCCGGTGCACCGCACCGTCCAGGACCGCCGCCACCTGAGACAAGCCATCGAGCCGCGTCTGGCGGGCGGGGGCGCAGAGTTCGGCTGCGGCGGTCGGCGTGGGTGCGCGCAGGTCGGCCGCGAAGTCCGACAAGGTGAAGTCGGTCTCGTGACCGACGCCGCAGATCACCGGCATCGGCGCCTGCGCCACCGCACGCACCACGGCTTCGTCATTGAAGGCCCAGAGGTCTTCCAGCGAGCCGCCCCCCCGCACCAGCAGCAGCACCTCGCCCTCGCCGGTGGTGTGGAACCGCTGGTAGGCACCTTCCAGCGCCTGGCAGATTTCCTGCGGTGCCTGCGCCCCTTGCACCGAGGCCGGATGGATCACCACCGGAATGTGCGGCACCCGCCGGCGCAGCGCCGTGACGACATCACGCAGCGCAGCGGCCCCGAGCGAGGTCACCACCGCGATGCTGCGCGGCTGCGGCGGCAGATCGCGCTTGCGTCCGGCGTCGAACAGGCCTTCGGCCTCCAGCTTGGCCTTCAGACGCAGGAACTGCTCGAACAGGGCACCCTGCCCGGCCGGCTTCAGCGACTCGACGATCAGCTGCAGGTCGCCGCGCGGCCCGTAGACGTCCAGCTTGCCCAGGGCCTGCACCAGCAGGCCATCCCGCGGCGCGAACTGGAGCTGGTCGGCCGAGCGCCGGAACATGGCACAGCGCAACTGGCCACCCTCATCCTTGAGCGAAAAGTAGCAGTGCCCGCTGGCCGCACGCGAGAAGCCCGAAATCTCCCCACGCACCGCCACCGGGTTGAAACGCACCGACAGGGCGTCCGCAATCGCTTGCATCAGCGGGCCAACTGCCCACACGCGCCGCGAAACGGCGTCGTCCGCGTTGAAAAATGGCTCAGACACTGGGTTCTCCGGGCACAAGCTGTCCACAAACCGCGCCGTTGCTGGCGTTGCGCGCCATGGGGCCTATCGCCATGGGGCGGCGAACGCAGACGCTTGATTTCAAAGCCTTTTGTGGTGCCTGTTTTGTCATCGAAACGTTGAGAGGCAATGGATTCGGGGCGCGCGGCGCCTTCCGGGTAGGGTTCTGCACAAAGTTATCCACAGAATCTGTGCATCGCCGGCGGTCGCTGGGGGGTTGTCTGCCCACCAACGCAGCAAGACTGGAGGGCCAGGCGGTCTCAAGGCGGCCACAGGGCCTGAGACATAATCAAAAGATCGCACTGGAGCCCTGACTTTGTTTTCCATCATACAAGCCGCCGGCTGGCCGATCTGGCCCCTCATGTTCTGTTCCGTGGTCGGTCTGGCACTCATCATCGAACGCTTCGTCAACCTCAAGGCCAGCAAGGTCCTGCCACCCCAGTTGCTGGACGAAGCCATCATGGTGTCGCGCGGCGGCGTGCCCAGCCCCGACGTCGTGTCCCAGCTGGAGCAGAACTCGGTCTTCGGCGAGGTGCTGGCCAGTGGCTTCCGCACCCTGAACAACGACCCACGCGCAACCGAGGCCGACTTGCGCGCCAGTCTGGAAGGCGCCGGTCGCCTGGCCGGCGCCAAGCTGCAGCGTTACCTCGGCGCCCTGGCGACCATCGCTTCCGCTGCGCCGCTGCTGGGCCTGCTGGGGACAGTGATCGGCATGATCGACATCTTCGGCTCGCAAGGCAGCGACGGCGGCATGGGCACCGTGCCCGGCGGCGGCAACCCGGCCGTGCTGGCGCACGGCATTTCGGTGGCGCTCTACAACACGGCCTTCGGCCTGATGGTGGCCATTCCGACCCTGATTTTCTGGCGCTACTTCCGCGCGCGCGTGGACGAGTATCTGCTGGGCATGGAAGTCGCGTCCGAGCGCTTTGCCCGCCACCTGGCCGGCCTGCGCCGCTGAGCCTGCGCACCGAACCTGAACCGGAACCCGCATGAACTTCCGCCCCGGCACCCGGGATGAGCCCGAGATCAACCTGATCCCGTTCATCGACATCCTGCTGGTGGTGCTCATCTTCCTGATGCTCACCACCACCTACAGCAAGTTCACCCAGCTGCAGGTCAACCTGCCGGTCGCCGACGCCCAGGCCCAGCGGACCACCCCCAAAGAGGTGATCGTGGCCGTGTCCAGCGACGGCCGCTACGCGATCAACCAGCAACTGCTGGAAGGCGCCTCGGTCGAGGTGCTCACCCGCGCGCTGCAGCAGGCTTCGCAGGACACGCGCGAAGTGGTGATCATCATCAGCGCCGACGCCGCCGCCACCCACCAGTCGGTGATCAACGTGATGGACGCCGCCCGCCGCGCGGGGCTGGTGCAGATCACCTTCGCGACGCAGCAATCGGGCTCGGCGCCCGCCCGCGGCAAGTCCTGACGCCTCCGGCGGCCCACGCATGAGCCCATCCGACGCCCCGGCGCGCTGGCAGGCGGTCTGGGCCGGACGAGGCTGGCGTGCGCGGCTGCTGTGGCCACTCTCGCAGGTCTACGGCCTGCTGTTTGCCCTGCGCAAACGGCGTTACCTCAGCGGCCGGCTTCCCGTCGCGACCATGCCGGTGCCTGTGGTGGTGGTCGGCAATGTGGTCGTCGGCGGCGCGGGCAAGACCCCCACCACGCTGGCCGTGCTGGAACACCTCAAAAGCGCGGGATGGCACCCGGGTGTCGTCTCCCGGGGCCATGGCCGGCAAGGCCATGCGGTGCTTGAACTGCATCCGGGCACGGCGGCGGTGGATGGCGGCGATGAGCCAGTGCTGATCCGCCGCAAAGCCGGGGTACCCGTTTTCGTGGGAAGACGCCGCGCCGATGCGGCCAGGGCCTTGCTGGCAGCGCATCCGGAGGTGGACGTGCTGGTCTGCGACGACGGCCTGCAGCACCTGGCGCTGGGCCGCGACGTGTCGATCGCCGTGTTCGACGACCGGGCACTGGGCAACGGCTGGCTGCTGCCCGCCGGTCTGCTGCGCGAGCCCTGGCCGCCGGCAGCGGACGATCCGTTGGCTCCGCAACTGGTGCTGTGTCAGGGCCGGGAAGGTGGTCCGCACGGAGACATCCCCATTCCCCCGGGCACCCGGGCCTTCTTCGCCGCGCGGCGCCTCGCCGATCACGCCGTCGATGGGCATGGGACGCGCCGTGACCTGCGCTCGTTCGCCGGTCAGACGCTGGTGGCGGTCGCCGGCATCGCGCGGCCCGAGGTGTTTTTCCAGATGCTGCGCGAGCGGGGCCTCGTGCTTTCACAGGCCCTGGCCTTGCCCGACCACGCCGATGCCGGCGCGTTCGCCGCCTTGCCGCGCTCGCCATCGGCCACGGTGCTGTGTACCGAGAAGGACGCCGTCAAGCTTCTGGATGTCGTGGGCCTTCGGCCCGCCAGCGAGCGCCCCGCGGTCTGGGCCGTTCCGCTGGAACTGCGGATCGAACCGGCGTTTTTCGAGGCACTGGACCGGCGGCTGGCCGGCTGCGGGCACGGTGCCCGACTATCATCCCCCGATGGACACGAAACTACTTGAACTGCTGGTCTGCCCGGTCACCAAGGGCCCCCTGACCTTCGACCGCGACCGCCAGGAACTCCTCTCCCGAAGCGCCCGCCTGGCCTATCCGGTGCGCGACGGCATTCCCATCTTGCTGGAACACGAAGCCCGCACGCTCTCCGACGAAGAGCTGGAACGCCTGGCTTCCCACACCCCTTCGCCATGACCGGTGCGGACGGCACACACGGCGGCTTCGTCGTGCTCATTCCCGCGCGGATGGGCTCCAGCCGTCTGCCCGACAAGCCACTGGCCGACATCGCCGGCCTGCCCATGGTGGTTCGGGTCGCACAACAGGCTGCGCTCAGTGGTGCCCGGCAAGTCGTGGTGGCGGCGGACGACGCACGCATCGTCGCCGCCTGTGAATCGCACGGCATCGCCGCCCTGCTCACCAGCGCCGATCACCCGTCGGGCAGCGACCGGCTGGCCGAGGCCTGCGACCTGCTGGGCCTGGACGACGGCACCGTCGTGGTGAATGTGCAAGGCGACGAACCCCTGATCGATCCGGCCCTGGTGCGGGCCGTGGCCGATGAACTGCTGCGTCGCAGCGACTGCGCGATGAGCACCGCCGCACACGCGATCGCCAGCACCGCGGACTTCGTCAACCCCAACGTGGTGAAGGTCGTGCTGGACCGCGTGGGAACCGCGCTGTACTTCAGCCGCGCGCCCATCGCCTGGTGGCGCGACGGCATGGCCGACGGCGCGCCGGCCTCGCTGCCGTCGCCAGCGCCCTTGCGGCACATCGGCGTGTACGGCTACCGGGCCGGTTTCCTGAGACAGTTTCCCGCGCTGGAACCGGCCCCGCTGGAACGCACCGAGTCGCTGGAGCAGTTGCGCACGCTGTGGCACGGCGAGCGCATTGCGGTGCACGTGAGCGAGCACGCACCGGGCCCTGGCGTCGACACGCCGGCCGACCTTGAGCGCGTGCGCGCCCTGTTCGTATCAGTTTGATTCTCTTGCCGCGCCTGTAAGCCAGTGTCGGGGCGGGCCATGCTATCCTCAATCGAACGCTTCTCGTGAGAGAGGTGCGGGTGCGCTCACGGAGACAGGCGCCCCTTCGAATCCACTGAAAAACTCTTCACAAGGAAGACGATGAGACTGATCCTGTTGGGCGCTCCGGGCGCGGGCAAAGGCACTCAAGCCACCTTCATCTGCCAGAAGTACGGCATCCCCCAGATTTCCACCGGCGACATGCTGCGCGCAGCGGTCAAGGCCGGCACGCCGCTGGGCCTGCAGGCCAAGGCGGTGATGGAATCGGGCGGCCTGGTCAGCGACGACCTGATCATCAACCTGGTCAAGGAACGCATCGCCCAGAGCGATTGCGCCAACGGCTTCCTGTTCGACGGCTTCCCGCGCACCATTCCGCAAGCCGACGCGATGAAGGCAGCCGGCGTCAAGCTGGACTATGTGCTGGAAATCGACGTGCCATTCGACGCCATCATCGAGCGCATGAGCGGCCGCCGCTCGCACCCGGCCTCGGGTCGCACCTACCATGTCAAGTTCAACCCGCCCAAGGTGGAAGGCAAGGACGACGTGACTGGCGAGCCCCTGATCCAGCGCGACGACGACAAGGAAGAGACCGTCAAGAAGCGCCTGGAGGTCTACAGCGCGCAGACCCGCCCGCTGGTCGACTATTACAGCAACTGGGCCAAGGCCGACCCGGCCGCCGCACCCAAGTACCGTGCCATCAGCGGCACGGGCTCGGTCGACGAAATCACCGGCCGCGCCTTCCAGGCACTGGCTGGCTGAAGCCCTCGGCCACCCCACACAAACCCGGCCCAGGCCGGGTTTGTTGTTTCAGGACGGCACGACGTCTCCGGCCAGCAGCGCCAGAGCCAGCGCGATGCGCGCCTTCACCGGCGAGAGTCCCGCCGAATCCGGCCAGGGATTGGCCGGATCGGGAATCACCCGCCCCCGGGCGCAGCGCGTGGCCCGCACCACGCGCACCCCACGCGCCGAGGCCTCGCTCAGGACCTGCGCCAACGCCCGGTGCACGGTGCCATTGCCGGTGGCCGCCACGACAATGCCACGCGGCCGGAGTCCCGGATCGGCATCTCCCGCCAGCAGCAGGGCGCGCACCAGCCCACCATCGGTGTCCGCGTGGCTGGTGACGATGTGCACGCCGGGCAAGGCCGGGGCCGCCAGCACCCGCGCCAGCAGGTCGTCGGCGCGACCATCTGGGGTGTTCGCAGCCGGCGGCCGGTGGAACCAGCGCAACTGGCCCTCCTCGACACAGGCCAGCGGCCCCGCGTCGCCGGAATCGAAGGCATCCACGCGGTAGCTGTGCACCTTGGCCACATGCTCGGCAGCGTGCACCTGCCCGGCGCAGACCACCACCGTGCCCGACACCTCTGCCAGCCCCGCCACCGTCACGGCATCGAGCAGGTTCTGCGGGCCATCCGGCACCAGCGCGGTCGCAGGCCGCATGGCGCAGGTGAACACCACCGGCTTGACCGGGCGCAGCACCGACTCGACGAACCAGGCCGTCTCTTCCAGTGTGTCCGTGCCGTGTGTGACCACCACACCACTGACCTCTTCGCGGGAAAGGTGATGCGCCAGCCGCTCCAGCAGGCGCTTCCACAGATCAAAGTGCATGTCCTTGCTGTCGACCTGCTCCACCTGCTCGACTTCCAGTGCCATGCCCTCCAGCGCTGGCACCCCCGCCAGCAGATCTTCGACCCGCACCTGCCCGGCCACATAACCCACGTTGTCGCCCGGACGGCTCGCGCGGCCGGCAATGGTTCCACCGGTCCCCAGGATGACCCGAACGCCCTTGTTGTTGATTGCCACTTGCCAAGTCTCCGAAACTGTTTAAAAATACAGATACTGGATAAGAAAACAGCTTATCCGTTGCCCCGCTCGCCAAACCACGAGGTTGACATGATCGAGTCGTTCCCGCCCAAGCTCACTCCCCGCCAGCAGCAGATCCTGGAGCTGATCCAGAACGCCATTGCGCGCACGGGTGCGCCACCGACGCGGGCCGAGATCGCCGCCGAACTCGGCTTCAAGTCCGCCAACGCCGCCGAGGAGCACCTGCAGGCGCTGGCGCGCAAGGGTGTGATCGAACTCGTCAGCGGCACCTCCCGCGGCATCCGGCTGCGCAGCCACGACCTGCGGGCCATCAATGAGCAAAGGGCCCAGCAGCTTACACTGCCGCTGCCCAGCCTGACCCAGCTGATGCTGCCCCTCATCGGTCGCGTCGCAGCCGGTTCCCCGATCCTCGCGCAGGAACATGTGGACCAGACCTACCATGTGGAGCGCAGCCTGTTCCAGCGCACGCCCGACTACCTGCTGCGCGTGCGCGGCATGTCGATGCGGGACGTCGGCATCCTCGATGGCGATCTGCTGGCCGTGCAGGCTGGCAAGGAAGCCAAGAATGGCCAGATCGTCGTGGCCCGCCTGGGCGACGATGTCACGGTCAAGCGCTTCATGCGGCGCGAGCAGCAAATCGAGCTGCACGCCGAGAACCCCGACTACAAGACCATCGTCGTGCAACCCGGCGAGCCCTTCGAAATCGAAGGCCTGGCGGTCGGCCTGATCCGAAACAGCTTCCAGATCTGACCCCTCGGGTCGGTGCTGTCCTTGCAGGTGGCGGGCGTTTTGTCCGGTGGTTTCCGTGCCGCCGTGCACATCCCTGCGAGGTCGGCTTTTCCGTGTCAATCCTGCCTGTGTCCAACCCCTCACTGGAGTTTCACATGGGAATCCGCATCTCTTCCACCACCTGGCGCGCGCCCCTGCAACTGATCGACAGCTGGCTGCCTGCTCCTTCGACCTCGTGCCAGACCCGCCGCCCGGTGGCACCCTGGCTGCAACGCTTTGCCAAGGCCGGCTGGCTGGGACGAGCCGCGCCATCTGCAGACGTCACGCAACGCGGTGCCCAGCAGGCCCAGGCCGCCTGCCCTGCCACCGTGCGCGCCGCACCGGTGCGCATCGTGCGTCCACCCAAGACGCTGCGGGGAAACAACCGGCTCGTCATTGCTGGCCGTATGGCCGATGTCTGCGCCGAACTGGAACGTCTGGCCGCGCTGGAACAGCCGACCGCCATGGGCTGAGCACCAAGCGGGCGAGGAATCCTTCTCGCCCGCTTGGTACCCAAGCCGCGCTCGGGTCCGGCATCCATGCATGGCGGCACAATAGCCGGCATGAACATTGTCATCCTCGACGACTATCAGGACGTGGTCCGCAAGCTCGATTGCGCCACGCGCCTGGAACCTTTCCCTGCCAAGGTCTTCACCAATACCGTCAAGGGGGTTGGCCAGTTGTCGATTCGCCTGCGTGATGCAGACGTGCTGGTGCTGATCCGGGAACGAACCCAGATCACGCGCCAACTGGTCGAAAAGCTGCCGCGGCTCAAGCTGATCGCACAGACCGGCCGCGTCGGTGCCCACATCGATGTCAACGCCTGTACGGAGCGCGGCATCGCCGTCGCCGAGGGCAAGAGTTCCCCGGTGTCCACCGCAGAGCTGACCTGGGCTCTGATCATGGCGTCGATGCGCCGGATTCCCCAGTATGTGGCCAGCCTCAAACATGGCGCGTGGCAGCAGTCCGGCCTCAAGGCCTCTTCGATGCCCGCCAACTTCGGTCTGGGCATGGTGCTGCATGGCAAGACACTCGGTCTGTGGAGCTATGGCCGCATCGGCAAACTGGTCGCTGCCTATGGACGCGCCTTCGGCATGCGGGTGCTCGTCTGGGGCAGCGAAAACAGCCGCCAGCAAGCGGTGAACGACGGCTACGAACAGGCCAGCAGCCGCGAGCAGCTGTTCGAGCAGTCCGATGTGCTTAGCCTGCATCTCCGGCTGGGCGAAACAAGCGCCGGCTGCGTCACGCTGGAAGACCTTTCACGCATGAAGCCGACCGCGCTGCTGGTCAACACGTCCCGTGCCGAGCTGATCGAGGCAGAGGCACTGCTGACGGCGCTCAACCGGGGGCGCCCCGGCATGGCCGCCATCGACGTGTTCGAGTCTGAGCCCATTCTCCAGGGCCATGCGCTGCTGCGCCTGGAGAACTGCATCTGCACGCCACACATCGGCTATGTGGAGCTGGACAACTACGAAACCCTGTTTTCCGCGGCCTTCGACAACGTGGTGAATTTCATCAAGGGGACACCCACCAACATCGTCAATCCGGGGTCCTTGCAGGTCCGTCGCTGAGTGCCATTGCCAAAGAAAAAGGGCCGGAGATCTCCGGCCCTTTTTCTTTGGCAAAGACGGAATCAACCGGCTTTGCCGCCCTTGTCGGCATCGTCGTCCGGAGGCATGAAGTCGAGTACTTCGAAGTCGATCAGGTTGCCGATCGACAATTCATCCCCCGCATGGAGCGGAGACACCACCTTGGCGGTCTGCTCCACCGGCACCGCCACCTCCGGAAGCGACGCTTCGAACGCCGAGGCCTCCTGCAAGGCGTCCAGGTCCACATCCAGTCCCAGGCGCGGGGATGCGTGCGGAATGTCTTCCAGCGGCTGGGTATTGCGATCGCCGGAAGCACCGGCCACCGCTGCCGCGGCGCCCGCAGCCACCGCTCCGCGGGGTCCGGCTGCCTTGAGCGGGCGGATGGAGGTGTGCTGGAAATCGGAAGCCCCCAGACCGGCATCCCGCTTGATCACATCCTTGGCAATCGCGTGCAGCAGCAGCAGCTCGCGGTATGCCTCCAGGTCGAACACCTCGGCCTCGCCATCGGAAGCGTCGCGGAAGATCGAGTTTTCGATCACATCCAGCACGCGCGGCTGGGGCCACAGCGCCTGGATGCGGCCGAACGCGGTTTCGTACGATTCCAGCCCCTGACTCGCATCCGAGTACTGATCGAACGGTGGTGCACCCGCGTTGAACTTCTGGTTGAATTCGACGCGCAGCCGGTCGTAGTCGCTGCGACGGTCCAGCTTGTGGTAGAGCTTGAAGAGATCCAGGTAAGCCAGCGCGCTGGGCTCATGGCTTTCGTTGATGTGGTTCTTGAGCACGCCGATCGCCTGATCGAACTCGCCCAGTGACACGAAGAAATCCGACTGCTGCTGCACATCGAACAGCTCTTCGGTGGCGACCGACCGGGAAACCCCCATCTGGCTCGCCGGAAATTCACGGCGATCAGCTGCGGTCAGCAACGCTGCCTCGCTCTCGCTCGCATCGGAGTGCAGGACATGCAGATCGTCCAGGCCCGATTCGTCACCAAGATCCAGGTCCAGATCGAGCGGACGAGACGGTTTCACAGCTCCTTTGGCCGTGGCCGCCGCATTCTTGGACGATCCCGCAGCCCACCAGCTCTTGGCTTTCGCATCGCCGGTGCCCGCCGCCGAGCGGCGTTTCCACAACCAGGACACGCCCAGCAGGCTCAGCAACAGCAAGCCGCCGAGCAGATACGCCAGCCAGGTCATGTAGCGCGACTTCTCGACCTCGGCTTCCAGCGCCTGCAAAGCGGCCTTGTTCTTGGCCTCCTGCTCGCGCAGTCCCTTGGACTCGGCCTCCAGCACGGACAGCTTCTGGGCATCGCGCAGGATGTCTTCCGGCGATGCATTCAACGCTTTCCACAACTGGGCGGCGGCGGCGCGCTCCTGCTCGTTGGAGGTGGGCTCGCTCAACAGGGCCAGTGAAAGTCTCAGCGCCGGATCGCGCTCAATCCCCAGATTCACATCCACCGGATCGAGGTGCAGGCGTGGCCCGGCGTCTTTGGGTGGATCGTCGCGCCGAACCACGCTTGGCGGCTTGGTGCGCTGCGGGATGGCGTTGGCCAGGGTGCCGGGCTTCGGTCCACCAGCCGCCGCAGCGGAAGGCTCTGCTCCAGCACCCGCACCGGAGGAACGGCCACTGCGCAAAGATGGCGCCGCCTTCAGCGGCGGCAGTGCACGCAGCTCAGCCGGATTGGCCGAAGCCACCGAACCGGTCTCGGAGACAGCCCCGGCGGTCGTGGCCGGCTCGGACAGGAGGTCGGCCAGAAGCACATAGCGGCGCGAAAACGGTGACAAGCACCCGGCCCTGACCACCACGGACACGATCGGCTCGTTCACCGGCACGGTGGTCTGGATGCGGACAGAGGCTTCGGCATCGGGCGCATTGCGCTGAACCGAGGTACGCACCGACGACGGACCGACCTGGTTGTCGCCAAACAACACGTCGGCGTGCACGCACTGGCCTGCGAGGTCTTCGTCCGAACCGGCGCTGGCCTGCACCTTGATATCAAGCGGACGGCCGATCACGACGGCACCGCTGTGCCTGCCCAAAGTGGCCGCGGGACTGCCCAACGCCGTTGATAGCAAAATAGAGCCGATCCAGATCTGGCGCACGTCAGAGCCTTTCCATTCTTGGTGGCAACATTTTGTCATAGGTCATTGCCCTCCCCCCTCGAATAATACTTTCATATGACCCCTACTTTTCAAACCGTCGGCATCGTCGGCACTGGCGCCATGGGACGTGGCATTGCACAAATGGCGGCGCAGGCCGGCAGCGCAGTTCTGCTGTTCGACCTCCAGCCTGGTGCAGCGGAAGCCGCCCGCACGGCGCTGGCCAACACCTGGCAGACCCTGGTCGACAAGAACAAGCTTGACGCCCAGAAGCGCGAAACCATGCTGCAGCGGCTGTCCTGCGTCGGTGAACTCTCCGCGCTTTCTCCCTGTGATCTGGTGGTGGAGGCCATCGTCGAACGCATCGACGTCAAGCAGAAGCTGTTTGGTGATCTGGAGGCACTGCTGCCTGAGACGGCGGTGCTCGCCACCAATACATCCTCCCTGTCCGTGACCGCCATCGGTGCCACGCTCAAGCGGCCCGGGCGCCTGGCCGGATTCCACTTTTTCAACCCCGTTCCCCTGATGCGCGTCGTCGAGGTGATCGCGGGACTGAAGACCGAAGCTGTGGTGTGCCAGCAACTGACCGAGTTCGCGCGCCAGTTCGGACACACCCCGGTCGCGGCCCAGGACACGCCCGGCTTCATCGTCAACCACGCCGGCCGGGGCTACGGCACCGAAGCACTGCGGGTGGCTGGCGAGCGGGTGGCCGACTTCGCCACCATCGACCGCATCCTCAAGGACCAGATGGGCTTCCGGCTCGGCCCCTTCGAGCTGATGGACCTGACCGCTCTGGACGTGTCGCACCCGGTGATGGAATCCATCTACCGCCAGTACTATGACGAGCCGCGTTACCGGCCCAGCGTGATCACCGCGCAGCGCCTGGCCGGCGGGGTCGTCGGCAAGAAGGTCGGCGAGGGCTTCTACCCCTATGTCAATGGCGTGGCGCAGGTCCCCGCCGAACCGCCCGTGCCCGAGGTCGCTTCGCTGCCCCCGGTCTGGGTCTCGCCCAAGGCCGCACGGCGTGCCGAGCTCTACCAGTTGCTCAAGAACCTGGGCGCCAGCATTGAAACCGCGCAGGTACCCTCTGCCGCCGCGCTGATCCTGGTCGCCCCGCTGGGACTGGATGTGACCACGCTGGCCGCGGTCGAGCGTCTGGACCCGACCCGCACGGTGGGCATCGACATGATGCTGGACGACGCCGCGACCAAACGCCGTGTGCTGGCCACCAACCCCGCCACCCGCCCCGACATGCGCGACGCTGCCCACGCCCTGTTCGCCAAAGACGGCAAAGCCGTGAGCGTGGTGCGCGACAGCGGCGGTTTCGTGACCCAGCGCGTGGTGGCAACCATCGTCAACATCGCCGCCGACATGTGCCAGCAGGGCATCTGCACCCCCGCTGACCTGGAAGTGGCGGTGACGCTGGGCCTGGGCTACCCCATGGGCCCGCTGGCCATGGGCGACCGCATCGGCCCCACCAATGTGCTCGAAATCCTCTTCAACATGGGCACGGTCTACGCCGATCCCCGCTACCGTCCCTCACCCTGGCTGCGCCGCCGTGGCGCGCTGGGTCTGAGCCTGATGCACGAAGAGGCCTGAAATGACCGCCAGCCTCAACAGCCACAGCCATGGCCAGACCATGGTGCTGACCATCAGCAACCCCGAGCACCGCAACGCACTCGGCCCCGAGATCTACGCCGCGGGCGTCGAGGCGCTGAACGTGGCCGAATCCAGCCCCGAGGTGCGGTCGGTGGTGATCACCGGCGAAGGCAGCCATTTCTGCGCCGGCGGCAACCTGCAGCGCCTGCTGTCCAACCGCCAGCAGCTGCCCGAGGTGCAGGCGCAGAGCATCGAAAGCCTGCACAACTGGATCGAGACCATCCGCGCCTTTCCCAAGCCGGTGATCGCCGCGGTCGAGGGCGCCTGCGCCGGTGCGGGCTTTTCGCTGGCGCTGTCGTGCGACCTGCTGGTGGCGGCGCAGGACAGCGTGTTCGTGATGGCCTACAGCAACGTCGGCCTCTCGCCCGATGGCGGCGCCAGCTGGAGCATGGTGCGCGCCCTGCCCCGCGCGACGGCGATGCAACTGCTGCTCTGCGGCGACCGCATCGATGCGGCGCGGCTGCAAGGGCTGGGCGTCGTCAATCAGGTGAGCGCACCGGGCGAGGCACTCGCGACCGCGCTGACGCTGGCCGAGAAGCTCAACGCCCGCGCGCCCAACGCGATGGCCAGCATCAAGGAACTGGTCAACGACGCGCAGATCACTCCCCTGCACACGCAGCTCGCCGCCGAACGCGACCACTTCGTGCGCAACCTGCACCACGCCAACGGCGGCGAGGGCATCGCGGCCTTCCTCGACAAGCGACCGGCCCGGTACCGGTAGTCCCCCGGCGAAGCCCCGCGCAGCGCCGCCGCGCAGGTCACACCCCCAGGACCGGGAAGGATGCCGGTCTTCACCGTCGCCGGGGTCAGGCCAGCCCTGGGGCGGCCCGCCGGCTGCCCCGCTTTCGTTCGGCGCTGCGATTTTTCGAGCAGCGCAGCGACACCTGCGGGACACTTCCCCGCGATATCCCTGATGCCCGCCCTGCGTCCCAGTGGTGACAATGGGACCGCTTTCAGTCACTCAAAAGACATCCGATGGACGAACCGATTCTGACAATGGAAGAACGCGAGGCGATCAACAGTGGTCGCTGGTTCCAGAGTCTTTCCCCCTCCCTGCGACACGACATTCTTCGATGCGCCTACGTCAAGCGATTCAAGGACGGCGACCTGATCGTCGCCCGTGGCGAACCGCCCACCGAGTGGACGGCGGTCGCCAAGGGCGCGGTGCGGGTGAGCTCGACCTCGCTGTCGGGCAAGCTGATCACGCTGACCTATGTGGAGCCGGGCGTGTGGTTTGGCGACGTGGCGTTCTTCGACGGGGATCGCCGCACGCACGATGCCTACGCGCACGGTCCCACGACCATGCTGTGCGTGGCCCGCAACGATTTCCAGAAGATCCTCAGCACACACGTCGAGCTGTACGAGGCGCTGATGCGGCTGCAGGCGCGGCGCATCCGCACCCTGTTCGGTCTGGTCGAGGATCTCAACACCCTGCCACTGCGCGCGCGCCTGGCCAAGCAGTTGCTGCACCTGGTGCGCTCCTACGGCGTGCCCTGCCTGTCGGACGGCAACGAAATGCGCATCGGCCTGCAGCTGGCGCAGGAAGAACTGGCGCAACTGCTGGGCGCGTCACGCCAGCGCGTGAACCAGGAACTCAAGTCCATGGAGCGCGAAGAGGCGATCCGCATCGAACAGGGAGGGCTGGTGGTGCGCAACCGCGACATGCTGATGCGCATCGCCGAAGCCGAAACCTGACCCCGCTCCCGCACTCACCGAACGTGACCGAATGAACGACTTCCAGAACTTCACCGGCACACGACCGGTGGCATCGCAACACGCCGTCGACGCGGCAGCCCTGCAGGCTTGGCTCGAACGCCACGTCGAGGGTTTCCAGGGCCCCCTGAGCATCGAGATGTTCAAGGGCGGCCAGTCCAACCCGACCTACAAGCTCATCACGCCGCAGCGCGCCTACGTGATGCGCGCCAAGCCCGGCCCGGTGGCCAAGCTGCTGCCGTCGGCGCACGCGATCGAGCGCGAGTTCCGCGTGATGGGTGCGCTGCACGGCACCGGCGTGCCGGTGGCGCGCATGTACGCCTTGTGCGAAGACGAATCGGTGATCGGCCGCGCCTTCTACGTGATGGAGTGCGTCGAGGGCCGCGTGATGTGGGACCAGTCGCTGCCGGACCTGTCCAACGCCGAACGCGGTGCGATCTACGACGAGATGAACCGGGTCATGGCGGCGCTGCACACGGTGCGCCCCAATGCCATCGGCCTGTCGGACTACGGCAAGCCGGGCAACTACTTCGAGCGCCAGATCGGCCGCTGGAGCAAGCAGTATGTCGCCTCCATCACCCAGCCCATTCCCGAGATGGACCAGTTGATGGCCTGGCTGCCGCAGAACATCCCGGCGATGGCGCGCGACGAGTCGATGGTGTCCATCGTGCACGGCGACTACCGGCTGGACAACCTGATGTTCCACCCGAGCGAGCCGCGCGTGCTTGCAATCCTCGACTGGGAACTCTCCACGCTGGGCCACCCGCTGGCCGACTTCAGCTACCACTGCATGGCCTGGCACATCCCGCCCGGCGCCTTCAGGGGCATCGGTGGCCTGGACGTGCAGGCGCTGGGTATTCCCACCGAAGCCGACTACATCGCCCGTTACTGCGAACGCACCGGCTTCGTGACGCCCGAGCAGCTCAAGGCCGACTGGAATTTCTACCTGGCCTACAACCTGTTCCGCCTCGCGGCGATCCTGCAAGGCATCGCCAAGCGCGTCGAAGCGGGCACAGCCTCCAGCGCGCAAGCGGTCTCGTCCGCCGCTGGCGCCCGTCCTCTTGCCGAAATGGCCTGGCGCTTCGCGCAACAGGCCTGAACCTTTTCAACCCGTCCGGACCCACGACTCCCAAAGGAACCACATGAACTTCGATTACACCGACAAGGTCAAGGACATGCGCCAGCGCCTGCTGGCATTCATGGACGAGCACATTTACCCGAACGAAGGGCGCTTCTTCGCCGAGATCGCCGCCAACCGCGCGGCGGGCAACGCCTGGCGGCCGACCACCATCATCGAGGAGCTCAAGCCCAAGGCCCGCGCCGCCGGCCTGTGGAACCTCTTCCTGCCGCAGAGCAAGCGCGCCCCCGAAGGCCTGTCCAACCTCGAATACGCACCGATGTGCGAGATCATGGGCCGCGTGCCGTTCGCTGCCGAGGTGTTCAACTGCTCGGCGCCCGACACCGGCAACATGGAAACGCTGGAGCGCTACGCCAGCGAAGCGATCAAGGACGAGTGGCTGGAGCCGCTGCTCAAGGGCGAATTCCGATCGGCCTTCCTGATGACCGAGCCCGCGGTCGCGTCGTCCGACGCCACCAACATCCAGTGCGAGATCAAACGCGACGGTGACCACTACGTGCTCAACGGCCGCAAGTGGTGGTCGTCCGGCGCCGGCGACCCGCGCTGCAAGGTCTACATCGTGATGGGCAAGACCGATCCTGAAGCGCCTCGCCACTCGCAGCAGAGCATGATCGTGGTGCCCGCGGACAGCCCCGGCGTCACCGTGGTGCGCCCGCTGACCGTGTTCGGCTACGACGACGCGCCACACGGCCACATGGAAGTGCTGCTCAAGGACGTGCGCGTGCCGGTGGGCAACCTGTTGCTGGGCGAAGGCCGCGGCTTCGAGATCGCCCAGGGTCGCCTTGGCCCGGGCCGCATCCACCACTGCATGCGCTCCATCGGCGCCGCCGAGCGCGCGCTGGAACTGATGTGCAAACGCCTGAACAGCCGCGTGGCCTTCGGCAAGCCGATCTCGTCGCAGTCGGTCTGGCACGAACGCATCGCCGATGCGCGCTGCAAGATCGAGATGGCGCGCCTGCTCACGCTCAAGGCCGCCTACATGATGGACACCGTGGGCAACAAGGTCGCCAAGGCCGAGATCGCCATGATCAAGGTGGTGGCGCCCAACATGGCCTGCGAGATCATCGACATGGCCATCCAGGCCCACGGCGGCGGTGGCGTCAGCGACGATTTCCCGCTGGCCTACAGCTACGCCAACCAGCGCACGCTGCGCCTGGCCGATGGCCCGGACGAAGTGCACCGTGCCGCGATCGCCAAGCTGGAACTGGCCCGGCACATGGCCCTGAAGACCGATGTGGAAATGCCGGTGACGCGGGGTTGCTGAGTCAGTGGCGGCGCGAGTGGCGCGCCGCCAGTTTCAGGGCACGCTCGGTCAGGTGTTCCATCAGCTCCAGCGCGAGCAGGGTGTCGGCATCCCGGGCGTGCGGATTGGCCTGCAGACGCAGGTAACACTTGCCGCGCATCAGTGCGATCACCACCGGCACCTTCGCGGCGACTTGGCTGTCGCCCATGGTCAGGAACTCCAGCGCATCGTTGTCCAGCCAGCGCTGGGCCAGTTCCGAAGAGTCGCTGCGCACCGAATAGCGCGACCAGAAAACCGGCGAGGCATCGCGCCACTGCGTTTCCGACAACTGATTGAGCCAGCGCTTTTCGTCCGCCAGCCCGCGAGAGGCTTCGGACGAAGGGTCGATGGCCATGAGCCACTTCTCGACCACACGCGACATCACCACCACCTGCCCCACCGGCGGCAGGTCCAGGTCCACGCGGGCACGAAGCTCCAGCCCATCGATGTATGGCCGCGAGGAAGCGCCACACTCCGCACGGAAAGCCCGCCCCAGCAGCTGGCCTTCGATCATGAACTGGCCGCTGTCCCCGCCCTTGTGGTGGAGGAACTGCGAAGTGGCCCAGCGGGACACCGGGGTATCCCCGGCTCCGGAAGCAGCATTGCGCCGAAAGGCTTGTTTGATGCGGTCAAACATGATGAAAACTAAAGTTGTCTTGCAATGCTAGCGCCTGACGGGCGTTCTGGCGCGTCTCGCGCGCGCCACCGCGGATGGGGCCTGATATCCGTGCCACCAAATCTCACAGCGCGCGCCCAATCTGTGGTTTTGCGTTCGCAAGGCCGGTCGGAGGCAAACAATCCGGATGAAGCTGCGCCGCAGGGTATACTCGTCGGCTTGTCGGAGCGTAGCGCAGCCTGGTAGCGCATCTGCTTTGGGAGCAGAGGGTCGCGAGTTCGAATCCCGCCGCTCCGACCATTTCTTGAGAACAAAAAGGCCCACGACGTGGGCCTTTTTTGTATCTCGGCCTCACCGTCTACCCGTAGCTCAACTGGATAGAGCAGCTGCCTTCTAAGCAGCAGGTCGGGGGTTCGAGTCCCTCCGGGTAGGCCACCCTCCCATACCCCATCCCGTTTCCGATCACCCATGCAGTGCTTTCGGCACAGCGCACGTCTTGTGCGCATCAAGGGTTTCCCCTCGCAATATTCTGCACAACATGCACGATACTGCATGTCACAGCACCACTCGCTCGACTTTCTTGCTTTACTCCTGAATACTTGAACCCTAAAGTACGGGAAAGCCTGTATCGCCATGCGTCGAGTGCCAGCCTACAGTGACAGCACCTTTGACGAACTCCCAGGAGCCTCTCCCATGACCACCCGCCGCCTCGTCCTGACCCGTTCTGCCGCCGTGATCGGCGCCGCCTCGTCCGGCCTGCTGCTGCCCGAACTGGCACGCGCGCAATCGGACAAGCTGCGGGTCGGCTTCATGCTGCCCTACACCGGCACCTTCGCCCAGCTGGGTGTGGCGATCGAGAACGGTTTCCGCATGGCGATCAACGAACAGGGTGGCAAGCTCGGCGGCCGCGAAATCGAGTACTTCAAGGTCGACGACGAATCCAATCCGGCCAAGGGCATCGAGAACGCGCAGCGCCTGGTGCAGCGCGACAAGGTCGACGTGCTGGTCGGCACCGTGCACTCGGGCGTGCAGATGGGCATCCACAAGGTCGCCCGCGAATCCGGTGTGCTCAACCTGATCCCCAACGCCGGCGTGCACATCGCCACCCGCGCCCAGTGCGCGCCCAACGTGTTCCGCACCTCGTTCACCAACTCCCAGCCCACGCTGGCGCTGGGCAAGGCCATGGTCGAGCGCGGCCACAAGAAGGCGGTCTGGATCACCTGGAACTACGCGGCCGGCGAAGAGGCCTTCGAAGGCTTCGAGCAGAGCTACACCGCCGCCGGCGGCACCATCGTCAAGAAGCTGGGCCTGCCCTTCCCCAACGTCGAGTTCCAGGCCCTGCTGACCGAGATCGCCGCGCTCAAGCCCGACGCCGTGGCCTGCTTCTTTGCCGGTGGTGGCGCGGCCAAATTCCTGACCGACTACGCGGCGGCCGGCCTGAACAAGACCATCCAGCTCTACGGCTCGGGCTTCCTGACCGAGGGCGTGCTCGACGCCGCCGGTGACGCCGCCAAGGGCGTGCTGACGACCATGCACTACAGCGACTCGCTGGACACGCCGGCCAACAAGAAATTCCGCCTCGAATACGCCAAGGCCTTCAAGCTGCAGCCCGACGTCTACGCCGTGCAGGGCTACGACACCGGTCTGCTGATGGTCAAGGGCGCCAACGCCGTCAAGGGCGACCTCTCCAAGAAGAAGGAGCTGTACACCGCGATGGAAGGCGCCACCATCGACAGCCCGCGCGGCAAATGGACCATGAGCAAGGCCCACAACCCGATCCAGGACATGTACCTGCGCAAGGTCGAGGGCAAGGAAAACAAGGTCATCGGCATCGCGCAGAAGGCCGTGGCCGACTCCGGCGCTGGCTGCAAACTGAGCTGACCCCCCTGCGCTGCCTTCGGCATCACCCCCCTCATGGGGGTGATGTCTGCCGACCGGCGAAGCCGGATCGGCGCCATCCCCGGCTGTACGGAGTGCCATGGACTTCGCCAACTTCCTCATTCAACTGCTCAACAGCCTGCAGTACGGACTGCTGCTGTTCATGCTGGCTGCCGGCCTGACGCTGATCTTCGGCATCATGGGCGTGGTCAACCTCGCCCACGGCAGCTTCTACATGCTGGGAGCCTACCTCGCCTGGGCACTGGCGGCGCAGTTCAACAGCCTGGTGCTGGCGATCGTCGTCGGCAGCATCATCGCGGTGGCGTTCGGCTGGCTGCTTGAATGGCTGCTGTTCCGGCACTTCTATCACCGCGACCACCTGGACCAGGTGCTGCTGACCTTCGGCCTGATCTACATCTTTGAAGAGATCCGCTCGATCCTCTGGGGCGACGACGTGCACTCGGTCGCCGTGCCCGCCGCGGTCAACCAGTCGATCCAGCTGACCGAGAACCTCTCCTACCCGGTCTACCGGCTGGTGGTCTCGGGCGTCTGTGTCGTGCTGGCGCTGGGGCTCTACGGCCTGATCAGCAAGACGCGGCTGGGCATGAAGATCCGCGCCGGGGCCTTCAACCGCGAGATGACCGAAGCGCTGGGCATCAACATCCGCCTGATCCACGGCGTGGTGTTTGCGCTGGGCGTGGCGCTGGCGGCGGTGGCCGGCATGGTGGCTTCGCCGCTGTCCAGCGTCTACCCCGGCATGGGCAGCTCGGTGCTGATCATGTGTTTCGTGGTGGTTGTCATCGGCGGCATCGGCTCGGTGCGCGGCGCCCTCGTCGCGGCCCTGCTGGTCGGTCTGGTCGACACCTTCGGCAAGGTGCTCGTGCCGCAGATCGCCGGCATGGCCGTCTACATGCTCATGGCAGCGGTGCTGCTCTACAAGCCGGAAGGGCTGTTCAAACAATGAGTGCCGCAGGACCGCTCCAAGGCGCTCAAGCCCCCGTGGGGGGCAGCGCAGTACACGAAGTGACCAGCGTGGGGGTCGACATTTCATGAGCAACGCCAAAGCCCAACTTGAGCGGCTGCCCAAGTCGATGCAGGCCGTGCTGATCGCCGGTGCCATCGCCCTCGCCGCCTTTCCCTTCGTGCCGCTGGAAAGCACCGACTTCTACCTGCAGCTGCTGTCGCAGATGATGATCCTGGCGATCTTTGCCATGAGCCTGGACCTGCTGCAGGGCGTGACCGGCCTGGTCTCGCTCGGCCACGCGGCCTACTTCGGCCTGGCCGGATATGCACTGGCCTTTCTCACGCCGCAGGACACGCCCATCAGCCTGTTCTGGAGCCTGCCGCTGGCGGCGGCCGGGGCCGGTCTGGCCGCGCTGGTGATCGGCTTCTTCGTGGTCCGCACCCACGGCATCTACTTCATCATGGTCACCATGGCGTTTGCGCAGATGGTGTTCTTCCTGTTCTTCGACAACAAGTCGCTGGGCGGCTCCGACGGCATCTACGTCAACTTCCGGCCCGACGCGACCGCCATCGGCCTGGACCTGGAGAACAAGCGCCACTTCTATTACTTCACCCTGGTGGTGCTGATCGCGGTCTACCTGTTCCTGCGCCGCGTGCTGTTCTCACCCTTCGGCCGCGTGCTGGCGGGCATCCGCGTCAACGAACACCGGCTGCGCGCCGTGGGCTACAGCAGCTTCGGCTACAAGCTCGCGGCCTTCACGCTGGCGGGCACGCTGGCCGGCGTCGCGGGCTACCTGTGGGCCGCACAGACCGGTTTCGTGAACCCCGAGCTGATGGGGTTCCACATGAGCGCGCACGCGATCATGATGGTCATCCTTGGCGGCATGGGCAACTTCGCCGGGGCCATCGTCGGCGCCTTCAGCTTCGAGTACGTGCTGCACCTGGTCAAGGACCTGCCCGCCATCGGCGGCTTCGAAACCGGCAAGCACTGGCAGCTCTGGATGGGCCTGTTCATCGTGTTCATCGTGATCGTGGCGCCGCGCGGGCTGCTCGGTCTGGGCGAGAAATTCCTGAACCGCAACAAAGAGGCATCGAAATGAGTGATGTCGCCCTGCTCGCCGCGGACAAGCTGACCAAACGTTTCGGCGGCCTCGCGGCCGTCAACGAGGTCTCGGTCAAGCTCTACCGCGACAACCTGCACGCGGTCATCGGCCCCAACGGTGCCGGCAAGTCCACGCTGACCAACCTGCTCTCGGGCGACCTGCAGCCGACCTCGGGAAAGATCCTGTTCGGCGGCGAAGAAACCGCCGGCCACACGCCGGAATCGATCTCGCGCCTGGGCTTGGGCCGCAGCTACCAGAAGACCAACATCTTCCTGCCCTTCACCGTCTGGGAGAACGTGCGCCTGGCCGCGCAGTCGCGCGAAGGGCACGCGCCCTGGAACCCGCTGCGCTGGCTGCAGTCGGCCGCGTCGATGACGGCAGTGAACCAACGTTGCGAACGCGCGATCGAGCTCGCCGGCCTCACCCACCGCGCGCAGACCGTCGCCGCCACCATCAGCCATGGCGAACAGCGACAGCTCGAAATCGCGATGACGCTGGCCACCGAGCCGACCGTGCTGCTGCTCGACGAACCGCTGGCGGGCATGGGCCAGGCCGAGGCCGAGCGCATGGTCGAGCTGCTGCTCAAGCTCAAGAAGGACCACGCGATGATGCTGGTCGAACACGACATGGACGCCGTTTTCGCACTGGCCGACCAGCTGACCGTGATGGTCAACGGCCAGGTGATCGCCAGCGGCACGCCGACCGAGGTGCGCAACGACCCGATGGTGCAGGCGGCCTACCTGGGCGAGGAGCATTGAACATGACCACCCCGCTGATCCAGGCCACCGGCCTGCACACCCACTACGGCCAGAGCCACATCCTGCGCGGCATCGACTTCACCGTCCAGCCCGGCCAGACCATCGGCCTGATGGGCCGCAACGGCATGGGCAAGAGCACCCTGCTCAAGTCCATCATGGGCATCGTCAAACCCAGCGGCGGAACGGTACACATCAAGGGTCAGGCCATGACCGGCGCGCCGACCTTCGAGATCGCGCGACAGGGCATCGCCTACGTGCCCGAAGGGCGCGGCATCTTCGGCAACCTCAGCGTCAAGGAAAACCTGCTGATGTCGGCGCGCGCCGGAACGAAGGGTCAGCGCGACTGGACCTATGAGCGCGTGCTCGAAACCTTCCCCCGCCTGTCGGAACGGCTGGGCCACGGCGGACAACAACTGAGCGGTGGCGAGCAGCAGATGCTGACCATCGGCCGCGCGCTGATGACCAACCCCGACGTGCTGATCCTCGACGAGGCGACCGAAGGCCTGGCGCCGCTGATCGCGCGCGAGATCTGGCGCATCTGCGGCCTGATCCGGGAAAGCGGCATCAGCAGCATCATCGTGGACAAGGCCTGGAAACAGGTCACGCAGATCACCGACCGCAACGTCATCCTCGTCAAGGGCGAGGTGGTGTTCGAGGGGTCTTCGGAAGAACTGCTGTCCAGGCCGGAACTGCTGGAACAGTATCTGGGCGTCTGACACCGGTTAGAGCAATAGCAGTTTCTGGAGTTGGACTCCAACTCCAGACTGATACATCGCGTCCAGCGATACCGCGTTGCCTTCTACAAACTTAGGGCGTGGATCGCACAAGACGAACATACAAAGAACTTCCACGAGAAGTCCACTGAGCATCACCCTCATCGAAATTCACATACCAGGCGTACCCAGTACTCAATTTCATCGGGGTCGTCGACCAGGCAGATCCCCTGGGTGCCCTAGGAAACGCCGTTTGATCGATAGCCGCCAGCAAGGTGCTGTAGCAGCCGAAGTCGGCCAGGGTTGACAACTCCCGGATATTCGGCAGACGCCAACCTCCGGTGGCCTGGCCAGCAACAATCATCGCCTGCTCGTGCGTGTGGGTGGTTGCCGTTCCAGTGCAGTCAGACCCACTCCACGTCTGCCCCTGGCTGCAGCGCTTCCACACCAAACCCGTGTACCGGTCAAGCACTTCGTCCCCGGTGGCAGCGAACCGGCCTGGCGAGGTGGGACAGGTGGCTTGCGAGAACGCCATCTCACTGCTCACGCCGAGAAACACGAACACAAGATATGCCCTGCAAATAGCGGAAAAAGTCTTCATGGAATTCATCCCTACTTTGTTAGGAGAAAACACGGACAGCCATTGCATCATCAGGGCTGGTGACGAACCAAACGAACACGCAGACTCGAGGTGCGAGCGTATCGATACTGCCGACCGTCGTCGAAATCCACCACCCAATTCTGGGCAGCGCTGGACACGACCGACTGTGTGGAAGACCAGTAATAGTTTGACGCCGCATTGGGAAACCATTCTGTGTCTTGACTGGGGCCACGTCGACCATAGTCAACAATGCTGTGCAGCTCCTGTATTTCTGGCACTCTCCAATTGGTAAAGCCGCACAGTGCAATGCTGTTGACGTACGTCACATAGGCAGCGACATTCGCATAGGTCACAACCGCAGCGGCCGACCGTGGCTCGACTGCATTCTTCCCTTCCCAGAAAAGGCCGGTCATGTTGTCTTTGATGCACTCGGTGCGAGGGTACGTGCCTCCCGCCGCTGCGGGTACTTCGCTGTAGCTCATCGGATTGATGCTTGCCCGATGACCATCCTGGGCCTGATAAAGAGAGCGGCCACTGTCCGAATCACAAACGACCACGGTACTGCTTCCCAGCGGATAACACGACGAAGTGCTCACCCCAGAGTGTGGCAAGACCACCGGTCTTGCCTCATAGCTGCCGCCCAGCACGTAATAGCCCACACCTTCATAGACGTAGTGGGCCGTCGCGGGATTGTTGCGAATGGCGTCCGTTTCTGCCTGGTTGTTTGAGTAGAAGTGAAATCCCCGGGTATTCACGTAGAACCTGTGCAATGGCGTCAAGGCAGTGCCTGTCACCTTGCTGGCGTAATACGCAACCCCTTCGTACTGATACTGTGGCAATGTCTGCTGGATCAGATTTTTCTCGGAAACACTGATGGTGTAGAAGTGAACACCGGTCTGCGTGTTGTAGAAGCGATGAACCTGACTTAAGCCCTGGGCCGCCACAGCACTCGCCAAGAACGCTGGGCCCTCATATTGAAACTGCCGCAGATTGGCAATGATGTTGTCGCGTTCGGTCGTGTTGACCGTATAGAAGTGAGCGCCGGTTTGGCTGTTGTAGAACCGATAGGCCGTGATCAACCCGGAGAATGCCTTGGTCGTGAATTGAAAAGCTTTGGACCCGCTTGCACCTAGTGCAGTTTGGGCTGCTGCCAACTCGACTTGATTCAACTCTGCGCCCTTGCGCAAGATCTCATCTGTTTGCGTTTGTGAGGGCGGTTCACTCGGCGCCGGAGTACTTCCTACTGTGGAGTTACCCTTGGCAACAGTATCGGACTTTGCCCCAACCAGCCGGTTGCCTCCAGCATCACTTCCGCCACCGCAAGCCACAAGTACGGCCGAGAACCCCAAACACAGCGCGCAGTGGGACATACCCAAAGCAAATACTTTTGAAGCACTCATTTAACCTCCCCAAGGCGATAAGTAGCAGATGAGTATGTAGTGTAAAAAGGTGAAACTTTGTGTCAACTCAAGTTCACAAGACTTTCTGCCCAGGCGACCAACGGTATTTACGGCATCGATTTGACGCTGGTTCAGCCTGCCCTAAGGATGGTGTTCAAAACACGTTTAGCGCCAGCCGATAGCGGGCGGCTTGCCACGACATGAAACAGCGCGACTCGGAATCAGCGAATTCAACGCAGTTTCTGCGTTTGCACCGCCCGTTTTCGGT
>NZ_JBPZHA010000011.1:0-193561 GCF_051857515.1 Hydrogenophaga sedimenti
CCGAAAACGGGCGGTGCAAACGCAGAAACTGCGTTGAATTCGCTGATTCCGAGTCGCGCTGTTTCATGTCGTGGCAAGCCGCCCGCTATCGGCTGGCGCTAAACGTGTTTTGAACACCATCCTGAGCGGCATGATGCACCAACTCGCAGGGGTTGCAGCAGCACTCGCTGTCAACGGTGCCCATCGGTACACTCGCGCCCATGCACCCCGCCATCGCCCAACACCGCGCCTCCATCGCGGCCATCTGCCAGCGCTACGGCATCTGCCGGCTGGAGGTGTTTGGCTCGGCCGCGCGGGGCGACGACTTCGTTCCTGAGAGCAGCGATGCAGACTTTCTGGTGGAGTTTGCAGCGGGCACGCAGCCCGACCTGCACAGCTTCTACGGCGCCAAGGCCGAGCTGGAGCAGTTGCTGGGCCGGGGTGTGGACCTGGTGGAGCCGGGCGCGGTGCGCAACCCCTACGTGCTGGCCAGCATCAACCGCCACCGCGAGCCTGTGTATGCAGCGTGACCCGCGCGCCTTCCTGTGGGATGTGCGCGAGGCGGCGCAGGCGATCCAGTCGTTCACGGCGGGTCTGGACGTGAAGGCCTACGTGGGCAACGAGATGGTGCAAGCGGCGGTGGAGCGCAAGTTCGAGGTGATCGGCGAGGCGCTCAACCAGCTGGCGAAGCTGGATACAGCAATGGCCGCCCGCATCCCGGACGTGCCGCAGATCGTGGCATTTCGCAACCAGCTGATCCATGGCTACGCAACGGTCAACCCGGACACGGTGTGGAACATCGCGCAGAACGCGCTGCCGGGGCTGCTGGCAGCGGTGCAACAGTTGCTGGACGAGTCGGGGGCTTGAGCCTCTGTGCCTGCACCTCGATCAGAAACGCCTTTGCAGGCAGTAAAGTGTTTCTCATACTTGACAATATAGCCATATTGAACAGAATGAGAAACAAATGCCAGCCAAACCACCCCTTCCAACCACCCAAAGCACCGCCCAGCTGCAAGCCTTGGGCACGCAGCTTCGCGCACGCCGCAAGGCCTTGCGGGTGAACAGCACCGCGGCAGCGGAGGCCGCGGGCATGTCGCGGGTGACGCTGCATCGCATCGAGAAGGGGGAGCCTTCGGTGGCGGCCGGCGCCTGGGCCAACGCCGTGGCGGCGCTGGGCATGTCGCTGGTGGCGCTCAACGCCGAGGACGTCCACGCCACGCGCCCCGAAAGTGCCAACGGGCCGGATCTGCCCAACTGGATACCCGTGCGGGTGCGCCTGGCGGACTATCCGCAGCTCAAGGCACTGGCCTGGCAGGTGCACGGCACCGACGTGCTCACGCCCGTCGAGGCGCTGGGCATTTACGAGCGCAACGCGCGACATCTGGATACGGAAGCCATGTCGGCTGCTGAGCAAGCGCTGCTGCAGGCCTTGCGCACGGGCCTCCGGAGCGCGACTTCGGATACGACCGATGTTTGAGCGCCCGCACCACCAGCGCATTGCGCATGTGCTGGCCGCGCTGGACGGCGAAGCGTTGCGCCAGCACGGCTGCCTGTTCGGCGGGGGCACCTGCATCGCTCTGCGCCACGGCGAGTACCGCGAATCGGTGGACATCGACTTTCTGGTGTCGGACGCAGCGGGTTACCGGGAACTGCGCCAGTTGCTCTCCGGGCCAACCGGGCTCAACGCGGTGGTGCGGCCCGGAGCGCAGCCATTGACCATGCTGCGCGAAGTGCGTGCCGATCAGTACGGCATGCGCACGGTGGTGCAGATGGACGGTCAAGCGATCAAGTTTGAAATCGTCCGCGAGGCCCGGTTCGCTCTGGAGGCGCCCGGCCCGGACGATGTGGTGTGCGGCATCGGCACGCTGACGCGGCTCGACCTGGCGACCTCCAAACTGCTGGCCAACTCAGACCGCCAGGCAGACGATGGCGTGTTCAGCCGCGATGTGATCGACCTGGCGATGATGGACATGCGCCTGCCTTTGTTGAGAGCGGCGCTGAGCAAGGCCGAGCAGGCATACGGGCCCGCCGTTGCGCGCGATCTGACCAAGGCGATAGACCGCCTGCAAGAACGCCAGGGCTGGCTGGAGCGGTGCATGCAGGCGATGGCCATGGCGATGCCAAAGGCTGTGCTCTGGCAAAAGGTCCGCACCCTGCGCAGGGTGTTGAACGCTGGCTGAGGCGTGGTCTGCCAGAACTTGTTTGTTGTCGGTCACAGGGCGATCACCGCCGTCTCGCTGTGGGCCAGCCTGTTCATTGCGGTGCTGAGCCTGGTGCTGGGCGCGTTCGTGCTGGGCGGCACGCCCGACTTCCAGATCCAGACCAGCCCGGCGCCGGGGTCGGTGTGGCTTTGAAAACCTATTTGGGTATGATTGAACCCAATATGGGTACATTCATCGCTCCCGCTTCATCCTCCGCCGCCGACGCCCTCTTCCCCAAGGTTCGCCAGCGTGTGCTGGCCGTGCTGTTCGGCGCGCCGGACCGCAGCTTCTACACGAACGAGGTGATCGGCCTGGCGCAGTCGGGGGCGGGCGCGGTGCAGCGCGAGCTGGCCGATCTGGCCGGGGCGGGTTTGCTCACCGTGCGCAGGCAGGGCAACCAGAAGCACTTTCAGGCCAACGCTGCGTCGCCAATCTATGCCGAGTTGCGTGGGCTGGTGCTCAAGACGATGGGGCTGGCCGATGTGTTGCGGGCCGCGCTGGCGCCGCTGGCGCCGCAGATCGAGCGGGCCTTCGTGTTCGGCTCCATCGCCCGGCAGCAGGACACGGCGGCCAGCGATGTGGACCTGCTGGTGGTGAGCGACACGCTGGGCTATGGCGACGTGTTTGGCGCGCTGGAAAGCGCCAGCCGGGCGCTGGGCCGCCCGATCAACCCTGCCCTCTACACCGCGGCCGATTTCCGTGCCCGGCTGCAGGGCGACAATGCGTTCATCAATCGCGTGATGCAACAGCCAAAGATATGGCTGATCGGCCAGGAGGAATCACCGCAACATGAGCCCGACCAACCCACTTGAAAACCTGAGCCGCGCAGGCGGCGCCCTGAAGCCGGAACCGCCCGACGCGGCAGAGATCGCCGGCTTGCTGCGCACCGGTCGCGCGAGGCTGGCAGACGCAGGCAACGCTTCGCTGGCGCTGGAGAGCCGCTTCGACCTTGCCTACAACGCGGCCCACGCCTTGTGCCTCGCCGCACTGCGCGCCAAGGGATTTCGCGCCGCCAACCGCTACATCGTCTTCCAAGTGCTGCCACACACGCTGGGGCTGGGGCCGGAGGTCTGGCGCGTGCTGAACCTATGCCACAACAAACGCAACCTCGGCGAGTACGAAGGCTTGCTGGAGGTGGACGAGCGGCTGGTGAAGGATCTGATCTTGGCGGCGCAGAAGGTGGCGGATGCGCTCGGGGCTGCGTGACCGGGGTCGGGGTCGGCGCTCAACGCAACACCGCTCCGAACAGTTGCTGGAAGCGGGCTTGACCGTTCTGGTCATCGGCATTGCACTCTGGGTGGCGCCGGTGTTCCTCAACGGGAACCCGATCTTCAGCGGTGTTGCCCAAGGCTTGCGGATACCGGCCCAGTTGCTGATCGGCATTGGCGTGCTGCTGCTGGCGATCTACGCGCTGGTCAGGAAAGCCGCTGAACCGAACGAAGAGGCTCCGGCCTCTCTCCGCACCACCGCACCGCGGCGCAGCCACAGCGCCACCGAGCGCAAAGAGCCAGTCATGGCGCCGCTTCCCGTCAAGCAGCAGCCTTCGCTGACCTCATGGAACGACGACGTGCTGGCGAAGGTCGAGTGGCGCCGCTTCGAGGCGCTGGTCGAGGCGCTGTTTGCACAGGCCGGTTTCGAGACGCGCAGCCAGTCGCACGGCGCCGACGGCGGCGTCGATATCTGGCTGCATTCGAAGAACGCTGAGGGGCCGGTGGCGGTGGTGCAGTGCAAGCACTGGCAGGGCAAACAGGTCGGCGTGCGCGAGATGCGCGAGTTCCTGGGCGTGATGGTGTCGCACGGCCTCCGGCGCGGCACCTACGCAACCTCATCGACCTACACCGGAGACGCCCTCGCATTCGCCAAGGCCAACGGCATCAACGCACAGGACGGCAGCGGCCTGTTGCGCATGATCCGCAGCCGCTCGCCCGCGCAACAGGCCGCGCTGCTGGCGATCGCGACCGAGGGCGAATACTGGCGCCCGACCTGCGCGAGCTGCGGCGTGAAGATGGAGGAGCGCACGCCGAAGAGCGGCGGCGCGGCGTTCTGGGGTTGCGCGAACTTTCCGGGGTGTCGGGCGACGTTGCCGATGCGGTCCGTGGAAGCAGTCAAAACCGGGACGAGGTGACACGCATCCAGTGGCCGGCACCAGTGTTCACCAGCGAAACGACCGCACCCTTCGCCTACTTCTTCACCAGTTGCCGGCGGATGTCGGCCAGCTTGGCCTGCAGGCGGCGCTGGTTGTCCGCGCCGACGCGCAGCAGGATCTTGCGGCCGGCCGACAGCGACTGCAGCTGCGGGTCGACAAACTCGTAACGCACCCAGGGCCGCAGCGACGGCACAGAGCCCTTCACATCGACCAGTTGCACGGCGGGCGCCTGCGCGGGCACGGGTGTGTCGATCAGGTGGTCCATCACCTGGATCAGCCGGTCGTTGAAATAGCGCCCCGGGAAACCCAACTCTTCGTACGCCTGCTGGAACAGCGGGTAGAGGTCGCGGTACAGCCCGACCGCCTGCGCGGTATCCACCGACTCGATCAGGCTGACCAGCGGCTGGTAGCGCCGGCTGTTGTCGGGGTGGATGGTCTCGGTGCCATCGGCACCGTTGCGCAGCGTGGTGAAGCGCTGGGGCACGGGGTTGACGGGCCAGACAGCGACGGGCGCCTGCGCCCGCGCGAGGTTGTCCACGGTGGCGACCGCATGGGCCACGAAGCGGTCGGGCTGCAGGTAGGTGAGCGCGTTCCTGCTGCCGATCAGGCGCTCAAGCAACTTCTTCACGTAGGGGCCGGCGTCGGCCAGCGCAGGCATGGCTTCTTTGTCGCCCTGGGCTTTGTCGGTGGGCCCGGTGGCGTCAATGGGGTGTTCGACAGCGGGCGGCACCTCGGCGGCGGCGGGCGCTGGCGGTGGTGCCTCGGCGGCCGGAGCAGCGACCACCGGCGCCTCTGCCGGGGCGGGCACCGGCTGGTAGTGCCGCCAGCCGAAGTAGCCAGCCACGGCCACCAGCGCAAGCACGATCGCCGCCCAGACCCTGGCGGAAGAGCGGGAAGGTTCGGGGGGACGGTAGTCGTCGTGGTCCAGCGCTGGTTCCATGGCCTCGTCTTCACCGGTGTGGGGAGGGGCTGCCCATCCTACGCGCCCAGTGGGCAGGGGTCTACCCGCGGCGCCCCGCCCTGCCCGGCCACAGGGTGAGCCAGATCACCCCCACCAGACCGATCCACTTCAGCAACGCGAGCAGCGCCATCAGCGCGCCCGTGAAGGCCGCGATGAAGAAGTATTCGCTGTGGGTCAGGCTGATGGTCAGCCAGGTGAAGAGGTCTTCGCCCACGTCGGCAAACACCATCAGCGGCAGCGCCCAGCCCAGGCGGTTGAGCCAGCGCGACACCGGTTGCCCCACCCGCCGCAGGCCGGCGCCCCGGGCAAATCCGGCCACGCAGAAGCGCGACAGCACCTGCGCGTAGGCCAGGATCAGCCCCAGATCCCAGAGCAGCGACCAGCGCGGCGAACCGAACTGGTTCACCTGCTGCAAGCCGGTGATCAGGCCTTCCCACACGTGGCCGTCCTGCACGGCCGCCAGACCGTCGCGGAACCACAGCATCTGCCAATGCACGAAGTCCAGGTTGGTGGCCAGGAACCGCGGGTAACTCGACAGCACCTGGCGCAGGTCCGACCAGAAACTCTCCTGCGCGTAGTACTCGCCCTTGAGCAGCATCTGCCCGATGCCGCCGTACAACAGCAGGAACGCCAGGCACCACGCGATCGTGGCGAGCCAGGGCCGAGGGTAGGCCCAGTCCGTGTCTTTGGGGTAGGCGACCGACAGGGCCTGCACGCTGGGGTGCTCCTGGGCGGGGATGGTCTGCAGGCCTCCGGCGCCGTCCTCGACCAGCCCGGGCGAGCGCACCGCCATGCCGGTGACGGCCCACAAGGGCGTGCGGTAGAGCTCGCTGTGGGCCACGGGCGGCAGCGGCTTGGCGCCGGGCTGGTCCGCGTACAGCGCCTGCAGCACCTGCTGGTCCGTGAGGGGTCGGCCATCGGCCCCGTAGAGGTGCAGGCCGCAGCGGACCGCTTCGCCGACGAGCCACCCCATGGCCTGATCGGCGAGGGCCAGTTTGTCGGGCACATAGCCGCCGCCCACGTCGCAATGGGCGCCGGAGAACCAGAGCTGCTTGAGTGAAACGGGCAGGCCCTGGTCGGAGCGGTATTCGCCGTTGGGATCGACGTACTGCCGGGGGGCGAACTGGGCCCGGTACTCGTCCAGCGCCAGCGCCTGCCGGACGTTGAGAAAACGCTTGCCGCCGACGTCCGCCCGCGCGGTGAACTGCTTGGAGAACGGCGGCATGCCCACCGACGCCACCGTGTCCCAGACGCCCACGAAGTGGATGTTGACGTGTTGCGCGTGAGCCCCGGCGAACAGCTGGGTGGTCTGCCGGGCGATGCGCCGGGCGTGGTCGCCGCCGCCACCACGGTCCGAGAAGTAGATGTGCAGCAGCGACGGCACCATCGAGACCATGTGGGGCTGCAGGATGCCGAACATGTTGACCAGCCCCGCCACGCTGCGGGCGGTGAAGGCCCCGCGGGAGAAGCCGAAGATGTAGAGCTCGTCGCCGGCCCGGTAGTGCGCCATCAGGAACTGGTAGCACTCGGCCATGTTCTCGTACACACCACGGCCGAAGGCCAGGCCCGCCAGTCGCTCGCCGTACCGGTTGACGCTGTCCCAGAGCGTGGCCCCGGGCAGTTCGCCCGGGTTGCCGACGCCGGGGTCGTAGAACACCAGCTGACGGTCGTCGCCATGGCTCCTGAGCAACTGGCACAGCCGCACCACGTTGGTGTCGCTCTCGCCGCCGGTGAGGTTGTTGTTGGTCCCGTCGCAGCAGAGGATGATCTGGCGTGGAGTCGATTCGCTCATGGGTCGCTCCTTCAAGCAGTGGGGCATCCAGTGTGGGCGCGCGGGCCTGCGGACACTTCCTCCGTCGGGGGGAGGTTCCACGCCGCGGCCCCTACACTGCGTTGCATCTCCGCGCGCCCCTGTCCGAAGCATGCCCCGTCTCCACCACCACGTCTACGTGATCGAGCTGCACCCGGATGTGCTGCAGGAACGCAAGTTCCGCCAGTGCAACCCGGGTTATGTCGACGGCAGGCCTTGTGTGTATGTGGGCATGACGGGGCTGGACCCGGATGTGCGCTTCGACAAGCACAAGGCCGGCATCCAGTCCAACGCCTACGTGATGAAGTACGGGTTGCGCCTGCTGCCGGACCTGTACGAGGGTTTCAACCCGATGACCTACAAGGCCGCGCAGGAACGCGAGGTCGAGATCGGCATCGACCTGCGCTCGGCGGGGTTCGGGGTGTGGCAGGCCTAGCTCAGCCCAGCTGCATCGCTGGCGCCTCGACCTGGGGCGCGGCCCGGGTTTCGGTGGCAGGCTGAGACGCCGTCCGCGCATCGGCCATGGCCAGCGCGGCTTCGGACTCCTGCACCGGAGTGTTCGCGGCCTCGCGCGCGTCCACCGCGCCTTCCTTGAGCCCATAACTGTCGGCCTGGGCGAAGCGGATCTCGCCGCCGCCGGCCTTGAGGTGCGTGATGCCGGTCAGGCCGTCGTCCCGCGCCTGCTGCGCGACGGCCGCGACGGTGTTGTCCATGCCCTGGTCCCAGGGCAGCCCGTGCTGCTCGGCCAGCCGCCTCACGTGCTGGTCGCTGTCCTGCAGCAGCTGGCGGGACGTGTCCGACAGGTCGGCGCGCGCGCCCAGCGAACTGCAGCTTTTGGCAGGCGGTGGGGTGGTCGGGCTCATGGGGCTGGTCCGGTCCTTTTCTTCGAGGCGATGGATGCTGTCGCCAAGCTGGCGCGGCGTCTCTGTCCACAGCACGCCCGGGTCGTCGGCATTCAGGTGCACGCCGGTGACCGCTTCCACGGTGTCGCGCGCCCACGAAGAACAATTGTTGGTGTAGCCCCAGGTTTCGTTGGTCTTGAGCAGGCCATCGAGCCTGGTGGCCTGTTCGGGGGTCAACCGGTAATAGCGGCTGGCGGCGGGGGTGTCGCCGTCTTCCATGCTCGTTCGGATGTCGCTGCCGCTGCCGTTGTCTTCGACCCGCGGGTGTCCATCCGGCCAGAGTCCGTAGTTGGTGGTCTTGCCGTCGCGCGTGACCGAGATCCAGGCGTGACCGGCGTCGAACCCGTAGGCCTGGCCTGTTTCAGGGTCGATCTGGCCTTTGCGGACGTTGCTGTGCACGCCCAGGATGACGTCGTCTGCCATGGTGTTGCCCTCCCCAGAGCTGCTGAGTGATGTGCGGCTCAGCGCGACACCGGCAGTTCTTCCTGCACGTCGCCCTGCCCCTGTACGACCACCTTCTCGCCCTTGTAGGGGAGGACCACCATGTAGGTGAACTTGTCGGCGGCGTCCGGCGCGGGCTGCGCCGGACTCATGGCGCTGCAGCTCTCGGTAACCAGGCAGCTCTTAAGCGTGACCCACAGGGTCTTGCCGTCGCTGCGGTGGTCGGCGCCGACGTATTTCTTGGCGCTGGAGACCAGCGGCCGGAAGCTCAATTGGGCCTGCTCGTTGCCCACGGATCGAAGCTGGATGTTCCAGGCGCTGACAAGCGACGGCGAAGCGGTTGCGTTCATGGCATTCCTGACGGAGGTGGTGCCGGAACAGGCGGTTCCGGAGAGGACGAGAAGACCGGCGGACAGGCCGGCGAGCCAAGGTCGGCGCGTGTGCGGGGATCGGGGTGTGGTCACGAACTACCTCCTGGATGCGAACCGTGGAAGGAACGAGGGAGGCCGCACACGGACCACGATGCACGTGAGGTCAAGGACCGTGCGCACTGGCGCTCCCTAAATGCATTTTTTGCGGAGTATAGGCCGCCGGACAGCCGGCTCCGCCCGGGAGGCTCAGTGCCGCTCGGGCACCTGGTCGGCTTCGTCGCCCCACACGCGGTTTATGCGGCGCCCGCGCTTGACGGCCGGGCGCTCGCCGATGGCTTTGGCCCAGCGCCGCACATGCGTGTATTCGTGCACCGAGAGGAATTCGCCCGCGCTGTAGAGCTTGCCCTCGACCAGCCAGCCGTACCAGGGATAGATGGCGATGTCGGCGATCGTGTATTCATCGCCAGCCATGTGCGTGTGCGTGGCGAGGTGGCGGTCGAGCACGTCGAGCTGGCGCTTGGTCTCCATCGCGAAGCGGTTGATTGGGTACTCGAACTTCTCGGGCGCGTAGGCGTAGAAGTGTCCGAAGCCGCCGCCGAGGTATGGCGCGGAGCCCATCTGCCAGAACAGCCAGTTGAGCGTCTCGGTGCGCGCGGCGTGCTCCCTGGGCAGCAAGGCGCCGAACTTCTCGGCCAGGTACAGCAGGATGGCGCCGGACTCGAACACGCGCGTGGGCGGCTCGGTGCTGCGGTCGAGCAGGGCCGGGATCTTGGAGTTGGGGTTGACGTCGACGAAGCCGCTGGAGAACTGGTCGCCGTCGTTGATCCTGATGAGCCAGGCGTCGTACTCGGCACCGGCGTGGCCGAGTTCGAGCAACTCTTCGAGCATCACCGTGACCTTCACGCCGTTGGGCGTGCCCATCGAGTAGAGCTGCAGCGGGTGCTTCCCGACCGGCAACTCCTTGTCGTGCGTGGGGCCCGCAATGGGGCGGTTGATGTTGGCGAATTTGCCACCGCTGGCCTGGTCCCAGGCCCAGACGGCGGGCGGGGTGTAAGGGGCGGTCTTGGAGGAGGTGTGGTCGTCGCTCATCGCCGCATGGTATTGCAGCGGCGGGCGGCGCGCCGGGTCAGTGGCGAATGACCTGGCGCAGCGAGGCGGCCAGCTCGGAGGCCATGAACTTGGCGACGTAGGCGTCGGCACCCACGGTGTGCACGTGGGCTTCGTTGGTGGTGCCGGTCAGAGAGGAATGGATGACCACCGGGATCGACTTGAAGCGCGGGTCCTGCTTGATGTTGCGGGTGAGCGTGAAGCCGTCCATCACCGGCATCTCCAGGTCGGTCAGCACCACGGCCACCTTGTCTTTTGCCGTCTTGCCCTCGGCCTGGGCCTCGGCTTCGATGGTCTGCAGGCGGTCCCAGGCTTCCTGCCCGGTCTTGGTCATGACGTAGGGCGCGCCCATGGCGCTGAGTCCCTGCTCGATCATCAGGCGCGCGACGGGTGAATCGTCGGCGGCCAGCACGATGGTGCCCTGGGGCAGCACGACCGCGCCGCCCGCGTCCTCCAGCGAGGTTTCTTCCCTGGTGCCGGGCATGACGTTGCGCAGGATCTGCTCCACGTCGAGCACCTGCACCAGCTTGCAGTTTTCGGTGTCGCCGTTGAGCTTGGCGATGCTGGTCACGAGGTCGCCGCCATTGCCTTCGGCGGCCAGCACGTCGCTCCAGTCCAGCCGCACAATCTCGTCGACTTCTTCCACCGCGAAGGCCTGGGTGGTGCGCGCGTATTCGGTCACCATGAGGATGTTGTGCCCGCGCCGGGGCGTGCAGCCGACCATGGCCGGCAGGTCGATCACCGGAATGATCTGGCCACGGATGTTGGCGACGCCGAGCACCTGCGGCGGGGCGTTGGCGATGCCCGTGATCTTGGGCATGACCAGGATTTCGCGCACCTTGAAGACGTTGATGCCGAACAGTTCGCGGCGCTCGCTGTCGGGCGCCTCGCCGAGACGGAACAGCATCAGCTCGAACTGGTTGTTGCTGGTGAGCTGGGTACGCTCGTTGACGTCGTGCAGCGCGCTGCTCAGGCTCGTGGACATGGTGGCTCCGGTGGGGTGGCTTGCAGCAGGATATGGGGAGCCGGTGCACCGCAAAGCACCGGTAATGGGCACGAACACCGCCCAGTTCTCCGGCTCACGGGGCTGCACGGGGCAGAAGGCCGGCCGACCCGCCTGGCCTGTGAATTGCTTGGCGTCCCGCATGAAGACCTTCATCCGCATTGCCGAAGTCTGGACGCCGACCGAAGATGGTGCGTCGCTGGTGTTGTCGAGCGGTCTGTTTCCGGGGGCCTCGGCCTTCGAGGCGATCACGCGGCAAATGATCTTCGCCCGGGGAGAAGGTTTGCCGGGCCGCGCCTGGGAAGCGGGCCACCCGCTGATGATGCGCGAGCTCTCGGGCGGCTACTTCCAGCGTGCCGCCGCGGCCAGGGCCATCGATCTGAGCTGCGCCGTGGCCTGCCCGGTGTACCGGGGCGATGTGCTGCAGTGTGTGGTGGTGCTGCTGATGGGAGGTCCGGCGTCGTCGGTGGGCTCGGTGGAGCTGTGGCAGCACGACCCGCGCCTGTCGTCGGACATGACGCTGGTGGAGGGGTACTTCGGCACCGGCCCGGCGGCGGCACAGCTGGAGGCGCTCACGCGCGACGGCTGGCTGCCCCGCGGCGCCGGCGCGCCGGGGCTGGCCTGGCAGAAGGAAGAGGCCGTGTGCATTCCCGACATCGCCACCTCCAAACATTTCCTGCGCAAGGAAGCGGCCCTGAACGCGGGCATCGGCAGGGCGCTGGCCCTGCCCTGCAGCGTGCGTGGCACGGGCACCTGGGTGCTCGCGATGCTGTCGTCTCCGGTCACGCCGATCACGCTGCGGGTGGAGATCTGGACCGCACCGGCCGGCCAGGGCGACACCCTGGTGCGCAGCTCGGGCTACTGCGAAGGTGCGGGCCCGCTGTCCACCGGGACCGCCACCGCGCACAAGCTTGAGGCATTGGGGGCCATCGGCGACGCCTGGCGCACTGCCGTGGCACAGGCCAGCCAATCGCTGCCCACCGCCGGCACGGCGGCCGAGCAGAGCGGGCTCACGGCATCGGGCGCGCAGTCGGTGCTGGCGCTGCCGGTGCTGGTCAACGACGCCGTCTCCGAGGTCGTGGCGCTCTACTTCTGAGCCTGATCACCTGAGCACCGGGTCGCACCGACACATCCGGTTGCACCCCCCTCCCTCTGACGGGGGAGCGCATCCCCCCACGGGGGATGGGAGCCTGAAGAGCGCGGGCGTACATCTCACGCACCGGCCAGCATCCGCGCTGTCCGGCCGCCCGCAGGACCGCCGCACGGCCTGTCTCTTCAACGCATTCCGAGAGGTGACCCATGGCTTTCACCGACAGTTGCGACGTCTTCGCGTCCTTTCACGAAGACGGCTTCAACCGCATCATCGAACACGTGCGACGGCAGCGACCTTCGCTCTTCAACTACGCGACCGCCGATGTCGCGCGCAACGAGCGGATGCTGTGCCGCAAGATTGGCGTGCACCCGGTGGTCGACCTGCGGAACAACCCGCACGTCACGATCGCAGACCCGCTGCCGATCCCGGGCACGAACTACGGCGTGAACTTCGCGGTGCAGCTGGCCGACCTGCAGATCGACTTCCACCCGGGCAAGTCGGTGGCGCTGCCGCCGGAGCTCAACCCGCCCCTGAAGGAGCAGCGCCTGGCGATCAAGCTCGGCGTGTGCGGCGGCATCGGCTGCCCCGACAAGGAGCAGCTCGACCGCCTGATCCCGCCGCCGAAGGTGCCGGGCCGCAACACGGAAGGCAAGGACCCGCGCGGGCCGATCGTCGCCCTGCCCACGCGCAAGCTGCACTGCTTCTGCCTGGAGGCGTACGTGACCGGAGGCATCCGCATCGCGACCTACGGCGGCAAGCCCTACCTGGAGCCGTTCCTCGACGGCTTCGAGATCGTCGACATCCAGCCCGAGGGTCTGGAGAACAGCCTGGAGTGCTACATCGGCGTGCTGCTGCGGCTGGTGGTGCTGCCCGGCCTGCGCATCCTGCTGGAACGCGCACCGCTGAACCTGACGCAGGGCGCCACCGACCTGTTCCCCCAGCCGACCAACGTCACGCTGTCGGCCACGCCGGTTTCGGCCGCGGTGCCGAACAACCCGGCGATCGAGGACGACCAGCTCAAGGTATTCATCAAGGCGGAGGTGAACTGACATGGCACACATGACCATTGCGGCGTCGGAACAGACCTTTCAGGCCCTGTTCGCGGCCCTGCGCGACAACTTCAAACTCAGTCTCGCCGACAGCGGCGACTTCGGACCGTTCAGCGCGTCCTACGCCGTCAAGGCGCACCTGGAAGGCGGCAGCGTCGACCTGCGTGCCGACAACACGGTGCAGATCAAGGAGCTGGACATCAAGTGGGACCAGCTGGACCTCTCGCTGGGCATCGACATCCCCGAGATCTGCGTCGGCGGCTTCTGCATCATCCCCAACCCCTTCGGCGGCTGCATCCTGCGTGCGCCACGGCTGTGCGCCTTCAGCGCCGACCCGGACATCAGCCTGACGCTGCCGCTGGGCGGCCTGATCACGTCCGAGATCTCGGTGACCGGCTCGCTGCTGACGCGCTACGCGACCAATCCCGCGCGGCCGGCGGGCATGAACGACTGGGACGCGCAGGACGCCACGCCTTCGCTGGCCAGCCACTGGCAGCTGTTCGTCGATCCGCAGTTCGTCGACGTCGACATCTTCGACATCGCCGACATCGTGGGCGACCTGCTGGAGAACGCGGTCAACGCCGCGATCGACAACCTGCTGGGCTTCCTGCCGGGCTGGGCGCGCAGCCTGCTCAAGGCGCTGCTGGGCCCGGTGATCGACCTGATCCGCGCGGTGCTGGACATCGCGGACGACATCCAGGAATGGATCTCGGACCTGCTGAACGTCAGCTTCGGCCTGCTGGACCTCGTGCTGCAATTCGTGGCCGACTACTTCGCGGCGCAAACGCCCATCCACCAGATCGAGGACCCGTTCCCGATCCTCGAGGCCACGGCCAACCCGAACCCGGGCGCCCCCTCGCAGCTCATCCCGGTCAAGATCCCGATTCGCGACCTGCGGGTGTTCAACAACGACGTCGAGATGGTCCTGGAAGCCAATGTGGGGTGATGCCATGCAAGCCAAACTGAACATGCAACTGCTCAACACCCACTCGCACGACAGCGGCGCCCTGGGCCCGCTGGCGATGGTGGTCCATTCCTTCTCCCAGCCCGGGCACTACAGCGGTCTGGTGCTGCGGCACGGCCGGCCGGTCGGCGAGATCGCGTTTGTCGTGGACGAAAAGTCCGAGGCCATGCAGCTGGACATCGACCTGTCCGCCAGCGGTCCGCGGGGCGCCAGCGCGGCGACCGACTGTGGTTGCCACGGTCAGGCAGGTGCCACGGCGTCGGTCTCCCCGAAAGGCCATGTGCTGTTCCACGCCAGTACCGGCGGCGGCTACGCGGTCACGGTGACCCACGCCGATGGCAAGCCGGTGTTCGACAGCACGCGGCTGGAGAACGGCGACCTGTTCGCGGTCTCGCTGCTGGAGCCGACCGCCTACCGGCTGGAGAACAGCCTGAGCGGGGCCAAGGGCGGCATCGCGGTGTCGTTCGACGAAGAGATCGCCCGCCGCATCCGTTCGCTGGAGACGGTGTACGTCGACGTGCAGGGCAAGAAGTTCTCGAGCGGAAAGATCGCCCTGGCCTCGACGCAGGGTCTGGTGTTTCGCGTCAAGGACCCGTCGCGCATCGTGATCACCCGGGAGAAACCGGAACCCACGCCACGCGGCAAGCCCGGCCTGCGCTGGCAGAAACCGGCGCAGACGCCCGGGCCTACGGCCAGCGCGCGCTGACGACCGCAGGACCGGCCGGTGGACGGTGAGGGGCGCTGCGCGGCCGAGGCCGCTCAGTTCTCCCACTGCACCACCGGCCCCAGCTTGCGCTCGGCCAGGAACACCGCCTCGCGCAACGACAGAGCGACGCCCCCGTCGTGCCAGAACTCGTGCAGGCCGGGCGGGTGGTAGCGGATGTAGAAGCACTCGGCGGCCTGGTCGGCAGCGAGTTCGGGCGGGTCTTCGGGGTCGTGCGTGCCGAACAGCGTGTGGTGGTGCACGATGCGCACCGGGCAGGCCGTGAGACCACCGAAGAACCAATGGCCCTGCTTGATGGCTGGCAGCCGGTCGACTTCGCTCATGTGGTGGGTTCCCGCAAACACGCTGGTGACGTTGGCAAATGCTAAGGCGCAGAAGGGGAAAGGATCAAGACCGACAACCCTTGGCAGAGAATGGCTGGAACCTTCACGAGCGCACCATGACCACCCGCCATCGCCAGTCCGCCGACGCACCATCCGACGAAGCCGCCGACCCGTCGCCGATCGGTCAGGCCATCCTGTCGCTGATCGGCAAGCTGCCCGCGTCCAGGGAGCCCCGGAGCCGCCAGCCGGCGCAAGACGCGCGCCGCAAGGCCAATGGCGCCGCTGCGAAAGCGGCGCTGGCCGCAGGAGCGCTGGCGTTGCCACCGGGCGTGGTCGGCTGGCTGACGATCCTTCCGGAAATGATGGGGGTCTGGAAGATCCAGAAGCAGCTGGTGGCCGACATCGCGGCGATCTACGGCAAGCAGGCGACGCTGACGCCGGAGCAGGTCGTGTACTGCCTGTTCCAGCACACGGCGGCGCAGGGTGTGCGCGATCTGGTGGCGCGCGTGGGCGAGCGCGCGCTGGTGCGCAAGGCCTCGCCGCTGCTGATCCGCAACATCGCGCGCCGCATCGGCGCGAAGCTGGCGCAACGGGCTGCGGGCAAGGGCATGGCGCGCTGGGTGCCGGTGATCGGCGCGGTGGGCATGGGCGCCTATGCCTATGTCGACACCGCGCAGGTCGCGGCGACGGCGATCGATCTGTTCGAGGGCGTGATCGAGGTCGAAGCGGTCGAGGTCGACGTGCGCTGAACCGATCGTGGGAACATACGAACCATGACCACGCCCACCGACACTCCCTCGACGACCGTGCCCCGCATCCACGGCTACCACGCCCACGTCTACTTCAACGCCGACACGCTCGCGCAGGCGCGCGCCCTGTGCGAAGCGGCCGCCGCCCGCTTTCCGCTCAAGATGGGGAGGGTGCATGAAAAGCCAGTGGGGCCGCACCCGGACTGGAGCTGCCAGCTGGCCTTCAAGGCGGCCCTGTTCGCCGAGGTAATCCCTTGGCTGCTCCTGAACCGCCAGGGACTGGTCGTGTTCATCCACCCGATCACCGGGCAGGACCTGATCGACCACCGCGACCGCGCCATGTGGATGGGCGATGTGCGGCCGCTGGACCTGAGCGTGCTGCCCGAAGCGTCGGTCGAGTACGACCTCTGAGCCACCGCCGCGCCATGGTGAGCTCCCCGATCCCGACCCTCGAATCCGAGCGGCTGATCCTGCGCCCGTTCCGCCCATCGGACTTCGAGCCGATGGCGGCGTTTTTCGCCGACCCGGTGTCGGCCTACTACGGCGGCCCCTGCGGGCGCGAAGACGCGTGGCGCAAGTTCGCGGTGTACTCGGGCCACTGGCTGCTGCGCGGCTACGGGCCCTGGGCGCTGGAAGACAAGGCCTCCGGCCGGTACGTCGGCCTCACCGGCCTCTGGTACCCCGAGGGCTGGGCCGAACCGGAAATCACCTGGGCGCTGGTGCCGGGTGCCCACGGCAAGGGCTACGCCACCGAAGGCGCGCGCCGCGCACTGCAGGCCGCCTACGAAGACTTCGGCTGGACCACGGCGGTCAGCGTGGTGTCGGTGCACAACCCGGCCTCACAGGCGGTGGCGCAGCGGCTGGGCGCAACCCTCGAGCGCGAGATCACCTACCGCCACGGGCAGGCGAATCTGTACCGGCACCTGGGGCTGGCGCAGCTGATCTCGGATGGATGCATTGGCGACCGGCAGACGTCCTGAACGGACCTGCCACCAGTCTCAACGGCTCAAAGCAGATTCAGCCATCTCGCGCGTGGGTGCCGCCGTGGCAGTTGGTGTCGGCTGTTCTGGCGAAGCCTGCGGCGCCTGCAGGGCGTCCGCCACCTTGAATTCGGTGACCTGTCCGCTGTCGTGGCGCATGGCAATGGTCGACGCGTCCTTGCTGACCAGGAACCCCCTGGGTTCAACCTTGCCGGACTGCTCCTGCACGTGTCGCAAGGCCGCCTGCCCCAGGGTATCGATTTGTTCGGCCGTCAGGCCGCTGGCTGCGAGCCGCTCGCCCGTCTGCTCCTTGAACTGCCTGAGCGTGTCCTGCTGCTCTGACGGCAGCGACGCGGTCTTTTCCGGCACCTTGTCACCGCCGTAGCTGCGGGCGAGCTCCAGCAGGTCCTGCTTCTCGTTGGCCGCCCGCTTGAGCAGGCCAGGCCACAAGGTCGGAGAACTCGCAAACAGCGTGCTGTTGTGATCGCGCTTGTAGTCCTGAACCGCCGAGACGATGTCGGCATCGGACAGCGTGGTCACGTCTTTGCCGGCCAGCGCGCCGGTGACGACGCCCTTGGTCAGGCCACGGTACTGCACCGAGGTGGACCAGAGCATGTCCTGCACCGCCGCACCGCGCTGGCTCAGGTCGATGCCGGCGCCCTGCAGGCGCCCCATCTGCACGTCGTAGAACTTGTGCTGGATGAAGTCGTGCTGCGCCGCATGAAAACCCTTCGGGTCGGCGCTGGCCAGCGCTTCCCATTTTTCGCTAAAGGCTTTGGTGCCCGGTGTCAGTTTTTTGAACTCAGCACCAACGGCGGGGTTGTACTGCAGGAACTCCTGCACCGCGCCCTTGCTTGTCGAAAGCTGGTAGGAGCCATATGAAACGCCACCGTTGTCTCCCTTCCCATCCGAAATGCTGCCCGGCCCGCGTCCGCCGGTTTCATGTTTTGACGATGTCTGACCCAGCGTCCAATCCGACATGAGTGATCCTTCCCTGATGATTTTTGAAGTTTTCGGCAAGCCCTACCGTCATCGCGAAAGATTCTTGAGAGACGCCCAGTGCTCCAGTAGAGCGGCCCGCCGGGTAGCCCCCTCCAGATAGCAGCTCTGCACAATCAGAGACACCATGCTTCCATCGGCCACCTTGGCGTGGAAATCGCAGGTGGACTTGCGTGATTTGAGCCAGTCTCGCTGGGATGCCTTGAGTGCAGCCTTGTCTTTGCCAGGCAAGGCCGCCATCAAGGCCCGGTAAGACTCGTTCAACCGCTTGTCCTGCACATCAAGCTCGGCACTACCGCAGTTGAGCATCTCCACTGTGACGCCACCCGATTTGTCGACACATGCGGTATAGGCCGGGGTGTACTTGGGCTCCTCGGCGTGCGCAGCGCCACAGAGCAACACGGCCAGCGCAGCGGCCAACGGACGAACGTTCATGAAAACTCCCTGAAAACAGTCAGACCGCGTTTATACGACGGCGACCGGCCCTGCCTGACAGCAGTTACACGTGCAACTGCCGCCCGCCGCCGAAGCTCCAGTTCTCCCAGGCGGTCTCCTGCAGCACCACCATCACCTGCTCGGTGTCGATGCCGAGGTCGGCCAAGCGCCGCATCAGGTCGGTGAGCAATGCCCGCTTGACCTTCACGCTGCGGCCGATCGACCAGAGGATTTCGATCAGCAGCGCGTCGGCGGTGCGCGGGCGGGCCAGGTCCGGGTAGGTCGGGTCGATGTGCACGTCGCCCGGGTCGAGCGTGAAGACCCGCTGGAAGCGGTCCGTTTCCGGCACGCCGGCCTGCACCAGCGCGGCGTGGATGGCATCGAGCACGGCGGCCTTGTACACGGCCGGCCGGCGCTGTCTCAGGGTCAGGGTGACGAGAGGCATGGCGACATCTCCTTTCGGCGTCAGGCAGCGGCGCGGCGGTCCAGCCGGGCCTGCAGCCGGCGCGCGCTGCGGCTCAGGCGCGCGCTGGCACCCTGCTGGACCCGGGCCCAGGCGGCGTCGGCGCCGCGCCAGAAGTCGTTGATGGCGTCGCGGCGGTCGCCTTCGGCCTGGCAAAGCGCGGCAGCATGCTGATGGGCACGGATGAGGGTGTCGAGGCGGTCGGGTGTCATGGCGGGCTCCGGTGGTTGGTTGGCGGTGACTGCACTTTCCCAGCAAAGCCAAACCTCGGAAACCACAATCAAGGACAATTGGTTTTGCATTTACCGCAACACCAAGGAGTCCGCGATGAACCTGGACCTGGACGAAGCCGCCCTCTTCCTGCGCGTGGCCGAACTCGGCTCGCTCTCGGCCGCGGCGCGCGAGCGCAACGCGCCGGTGAGCCAGGTCTCGCGCTCGCTGGCGCGGCTGGAGGCGCGCTGCGGTGTGCGGCTGATGCACCGGACGACGCACGGCCTGAGCCTGACCGACGAGGGCGATACCTTTGCGGCCCACGCACGGCGGCTGGTCGACACGCGCGACGAACTGGCCGCGGCGCTGCACATCAAGCGCGGCGGCCCCAGCGGCTGGGTGCGGCTGGCGGTGAGCCCGGTGCTGGCCGAGGCGGTGATCGCGCCGAGCCTGCCGTCGCTCTACGACAAATACCCGCAGTTGCAGGTCGAGGTGATGGCCGACGACCGGCTGCACGACATGGCGCGCGACGGTGTGGACATCGCAATCCGCACCGGCTCACCTGCGGGCGACAACCTGGTGGCGCGTCCGATGGCCGAACACGGGCGGCGGCTGTTCGCCTCGCCGGCCTACCTGCAGCGCTTCGGCATTCCGCAACACCCGGACGATCTGGCGCAACACCGTCTGATCACCAGCAGCGCCAGCCCCATGCTCAACCGCTGGCCCTGGTCGACCAAGGCAGGTCAGCCCAGGGACAGCGTGTACGTCGCCCGGGGCCACACGCGCAGCGACAACACGTCATTGACGCTGGCGCTGGTGCTGCAGGGCGTGGGCATTGCGCGGCTGAACGACGTCGCGAGCCACCGCCATCTCGCCAACGGCGAACTGGTGGCGGTGCTCGACGACTGGTTCGACCGCAGCCGGGTGCCGATCTACGCGGTGATGCTGCCCGAGCGCCACCGCCTGCCCAAGATCCGGGCCTGCATCGAACACTGGTCGGTGTGGATGCAGGGCAAGGTCTGAGGCGGGGTCGTCAGATCTCTCCCGCCCCATCGGCGTCGACGCCGCCCGGGTCGGACAGAAAGAGACCCGGCATGTGGGTCACGTCCTGCCCCAGATCGAGCACCGCTTTCACGCTCCCGGGTTCGTCCACGATCGCCAGCCCCTCTTCGTCCAGCCGGTAGACCGGCGCGGGCACGGCCAGCCCGCCGGCGGAAGGGTGCCAGGGCGAGGCAGTGACATCGCCGTGCTCGCGCTCCCAGCGCGCCAGGGCGTGCGCCGCCCAGCCCAGCACGGGCACGTAGGTCAGAGCAACCCGTCCCGTCGAACGCTCCAGATCCTGCAAGGACGCCAGGTCGGGGACCTGGCAGTACAGCTGTGTGAGACGGCCTTCGTGGTGGACGCGGGCCAAGGGCAGAGCACGGCTGGGAAAAACATCGTCGAATGGTTTCGTGTTGGTCATCACCGAACCACTCTACGCCCCTGGCAAGGCGGTGCAAGGCTCCGTTGCCGCCGAACCAAAACCCGATCAACCCAGTGTTGTATTGGCCTTACAGCTCTGTAAAAAGGAGCACAGTCACTGATCACCCCGGAGGACATATTCGATGGCCGCGCAGACCGCCGCCACCTGCGCCGCATCGCATTGCGCCGGCGTCGCGCGCGGACTGTCCGGGTAGACCTCGGTGGTGGTCGTGTAGCGAGCGCCCGTGATGCTGGTGCACAGACCCAGCTCTCTCAGCGGGTAGCAGATCACACCGCGCGTCTCCTGCGGCGCGTCAAGGATGTGGCCGCGTGCGTCGGCGGGTGCGATGTGCGTCACCCGCTCCACCGCCGTGATGATGGCTTCCTGAAATGCCGGTTGCGGGTTCTCGGTGTCGTCGACCAGATAGAAACCGTCGGGAATGGTGCAGGGCTCAAACACCTCGCCGTCGCGCGCCGACTTGGCCGGCCGGAACTCCGACTCGTCGGTGTCGGTGGTTTCATGCAGGTCGATGTGCGCGGCGAACTGCCCCTTCAGCGGCGCCACCAGCCGCATCAGCGCCGCCGATTCCTGTGCCGGACTCGGTTCACGGAACGAACGGTTGGGGTCGATCGCATCGTGGTTCCAGCGCTGGATGCGTTCGTAGGCCCAGGGGCTGACGCAAGGCGCGACCAGCAGGTTGAGCTGCCCTTCGTAGGTCTGCGCATGCAGGTCGAGAAAACGCAAGGCGCCGTGCACGCCACTGGTTTCGTAACCATGCACGCCACCAGTGACGAGCACGACCGGCCGGCCGGGCACCCAGTCGCGGTTGCGCAGCACCGGCAACGGGTAGCGTTCGTCGCCATACGCCACCTCGCCATAGCTTTGCACATCGAAGCGTGCGCGCAGCCGCTCGATCGGCTGCATCACATCTTCCGCATGGCTGCGCTGGCGCCGCTGGGCCGCACCCCATTGCGTCACCTCGGCCGGCCCCCAGGGCTGTCCGGGGGTGCCGATGGGGTAGGAAGAACGGTGTGCAGTGTGTGATGTCATGGGCGTTGGGTGAATGGGAGCAGCGACAATGCCGCCCATGAATTTTGCAGAACGCCTCAAGACCCTGCCTTCCGTCGCCCACCTCGCCTCGCTGGACCTGCTGGACAGCAGCGGCCAGGTGATCGCCACCCTGCACAACAAGCCCGGACAGGCCGGCTCGCTGGCCGTCTATCACGCGCTGGCGCAACAGCACGGTGGCCGGATCACGCCCGCCGCCGCGGCGCTGGGCCTGCAGTGGTACGCCGAGCACACCACCGATGCGGCCGCGCATCCGGGCAAGCACCCGAACATCGACCGTCTCGTCGACTGGTCCCAAGGTTCGGCGTCTTACCTGGTGCGACCACACAACGCCTGACCAACGGTCAGATTGGCGTCAAGGGCCGTGCACTACAATCGCGGGCTATGTTTGTCGCCAGCCCGTTTCTCCTGAACAAAGCACCCGCCGCCATGGCCGGTGTGGCCGTGCGCGCAATCACCATCAAAACCACGACCATTAAGGGCTGACCCAGCCTGGTTCGTCGTGCGCCCTCCCCGGCCTGACGAGCCGGGCAAGTCGGTCCGGTCTGGACTGTTTATTCACTTGAAAGGGCAATCTCAATGAGCAAGTTGGTTGGTCTGGTCGGCTGGCGTGGCATGGTCGGCTCCGTGTTGATGGATCGCATGGTCGAAGAAAAAGACTTCGACCTGATCGAGCCGCTGTTCTTCTCCACCTCGAACGCCGGCGGCAAGGCCCCCGTCATGGCCAAGAACGAGACCACGCTGCAGGACGCGAACAACATCGACGCCCTCAAGCGCTGCGAGATCATCATCACCGCCCAGGGCGGTGACTACACCAACGAGGTCTACCCCAAGCTGCGCGCTGCCGGCTGGAACGGCCACTGGATCGACGCCGCCTCCGCCCTGCGCATGGAAAAGGACGCCGTCATCATCCTCGACCCGGTCAACATGCCGGTGATCAAGAACGCGCTGGCCAAGGGCGGCAAGGAATGGATCGGCGGCAATTGCACCGTCAGCTGCATGCTGATGGGCGTGGGCGCGCTGTACAAGGCAGGTCTGGTCGAGTGGATGTCCACCCAGACTTACCAGGCCGCGTCCGGCGGCGGCGCCCAGCACATGCGCGAACTGCTGACGCAGTACGGCACGCTGAACGCCGAAGTGAAGGCCCTGCTGGACGACCCCAAGAGCGCCATCCTGGAAATCGACCGCAAGGTGATCGCCAAGCAGCGCGCCCTGACCGGCGCCGAGACCGCCAACTTCGGCGTGCCGCTGGGCGGCAGCCTGATCCCCTGGATCGACAAGGACCTGGGCAACGGCATGTCCAAGGAAGAATGGAAGGGCATGGCCGAGACCAACAAGATCCTGGGTCTGGGCGAAGGCTTCGGCACCTCGGCCATCCCGGTCGACGGTTTCTGCGTGCGCGTGGGCGCGATGCGCTGCCACAGCCAGGCCCTGACCTTCAAGCTCAAGAAGGACGTGCCCGTGGCCGACATCGAAGCCATGATCGCCGCCGACAACCCCTGGGCCAAGGTGGTGCCGAACACCCGCGAAGCGACCATCAAGGACCTGACGCCCGTGGCCGTGACCGGCACCATGACCATCCCGGTCGGCCGCATCCGCAAGCTGGCCATGGGTCCGGAATACGTGGGTGCGTTCACCATCGGCGACCAGTTGCTGTGGGGCGCCGCCGAGCCGCTGCGCCGCATGCTGCGCATCCTGCTCGACGCCTGACACTACTTCTTACCTACTTTCACAACAAAGCCGGCCTTGAGCCGGCTTTGTCGTTGTGAGGCCGCAACGACAAAGCCGCCCATCAACCGACCAAAGGTCGCCCGGGAAACTCAAGCGGATTCTCAGCTTGTCACCGTAATACGTTGATGTTAAGGTCAATTCTCGGATTTTTACGTCGAGGTTCATGTGCCCAATTCCACCCGCCACACCCCCTTGTTCGGGACCCAGACAGCTCCCGTTGATGCCGGAAGGCGAGGCGCAATGAGGTTACAGACCGTGGCCGCGGCCGCGCTGCTGTGCGCCAGCCTGATGCACCACGGAGACGCCGCTGCTCTCGCGCTGGGTCGCGTCGCGGTGCAGTCCGCGCTGGGTGAGCCCCTGCGCGCCGAGGTCGATGTGCTGGAGATGACCCCAGAAGAAGCGGGCAGCCTGCGCGTGGGACTGGCGCCCGTCGATGCGTTCCGTGCTGCCGGCATGGAATTCAATGGTGCCCTCAGCGGCTTGCAGGTGACCCTGCAGCGCCGCCCCGACGGTCGCCCTTATCTGAGCCTGGTGGGCTCGCGCGCGGTGACGGAGCCGTTCGTGGACATGGTGCTCGAAGCCAACTGGGCTTCCGGCAAGCTGGTGCGGGACTACACCCTGCTGCTGGATCCGCCCAAGATTGCGGCCCCGGCACCGGCGCCTCTCAATGCCGCGGTGGCCCGCGCGCCCGCTCCGGCAGCAACCGCTCCGGCGGCCGCAGCGCCCGCAGCCGCTCCAGTGACGGCACCGGAAGCCGCCAACCGCCCGGCCACCCGTACGGCCAGACCCGCAGCGGCGCCCAAGGCCGAACCGGCTGCGGCGCCTGCCACCAAACCCGCAGAAAAACCAGCCGCCGAAGAAGGCGATCGCAAGCAGGTGCGTGTCAAGGTGGGTGAAACGGCCGGTCGCATCGCCGCCAACAACCTGCCGTCCAACGCCTCGCTGGACCAGATGCTGGTGGCCATGCTCCGGTCCAATCCCAAGGCCTTCATCGGCGGCAACGTCAACCGCATCAAGGCGGGCGCCATTCTGGACCTGCCGACCGACGGCTCCTCCACGGGTGTCACCGCCCCTGAAGCGCGCCGCATCGTGGCCGCACAGAGCCGCGATTTCAATGATTTCCGTCGCCGCCTGGCTGGCGCCGTGCCCGCTGCCGGTGTGTCCGCGGCCGACCGTCAGGTCAGTGGCAAGGTACAGACCGAAGTCGAAGACAAGAAACCCGCACCGGCCACCCAGGACAAGCTCACGCTGTCCAAGGGCACCGCAGGCCAGAACGCCAAAGAAGAAAAGATCGCGAATGAGCGGCAGGCCAAGGAGTCCTCGACCCGGGTCGCCGAGATCTCGCGCAACATCAACGACCTCTCCAAGCTGACGCCTCCCGCACCCGCTGGATCGGCCACGGCCCCCGCCAAACCGGCCGCTGGCGCCACCACCCCCGCAGTGGCGGTCGGTGCCCCGGCTGCCGCTCCTGCCCCAGCCGCAGCCGCAGCACCCAAGGCTGCAGCGACGCCCGCCCCAGTTGCCGCACCCGCTCCAGCTCCGGCGCCTGCTACCCCGGCGGCAACGCCTGCCGCGCCGGCACCCGCAGCGGCGGCCGCGGCTGCACCGACGCCAGCCCCCGCGCCCGCCGCAGCGGCGCCCGCACCGGCTGCAGAAGCCCCGGCGCCGGCCGCTGCACCCACGCCAGCACCCGAGCCAGCGCCGAAGAAACCGGTGGTCGTGCCGCCCGCGCCGCAACCCGAGGAGCCGTCCTTCATCAGCCAGCTGACGGAGAACCCGCTGGTGCTGCCGGGTGCCGGCGTGCTGCTGGCCCTGCTGGGTGGCTTCGGCTTCTACCGCCTGCGCCAGAAGAAAAAAGGCAACGGCGTCGACAGCTCGTTCCTGGAAAGCCGTCTGCAACCCGACTCCTTCTTCGGCTCCAGCGGCGGCCAGCGCATCGACACCAACGAAGCCCCGGCATCGGGTTCGTCGATGGTCTACTCCCCCAGCCAGCTCGACGCAGCCGGTGACGTGGACCCGGTGGCCGAAGCGGATGTGTACCTGGCCTATGGCCGCGATCTGCAGGCCGAGGAAATCCTCAAGGAAGCGATGCGCAGCGCGCCCACCCGCGTGGCCATCCACAACAAGCTGCTGGAAATCTACGCCAAGCGCCGCGACGCCAAGGCCTTCGAGGTGGTGGCCACCGAGGCCTACGGTCTGACGCAGGGTCAGGGCCCCGAGTGGGAGCACGCCTGCCAGCTCGGCAAGGACCTGGACCCCGAGAACCCGATGTACCAGCCGGGCGGTGCCCCCGCCGCACGCGCCGGCATGCCGGTGCCGGTGGGCGGTGGTGCGCCCAACACGGTGCCGTTCGGCAGCAGCACGCTGGGCCAGAACACCAAGCCCGGCGAAGACGGCGATCTGGATCTGGATCTGGACTTCATCGAAGAGTCGTCCCGGGCACCGCTGGCCAGCGCGACCGGTGTGGCGGATCAGCCGCCGGTGTCGGCCATGGACGACCTGTCCCAGACCGACGCCCTGACGTCCAAGCCGGTCGATCTGGGCCCGCCAGCGTCGCGCCCGATGGACTTTGATCTGGACTTCCCGTCCGACCCGATGCCGCTGACGCCGGAACCTGTCGCCCAGGCCAGCTCCACCTTCGACGATGGCGAGGTACTGCCCGACTTCGACCTGTCGGCCCCTTCCGAACCCGCGCCGGCCGAGCCATCCAAGGCCGGGGACCTGATGTCTTTCGACCTGGGTGACCTGAGCCTGGATCTGAACAAGCCGTCTGCCACGGACGCACCGAACGCCGACGGAACACTGGGTTCCGAAAGCCCGCTGGAAACCAAGCTGTCTCTGGCCGAAGAGTTCCGTGCCATCGGTGACCTCGAAGGTGCCCGCTCGCTGGCCGAAGAGGTGCTGGCCGAGGCCAGCGGTGCGCTGAAGACCAAGGCCACGGCCTTCCTGGCCGATCTGGCCTGATCGATCCGAGCCCCTTGACCGACCTGGATCTGGAACACGCCCCCCGGCCCTCACGGGTTGGGGGGCGTGTGGCTTTGGGCGTCAGCTACAACGGCTGCGCCTACGACGGCTGGCAGAGCCAGCCCAGCGGCAACACCGTGCAGGACAAGCTGGAGCGCGCACTGGCGCGCTTTCTGGACGCGCCCGCGGTCAACACGCTGTGCGCCGGCCGCACCGACGCGGGCGTGCATGGCCTGATGCAGGTGGTGCACTTCGACAGTGTGCTGGAGCGGCCCGACAACGCCTGGGTGCGCGGCACCAACAGCTTTCTTCCGCCCGACATCGCGGTGCAATGGGCGCGCCACGTACCGCCCGGTTTTCATGCGCGGGCCGCGGCCACTTCGCGCCGCTACGCCTACGTGCTGCTCGAATCGCCAGTGCGACCCAGCGTCGACCATGGCCAGGTGGGCTGGGTGTTCCGGCCTCTCGACCAACTGGCGATGGAGCAGGCCGCCAGCGTCCTGCTCGGCGAGCACGATTTCACCTCGTTCCGCGCATCGTCCTGCCAGGCCCACAGCCCCGTCAAGGACATGCGCCGCATCGAAATCGCCCGCCGTGGCGCCTACTGGCGCTTCGAGTTCGAGGCCTCGGCCTTCCTGCACCACATGATCCGCAACATCATGGGCTGCCTGATCGCCATCGGCAGCGGCAACCGCCCTGCGCCTTGGATGGCCGAGGTGCTGGCCGCAAAAAGCCGGGACGCCGCAGCACCCACCTTTGCCCCCGATGGCCTGTACTTCCTCGGGCCGGTCTACGATCCGTCGTGGAACATCCCGGAACGCACGCCCGCCTTCGACTGGTTGCCTTGATGCCCACCCCCGCGCCGCCTGCGGCGTCACCCCCACAAGGGGCGACACTGGCGGCCCGGCAGAGCCGGTTCCGCGGTGTCCTTGATCCAGCCACTTCGCCGATGAAACCTCTTCGCACCCGTATCAAGATCTGCGGCCTCACGCGCGAGGCCGATGTGGACGCCGCCGTGCAGGCCGGTGCCGACGCCGTCGGCTTCGTGCTCTATCCGCACAGCCCGCGTTTTGTCAGCCCGGAGCGGGCCGGCGAACTCGCTCGCCGCCTGCCTCCTTTTGTGACGCCGGTGCTGCTGTTCGTGAACGCCAGCCCGGAGTTCATCGAACAGGGCGTAGCGGCGGTGCCCAATGCCTTGCTGCAGTTTCACGGCGACGAAACACCCGCCGACTGCGCCGTTGCCGGGCGTCCGTTCCTCCGCGCGGCGCGCATTCCCCCCGGGCCTGCCGGCGCGGGCTTCGATCTCCTAAAATACGCGTCTGACTTCGCTGCGGCCCAGGCCATCCTGCTCGACGCCCACGTCGAGGGTTATGGCGGCGGCGGTCAATCCTTCGACTGGAACGCTTTCCCTTGGTCACATCCGCTACTAAACGCCAGCTCTCGCCTCGTTTTGTCTGGTGGACTCAAGCCTGCAAACGTGACCGATGGCATTCGCCTCGTGCGGCCCTGGGCCGTTGACGTGAGTTCCGGCGTCGAGGTGTCGAAAGGCATCAAGGACGCCGACAAGATCCACGCCTTCGTCGCCGCCGTGCGTGCGGCCGACACCCCGTCATCCCGTCCGAGCTGAACCCGCCGCAGGGTCGCTCGGGCCACAGCATCGAGAACCCCATGGACACCTACCAGCAACCCGACGCCCGCGGCCATTTCGGCATCTACGGTGGCAGCTTCGTGAGCGAGACGCTCACCCACGCCATCAACGAGCTCAAGGCCGCGTACGCGAAGTACCAGCACGATCCCGAGTTCCTGGCCGAATTCCGCAAGGAACTGGCCCACTTCGTCGGCCGGCCCAGCCCGGTCTACCACGCCGAGCGCATGAGCCGCGAACAGGGCGGCGCGCAGATCTTCCTCAAGCGCGAAGACCTCAACCACACCGGCGCGCACAAGATCAACAACGTGATCGGCCAGGCCATGCTCGCCAAGCGCATGGGCAAGCCGCGCGTGATCGCCGAGACCGGCGCCGGACAGCACGGCGTGGCCACCGCCACCATCTGCGCGCGCTACGGCCTGGAATGTGTGGTCTACATGGGCAGCGAAGACGTCAAGCGCCAGAGCCCCAATGTCTACCGCATGAAGCTGCTGGGCGCGACCGTCGTGCCCGTCGAGTCGGGCAGCCGCACGCTCAAGGACGCGCTCAACGAAGCCATGCGCGACTGGGTCGCCAACGTGGACAACACCTTCTACATCATCGGCACCGTGGCGGGCCCGCACCCCTACCCGATGATGGTGCGCGACTTCCAGAGCGTGATCGGCAACGAATGCCTGGTGCAGATGCCGCAGATGCTCAAGGAAGCCGGCTGCGAGGGCGAGCAGCCCGACGCGGTGGTCGCCTGTGTGGGCGGTGGCAGCAACGCCATGGGCATCTTCCACCCCTACATCAACCACGCGGCCACGCGCCTGATCGGCGTGGAAGCCGCGGGCGAAGGCCTGGACAGCGGCAAGCACTCGGCCTCGCTGCAAAAGGGCAGCCCCGGCGTGCTGCACGGCAACCGCACCTACGTGCTGCAGGACGACAACGGCCAGGTCACCGAAACGCACAGCGTCAGCGCCGGTCTGGACTACCCCGGCGTCGGCCCCGAGCACGCCTTCCTCAAGGACATCGGCCGCGCCGAGTACGTCGGCATCACCGACAAGGAAGCGCTCGAAGCCTTCCACTATCTCTGCCGCACCGAGGGCATCATCCCCGCGCTCGAATCCAGCCACGCCGTGGCCTACGCCATGAAGCTGGCCAAGACCATGAAGCCCACGCAGTCGGTGCTGGTCAACCTGTCTGGCCGTGGCGACAAGGACATCGGCACCGTGGCCGACCTGTCGAATGCCGACTTCTACTGCCGCCCCAGCTGCCGCGGCCAGTCCGTCAAGGGTGGCGCCGAATCCGTTGTGAAGGTTTCCAAATGAGCCGCATCGAAAAAACCCTGAGCGCGCTCAAAGCGCAGAACCGCAAGGCGCTGATCCCCTTCGTCACCGCCGGCTTCCCCTACGCCGACATCACGCCCAAGCTGATGCACGGCATGGTCGAGGGCGGCGCCGACATCATCGAACTGGGCGTCCCGTTCTCCGACCCGTCGGCCGACGGCCCGGTGATCCAGAAGGCCGGCGACCGCGCGCTGGCGCTGGGCATCGGCCTGGCGCAGGTGATCGCCATGGTGCGCGAGTTCCGCAAGGACAACGACGCCACCCCGGTCGTGCTGATGGGCTACGCCAACCCGATCGAACGCTACGACCAGAAGCACGGCGCCGGCAGCTTTGTGCGCGACGCGTCGGCCGCCGGTGTGGACGGTGTGCTGGTGGTGGACTACCCGCCCGAGGAGTGCGAGGACTTCGCCGCCGCGCTGCGCGCCGCCAACATGGACCTGATCTTCCTGCTGGCCCCCACCAGCACCGACGAGCGCATGGCGCAGGTCGCGCGTGTGGCCAGCGGCTACGTCTACTACGTCTCGCTCAAGGGCGTGACCGGTGCCGGCACGCTGGACGTGGGCCAGGTCGAGGCCATGCTGCCGCGCATCCGTGCGCACGTGAGCATCCCGGTCGGCGTGGGCTTCGGCATCCGCGATGCCGAGACCGCCAAGGCGATCGGCAAGACCGCCGATGCGGTGGTGATCGGCAGCAAGATCATCCAGCTGATCGAGAACGAGCCGTTCGAGAAGGTGGTGCCGGTGGCGGCGCACTTCCTGCGCGGCATCCGCAAGGCTTTGGACGCCTGACCACCCCGTGTTTTAATTCGTCCCGAACACGACCATCGCATCACAACGCCCATCCACGGCGCCCCGCCAGACCAGCGCGGAACCGGCTTTGCCGGGCCGCAGCTGGTGCCCCCTCGAAGGGGGTGCCGCGAAGCGGCGCGGGGGTGGTCATTTCCCTAGGAGAACCCAGATGTCCTGGCTTGAAAAACTGCTACCGCCCAAGATCACGCACACCGACCCGGCCGAACGCCGCAGCGTGCCCGAAGGCCTGTGGATCAAGTGCCCGAGCTGCGAGGCCGTGCTCTACAAGACCGACCTGGAAAAGAACCAGAACGTCTGCCCGCACTGCAGCCACCACCACCGCATCGGCGCGCGCGCGCGCCTGAACGCCTTCCTCGACGCCGAAGGCCGCTACGAGCTGGCGCAGGAAGTGCTGCCGGTCGACGCGCTGAAGTTCAAGGACAGCCGCAAGTACCCCGAGCGCCTGAAAGAGGCGCTGGAGAACACCGGTGAGACCGACGCGCTGATCGTCATGGGCGGCGCGGTGCAGGGCATCAGCCTGGTGGTCGCGTGCTTTGAGTTCGACTTCATGGGCGGCTCCATGGGCTCGGTGGTCGGCGAGCGCTTCGTGCGCGGCGTCGAAGAGGCCATCGCCCAGAAGGTGCCCTTCGTCTGCTTCACCGCCACCGGCGGCGCCCGCATGCAGGAAGGCCTGCTGTCTCTGATGCAGATGGCCAAGACCAACGCCTCGCTGACGCGCCTGGCCAAGAAGAACCTGCCCTACATCAGCGTGCTGACCGACCCGACCATGGGCGGCGTGTCGGCCGGCTTCGCTTTTGTCGGCGACGTCGTGATCGCCGAACCCAAGGCGCTGATCGGCTTTGCCGGCCCGCGCGTGATCGAAAACACCGTGCGCGTGAAGCTGCCCGAGGGTTTCCAGCGCGCCGAATTCCTGCAGACCAAGGGCGCGGTCGACTTCATCTGCGACCGCCGCGAGCTGCGCAGCACCGTGGCCAGCACCCTGGCCATGCTGCAGCGCCAGAGCGCCGACGCGGTGGTGCCCGATTGAGCGAGGACGGTCCGCTGACGCTGAAACAGCTGCCGCTGTTTCCGCTGCAGACTGTCCTGTTTCCCGGCGGCTGGATGCCGCTGCGCATCTTCGAAGTGCGCTATCTCGACATGATCAAGCGCTGCCACGCGGCGGGCGCGCCGTTTGGCGTGGTCTGCCTCAGCGAAGGCAGCGAGGTGCGGCGTGCCGACCCGTCCTCGCCGGACAGCTTCGCTCACGAGGCCTTCCACCCGGTCGGCACCATCGCCCGCATCGAACAGATCGAGCATCCGCAAGCCGGCCTGATGGTGATCCACTGCCGCGGCCTGCAGCGCTTTCGCATCACCGCCAGCCACCGCCTGCCGCACGGCCTGTGGGTGGCCGACGTCCAGCTGGATGAGCCCGAACGTGTCGTGCCGGTGCCCGAGCACCTGCGCAGCACGCGCGATGCGCTGCAGCGCGTGCTGGCCAACCTGCGCGAGCGCGAACCCGAGTCGATGAACGAACTGCCACTGCAACCGCCTTACCAGTGGGACGACAGTGGCTGGGTGGCGAACCGCTGGACCGAGTTGCTGCCGGCACCGGCCGAACTCAAGCAGCGGCTGATGGCGCTGGACAACCCGATGCTGCGGCTGGAGCTGATCTCCGACCTGCTCGACAAGCTGGGTGTGGAGCGGTAGTCAGGGCAGCAGCGACAGCGCCTGCATGTAGCGCGCACTGACCATCAGGTCGTCCCAGTCCATCGCGTCGCCACGCGGCAGCAGCGCCAGTCGCCGCTCTTCGCTCGCGGGATTGGGTTGCCAGTTCCCCAGAACCAAGGCCTTCGACAGCGCCTCGATCGCCTCGTCGATGGGCGAGCCCCCGTCCACCACCGACTGGTTGCACAGCAGCACCATGTCACCACCTGCTCCCAGTGCCGCCAGCGCCGCTTCGGTGAAACTCACCTCGCGGCCTTCGATCTGCCGCGCCGCCGCCATGCTCAGGTCGTCGCTGAAGATCGCGCCGGTGAAGCCCAGTTGGTGCCGCAGCACGTCCTGCAGCCAGCGCGGCGAGAAGCCGGCCGGCCGGGTGTCCACCTTCGGGTAGATCACGTGCGCGGGCATCACGGCGTCCAGGCTGGCCGAGAGCCAGCCATAGGGCGCGGCGTCCTCGGCGAGGATGGCCTTGAGACTGCGCCGGTCGACCGGAATCGCCAGATGCGAGTCGGCCTTAACGAAGCCATGCCCCGGAAAGTGCTTGCCGCAGTTGCCCATGCCACTGGCACGCAGGCCGTGCATCAGCGCCTGCGCCAGCACGCTCACCATGCGCGGATCGCGCCCGAACGAGCGGTCGCCGATCACCGAGCTTTCGCCGTGATCCAGATCGAGCACCGGAGTGAAGCTCAGGTCCACGCCGCAGGCACGCAGTTCGGCGCCGAGCACGTAGCCGGCCGCTGTGGCCGCGTTGGTCGCTCGCATGGCCGGGCCGCCCTCGCCTTCGCCCTTTTTCGGCGCCGACAGCCACCACTGGCCGAAGGCGGCCATGGGCGGCAGATGGGTGAACCCATCGGTGCGAAAGCGCTGCACGCGCCCGCCTTCGTGGTCGACCGCGATCAGCAGGTCTGGCCGCACCGCCTTGACCTGCGCGCACAGCCGCGTCAGCTGCTCGCGGCTCTGCCAGTTGCGGCCAAAGAGGATGAGGCCACCCACCAGCGGATGCGCCAGACGCTGGCGGTCGGTGTCGGTCAGCTCGAATCCGGCGACGTCGATGATCAGGGGTGCGTGGGGGTGCATGTCAGTCTTTCTCGACGACGACAAAGCTGGCGGCATAGTCGGTTTCGTCGGTCACGGTCACATGGGCGCGCAGGCCCTGCGCCTCGAACCAGTCCTTGAGTTCGCCGTTCAGGACGATCACCGGCTGGCCACTCGGCAGATTGAGGATTTCGCAACGGCGCCAGGCCATGGGTGAGCGCATGCCCAGGCCAATGGCCTTGGAAAACGCTTCCTTGGCCGAAAAGCGGGTGGCCAGATAGCTCAGGCCCCGCTGAGGCCAGCGCGCCTGACGGCGCTGCCAGATCACCAGCTCCTGGTCACCCAGCACCTTCTGCGCGAAGCGCTCGCCCTGGCGCTGGAAGGTCGCGTCGATGCGCCGGATGTCGCAGATGTCGGTGCCGATGCCGAAGATCATGCAAAGGCATCCGCGATGCAGCGGTTGTAGTCCACGATCGTCGCGGTGTAGCCCAGCTCCAGCGCGTCGGCGATCAGCGCGTGACCGATCGAGACCTCGCTCACACCCGGCACGGCGCGCAGAAAGGCGGTGAGGTTGTCGCGGTTGAGGTCGTGACCGGCGTTCACGCCCAGGCCGGCATCGAGTGCCGCCTGTGCCGCTGCACGGTAGCGCTCCAGCTGGGTGCTGCGTTCTGGCGTGTCCCAGGCCGCTGCGTACGGCTCCGTGTAGAGCTCGACACGGTCCGCACCCACGGCCTTTGCGGCTGCCATCTGCGCCGGCTCCGGGTCAATGAACAGGCTCACGCGCGCACCCAGCGCCTGCGCCTCGGCAATCAGAGGCCGCAGGCGTTCAGCGTCCTGCGGGAAGCTCCAGCCGTGGTCGCTCGTGAACTGGCCCTCGCTGTCGGGCACCAGGGTCAGCTGGTGCAGCGGCAGGCCACGCGCCCTGACCTCGCGCGCGACGTCCATCAGGTTGTGGAACGGGTTGCCTTCGATGTTGTATTCGCGGCCCGGCCATGCCTGCAGCAGCTCGGCCAGGTCGAACACGTCGTGCCGGCGGATGTGGCGCTCGTCGGGTCGCGGGTGCACGGTGATGCCGCGTGCACCGGCGTCAAGGCACAGGGTCGCGGCGCGGGTGACCGAGGGGATGCCGAGGTGGCGCGTGTTGCGCACCAGCGCGACCTTGTTGAGGTTCACCGAGAGCGCGGTCGGATGGGATGCAGCGTGGGCCATGGTCAGGAGGTCGTGGGGCCGGAAGAAGCACCCGGGTCGTCGGCCATTCGCGGCCGGACCAGGGACTGCACGTCCAGCAGCAGCTGGCGGGTCCGGAACACCCGGACGCCGCTATGGTAGTGCAGCAGGGCACGCAACTGGGGTTGCAGGGCCTGCTGGCAGCCGGCGCAGGCACGCAGGGTCGCGATCAGCGGATCGGGGTGATCCAGCGCCGCCTGCAGCGATCGCCAATGGGCGCCGTCCAGGACGTGCGTGTCGTCGGCATGGGCCATCCGCAGACCGGTTTCCGGACTCACCACATAGGCCATCGTGTCCTGCAACGGTGCCAGCGTGCTGCCCTCGCACGACAGGTCGGGCAAAAGCCCGATGTCCCGCAGCAGCAGCAGTTCGAAGGCCCGCAGGATCAGCTGCTGGGCATCGGACTTTTCCGCCAGCAACTGCACCGCCAGCGTGTAGTGGTCGAACAGGCCGGGGTGCGGATCGTCGCGCGCCAGCAGGCGCATCAGCAGCTCGTTGAGGTAGCTGCCCGAGAGCAGCGCGTCCCCCGTCGGCATGACATGGCCACCCTGCCACTGCGCCGCCTTGAGCGTGCGCACCTCGGCATCGCCACCCCAGGACAGGTGCAAGGGCTGCAGGGGCAGCAGCACCGGGCGGAACTGCGAGGTCGGTTTCTTGACACCCTTGGCCACCAGCGCGATGCGGCCGTGGTGGCGGGTGAAGACCTCAAGGATGAGACTGGACTCGCTCCAGTCGTAGCGGTGCAGGACGAACGCAGGCTCTTCAGAGGTGCGGCGCGTGGCCATTCATCACTCGTAGCCGAAGGAGCGCACGCGGGCGTCGTCGTCCGCCCAGCCCGAACGCACCTTCACCCACAGCTCCAGGAACACCTTGCAGTCCCAGATCTTCTCCAGTTCCTGGCGGGCCTCGGTGCCGATGCGCTTGAGCTTCTCGCCCTTCTCGCCGATCACCATGCCCTTGTGGCCCTCGCGCTCAACCACGATGGTCGCCGCGATGCGCTTGAGGGTGCCTTCGTCCTCGAACTTGTCGATCACCACGGTCGAGGTGTAGGGCAGCTCGTCGCCGGTCAGGCGGAACAGCTTCTCGCGCACCATCTCGGCGGCCATGAAGCGCTCGCTGCGGTCGGTCAGCTCTTCGGGGTCGTGCATCCAGGCTTGCTGGGGCAGGTACTTCTCGCAGATCGCAAACAGGCGCTGGATGTCGCGTGGCGTCTTGGCCGACATGGGCACGAACTCGGCGAAGGCGCGCTTTTCCTGCATCGACTTGAGCCAGGGCGCCAGGTCGCCACGCCGGTGCACCAGATCGAACTTGTTGGCCAGCAGGATCACCGGCACGTTGTCGGGCAGCAGCTCCATGACCTTGGCATCACCGGGCTGGAAATGCCCGGCCTCGACCACGAACAGGATCAGATCCACATCGGCCACAGCCCCCAGCACCGTCTTGTTGAGCGCGCGGTTCAGGGCGTTGCCATGCCGGGTCTGGAAACCCGGCGTGTCGACAAACACGAACTGGTTGGCTCCGACGGTGCGGTAGCCGGTGATGCGGTGGCGCGTGGTCTGTGCCTTGCGCGAGGTGATGCTGATCTTCTGGCCGACCAGGGCGTTGAGCAATGTCGATTTGCCGACGTTGGGCTTGCCGACGATGGCCACGTAGCCACAGCGCTGCTGCGCCGGATCGACCGGCTCGGGCGCCACCGGTTCATCGACCTCCACCGGTGCCGGGGCGCTCTTGCCCAGCGCCGATGCCAGCATGGCCTCCAGATCGGCGTCGGGCGCAGCGGCGGTGGTGGGAGCAGGTTCGGAAGAAGGACGGGTCGATCGGGGCATGGAAAAAAATGGTGTTCGGGTGACGGGGCAGACGACGGTCAACGGGACGCCGTCGAACGCGACGGCTCGGCTGTCCGCAGGTACAGCAACATGGCGGCCGCGGCGGCCTGTTCACCTGCGCGGCGGGACGCACCAATGCCGCGCTCGCTGCGGTTGAGCTCCTCCACCGTGCACTCCACGTCGAAGGTCTGCCGGTGAGCCTCCCCCAGCGTGGCCACCACGCGGTACTGCGGCAGCTTCATCTTGCGCCCCTGCAGCCATTCCTGCAAATCGGTTTTGGGATCCTTGCCCATGGCACTCATCTGCGCATTCAGCTCGACGCCACTGTAGAGACGGTGCACCAGCGCCGAGGCCGCATCGAAACCGGCATCCAGATACACGGCCCCGATCAAGGCTTCCAGCGCGTCGGCCAGGATGGAAGGCCGCTTGTGCCCCCCGGAGCGTTTCTCGCCGTCGCCCAGACGCAAGCAGGTCGACAGACCCAGGTCCGCCGCCAGCTGGTGGAGGGTGTCCTGCTTGACCAGATTGGCACGCACGCGCGAAAGATCGCCCTCGGGTAACTGGTCGAGTTTCGCGAACAGCAAGCCGGAAACCGACAGATTCAAGACCGAATCGCCCAGAAACTCCAGCCGCTCATTGTGATCGGCCGAAAAGCTGCGATGGGTCAGGGCCCGCTCCAGCAGACGCGGATTGGCAAACACATGACCCAGGCGCCGCTGCAGCGCCGACAACTCCGGCGTCAAAGACACGCGCGGCTGCCCTTGCCAGGCAGAGAGGGCCACAGGATCACTTGGAGGAACCCTCGTACTTCATCACAAGGTACGCCTGCCCCATCAGATGGATTTCGCGCGAATATGCGAACGAGACCACAACCTTGTCACCTTGCTTGCTCACCTCGAGATCCTTACCGGTTATCGAAGTGATGTCATCAATCTGTGCTGCCTTATCGAAAGTGATGCGCACGTCCGCAACAGTCGTACCACCGGAGGCCTTTTGTGCGGCCTTCTGCACAGCCATGTATTCGATATAGGTGGGAACCACCTGGGCCAGCGTCACTCCGGCAAATGCCAGGAAAACACCAACGAACAGCAGACCGAAAAACGTCAGGCCGCGTTGCCGTTGCTTCAGCTTCATCACCCCACCTCCAGTAGTTGCGTCATTCACTCGAACGAACCGATGCGCCCGAGATCGCCAAAATTCATCCAGACAAAAAATGCCTTGCCCACGATGTTGGACTCCGGGACAAACCCCCAGAAACGGGAATCCAGCGAATTGTCTCGATTGTCACCCATCATGAAATAGTGGCCGGGAGGCACCTTGCACACCACGCCTTCTGCCGGGTAGCGGCAGTTCTCGCGAAAGCTGTATTCCACCATCGGCGTCACAAACGGGGGCCGCATGTCGTCGTTGAGCGTGTTGTACCGGCGTCCGCCGAGTTCCTCGCCGAACTGCTTCACGTAGCGCATCTGCTCACCGTCGAAAAAGTCCGGCTGATTGCTTCGCGGCACTGGTTGGCCGTTGACCGTCAGGCGCTTGTTGAGAAAGGCCACTTCATCGCCGGGCACGCCGATGACGCGCTTGATGTAGTCCAGACTCGGCTGCGGCGGGTACCGGAACACCATCACATCTCCGCGCTGGGGATCGTGGTTGGCGATCACCTTGGTGTTGATCACCGGCAGTCTCACACCGTAGTAGAACTTGTTCACCAGGATCAGATCGCCCACCCGCAGCGTCGGGATCATGGAGCCCGACGGGATCTTGAACGGCTCGAACAGGAAACTGCGCAGCACGAACACGGCCACGATCACCGGGAACAGCCCTGCGGTCCAGTCCAGCCACCAGGGCTGCGACAGCATCTTCTGGCGGGCCGCTTCATCGAAGCTCAGATCGGTGCGGGCGATGCCCTGGCGAGCCAGTTCTTCCTGGCGCCGCTGGATTTCCTGGGCCGCCCGCTCGGCGGCCTTGCGCCGCGTCGGCAGGAAGTAGAACTTCTCGGCCATCCAGTACAGGCCGGTGATGACCGTGGCCAGCAACAGCAGCAAGGCAAAGTTGCCTTCGATGATGCCGAAGAAAAACGCTGCAGCGTAGGCGGCAAACGCCACCAGGATCACGGAAGTGACCACACCCATGGTCTTTTGCATCAATCCTCCACCTGCAGAATGGCAAGAAATGCCTCTTGGGGCACTTCGACGGAACCGATCTGTTTCATGCGCTTCTTGCCTGCTTTCTGCTTTTCGAGGAGTTTGCGTTTGCGGGTGATGTCACCGCCGTAGCATTTTGCCAGCACGTTCTTGCGCAATGCCTTGATGGTCTCGCGCGCGATCACGTTGCCGCCAATGGCCGCCTGAATTGCCACATCGAACTGCTGGCGGCTGATGATCTCGCGCATCTTCGCAGCCACCGCGCGGCCGCGGTATTGCGACTGGCTGCGGTGCACGATGATCGACAGGGCATCGACCTTCTCGCCGTTGAGCAGGATGTCGACCTTCACCACATCGGAGGCCCGGTATTCCTTGAACTCGTAGTCCATGGACGCATAGCCGCGGCTCACCGATTTGAGCTTGTCGAAGAAGTCGAGCACGATCTCGCCCAGCGGCATGTCGTAGGTCAGCATGACCTGCTTGCCGTGGTACGCCATGTTCAGCTGCATGCCGCGCTTCTGGTTGGCCAGCGTCATGACCGCACCCACGTATTCCTGCGGCATGTACAGGTGCACCGTCACGATCGGCTCGCGGATCTCCTCGATGCGGCCCTGGTCCGGCATCTTGGAGGGGTTCTCGACCATGATGACCTCGCCGTCCCCCCGAACCACCTGGTACACCACGCTCGGCGCGGTGGTGATCAGGTCCTGGTCGAACTCGCGCTCCAGGCGTTCCTGCACGATCTCCATGTGCAGCAAGCCCAGGAAGCCGCAGCGGAAACCGAAGCCCAGCGCCTGGGACACCTCGGGTTCGTAATGCAGCGCTGCGTCGTTGAGCTTGAGCTTCTCCAGTGCGTCGCGCAGCGCGTCGTACTCGCTGGCCTCCGTCGGGTACAGACCGGCAAACACCTGCGGCTGGACTTCCTTGAAGCCCGGCAGAGCTTCCGAAGCCGGGCCCAGGTTGTTGGGCAGCTTCTTTTCCAGCGTGATGGTGTCGCCGACCTTGGCCGCCTGCAGTTCCTTGATGCCCGCGATGATGTAGCCGACCTCGCCGGCCTCCAGCGAGTCGCGCGATTCGTTGGCCGGCGTGAACACACCCAGGTTGTCGGCGTTGTAGACCGTGTTGGTCGCCATCATCTTGAAGCGCTCGCCCTTGAGCAGTCGCCCATCCACCACCCGCACCAGCATCACCACGCCCACATAGGTGTCGAACCAGCTGTCCACGATCATGGCGCGCAGCGGTGCATCCGGGTTGCCCTTGGGTGCAGGAATGCGGGCGACCACCGCTTCCAGGATGTCTTCCACACCCATGCCGGTTTTGGCGGAGCAGGGAATCGCATCGGTCGCGTCGATGCCGATCACGTCTTCGATTTCGGCCTTGGCGTTGTCGGGATCGGCGTTGGGCAGATCCATCTTGTTGAGCACCGGCACCACCTCCACGCCCAGATCAAGTGCGGTGTAGCAGTTGGCCACGGTCTGGGCCTCGACACCCTGGCTGGCGTCCACCACCAGCAGCGCACCTTCGCAGGCCGAGAGAGAACGACTCACTTCATAAGAGAAGTCCACGTGCCCCGGAGTGTCGATCAGGTTGAGGTTGTAGACCTTGCCGTCGCGCGCCTTGTACTTGAGCGCAGCCGTCTGCGCCTTGATCGTGATGCCACGCTCTTTCTCGATGTCCATCGAGTCGAGCACCTGCTCGCTCATCTCGCGGTCGGACAAACCTCCGCAGCGGGAAATGATGCGGTCGGCCAGCGTGGACTTGCCGTGATCGATGTGCGCGATGATCGAAAAATTGCGGATGTGATTCATCGGGGAAACAGTCAGGAAACCGGGTCGGCACCACCTGGTGGCGGACCATAAAAAAGGGCGCGTCAGGTCGTGACGCGCCCGTAACCAACAATCAATGGCAACTGCGATAGTTGGGATTTCATTGTAGGCAAAAAGCCCGGGCTGCACACCCTGAAACCCACGGACAACGCCCGTTGCAGCGCAACAACGGCCATTTTATCCACAGATCATCCACAAGAAAACTGGGTAACTTGTGCACCAGCTGTGGAGCACCGGGACCTGGATCGACAGGTTCCCACATGGTGAACACTGAACAGTGTTCGATGCCGCAATCATGGTTCGAGAGCCCCGATTTTATCGAAATCGGTCAACATGCCCCAAAAGCTTGTGAGCAATCACCAACTTGTCTGGTGCCTCCAGGAGCTTTTCAGGCCTCCAGCCACCCTGTGGCAAAACAACCAACTCGGCCAATAACCCCTTAATCCCAATCAGGACAAGGGGTTATTCACGCCTGCTCAACAAATTTCGAGTTCCTCCGAGGACTTCAGCGCGATGGCCGGATCACCGTGTACTGGGCCCACTCGCCACGGCGAAACAGCACATTGATGGGACGCGACTTGTCCAGACGCGCGACCACGGTCTCCAGCTCCTTGGCACTGCCCACCTCGGTGTTGGCCACCGCCACGATCACGTCGCCTTCCCGCAGACCTGCCTTGGCCGCGGCACCCTCGGCACCATCGACACGAACACCCGATTTGATGTTGAGCTCCTTCTTCTGCGCGGCCGTCAGTTCGCCCAGGGTCAGACCCAGCGAAGTCACCACACCGGACACCGGAGGTTTGGCCTCAGGCGCCGCCGCCTTGCGGTCCGCGCGTTCGGGCTCCAGCTCGGCCACCGTGATCGACAGATCGCGCTGACTGCCGCGCCGGAACACCGTCACTGTGCTGCGGTTGCCGGGCTTGGTGTTGCCGACGATGCGCGGCAGGTCGGTCGACTTCTCGATCTCACGCCCATCGAACTTCACGATGATGTCGCCTGGCTCCAGCCCCGCCTTGGCCGCGGGCGAGTTGGGCTCCACACCATTCACCAGCGCACCCCGCGGCTGGCCCAGACCGATCGACTCGGCCACGTCCTTGCCGACCTGTCCGATCTGCACGCCAATGCGTCCGCGGGTCACGCGGCCGTTGCTGCGCAACTGGTCGGACACGCGCACGGCTTCGTCGATCGGAATCGCAAAGGAAATGCCCTGGAAGCCACCCGAGCGCGAATAGATCTGGCTGTTGATGCCGACCACTTCGCCCCGCATGTTGATCAGCGGACCGCCGGAGTTGCCCGGATTGATCGCCACGTCGGTCTGGATGAAAGGCAGGAAATCGCCCGTGTCGCGCTTCTTGGCGCTCACGATGCCGGCCGTGACCGTGTTCTCGAGACCAAACGGTGAACCGATGGCCATCACCCACTCGCCGACCTTGAGACGGTTCACGTCACCGATGCGCACCGCGCTCAGCCCGCTGGCCTCGATCTTCACCACCGCCACATCGGTGCGCTTGTCCGCACCGACCAGTCTGGCCTTGAACTCGCGCTTGTCGGGCAGCGTCACCAGCAGCTCGTCGGCGCCGTCCACCACGTGCGCGTTGGTCATGATCAGACCGTCGGCGCTGAGAATGAAGCCGGAGGCCACGCCCTTGGGCTGCGCTTCTTCCGAGGGGGCACGGTCCTGTCGCGGCGTCTTGGGCACCGCACCAGGAGGCACCGGAATGCCAAAGCGCTTGAAGAACTCCAGCATCTGCTCATCGGCATTGCCTGTCCCGGACTCTGCACTGGCACGCTCCAGCGTCCGGATGTTGACCACCGACGGCCCGACCTGCTCCACCAGTTCCGTGAAATCGGGCAGGCCACGCACCACCGGTGCCGACTGGGCCACCGCCACACCCGGAATGACCGGCAGCAACAGGGCACAAGCCCCCGCGACCCCAACACCGAGCAACGCACGCGTCGACAGGCGATGGCGAGAAAAAACGAAGTTCATCGACGTCCTCACAGACAAGCAGGAGCCCGACGGGTTGTCAGGCGAACAAACCACAGCATGGGTGTGCGGGGAAGCAAGCGCTCAACGCAACCGCTCCAGCGCCATCGCGAACCGGCGCACCGTCCCTAGCGGCACCTCGCCCAGCACGGTCACCCAATGGTTGCCGATGCGCCGCGTCACCGAATGCGTTGCGCCAGTCACGGCAGCGCCTTCGTTGCCATGGCGCCGCGGGTCAAACGGTTCGACAAACAGCGACACCGACGCCAGACCGTCGGAGAACACCCACTGCATGGGCGCCTGGCCCGGGGCACTGGAGGTCTCGGTCTCGCGGGTGTGGCAACTCATCGACTGGAAGCCGGGCACGGTTTCTTTCAGGCGCCAGCCCTCGGCCTCGGCGGTTGTCTTGCGCAGCACCTGCCGGTGCACCTCATAGCCCTTGGTGTCGCCCATCATTTTCTTGAGCTTGTCCATCCGGACCGGCGCATCCAGCTGCAGCTCCGAAAACGCGACCTGCTCCAGCACCGCGCCCTGCTCACCCAGCGTCTGCAACTTCACCACCAGACCGGTTTTCTTCTCCGACCAGATCCGGTAACCAAAGCGCAGGCTGTCGCGCGGCAGGATGTCGACCACATCGGCCAGATGTCCCGCCACCCGCTCCGGACTGCCCTCGCGCACCCCGTAGAAATCGGGAAGGATGTTGCTCGGCGTGCGCAGCAGTTCGGGAAACACGCCCAGCGATTCGCGGCGATCGACCCAGGCCACCTTGTGGTCCGGCGCAAAGGTGATCACGTCGTTGTTGTGGCGGATGGTCGAACGGGGGGCCCCGGTCAGCGTCTCCACCCGCTCCATCTGCTGCGTCCCGTCGCAGATGTGCCAAATGCGTGAGGCCGACATGGTCGACGCCGACGACACGACCAGCGTTCCCGTGTAGGCCCGCTGGCGCGAGGCCTCGTGCATGCGCGTGAGCCACTCGGTCAGGCTGCGCGACGCCGGCGCGTCGGTCGCGGTCTGCGCCAGCAGGGACTGACACAGCCCCAGTGCCAGCACACCGGCAGCAGACCAGTGCTTCCAGCGGGTGCGGCGGTGGTTGGATCGGGACACGAACACGGGCATGGCGGACTCAGCGCTGGGGAGCCGTGTCATAGGTGGCATTGCGCAGGAAACCAGTGGGCGTCTGCAACGCCGACATGCCTCCATACTGCCGGTGTTCGGCCAGCAGTTGCTCCAGACGGGGGTCGCGCGACATCGGCCCCTGGGGCGTCTGCACCACCACTTCCTGGGCAGCGGCAGGCGCCGCTGAGGGCGACACCAATGCCAGCTGCTTGCCGGCTTCCGCCGGTCCGGTGACCGCACCCGTCAGAGCCCACCCCACCGCAGCGACGGCGGTCAACGAAGCGAACCCAGCCACCAGCTTCCAGCGAAACACCGAGGCATTCGCCGCCGGGCCACGCACATGCGCCACCGCATCCGCCTGCCGGGCAGGAACCAGGGCCTCCTCTCGCAGGCGCTGGCTGACCACGGCTGCCAGATCACCACGGCCCGACCGGGCGGAAAGACCCGCTTCACCACTGCGCAGCGCATCGCCGATCAGGTGGTAGGTCGTCCAGTCGGCCTCCCAGGCAGCCGGGCCATCGTCGCGCAGCAACTCATCGAGCTCCGTCACCGACAACTCACCATCGACCAGCGCCGACACGGCCATGGCGCGACGGTCCTCCCAACCCTGAGGCAGACTGTCCGAGAAAGGTTTGCGCGTTTCTGCATTCATGACTGATTTCCAATGGAATCACTGGCTTTCGGGGCGGCACTACCAACGTTTGCCCGTCTGGCGCTCCAGCATGGGCTTGATCCGGTTCGAGATCGCTTCACGCGCCCGGAAGATCCGCGAGCGCACCGTTCCGATCGGGCATTCGAGGGCAACAGAGATTTCTTCATAGCTCAAGCCCTCGATTTCCCGCAAGGTGATCGCCATCCTCAACTCTTCCGGCAACGCATCCATCGCCGCATTGACCGCTTCGGCGATTTCCTTGCTGGCCAACACCGCTTCGGGCGTCTCGGAGTCGGTCGCACTGCTGCTTAGTTCGCGTTCGACCGAGGAAGTTTCATCGTCGTCGCCCGAACTGAGCTGGGACTGGAACACCAATGGATCCCGTTTGAGCTCCATCAACTGCTTCTTGGCGGTGTTGACCGCGATGCGGTAGAGCCAGGTGTAGAACTGAGCGTCGCCCCGGAACTGGGCCAGGGCACGGTAGGCGCGGATGAAGGTTTCCTGCGCGATGTCCTGCACCAGGTCGCTGTCGCGGACCATGCGGCCGATCAGGCGTTCCACGCGGCGCTGGTACTTCAGGACCAGCAACTCGAAGGCCCGCATTTCGCCCGCCAGGGTGCGTTGCACCAGCATGGCGTCGCTGTCCGGAGCAGGAGGCGCGATATGGTCTTCGGATGGGGTCATGCGTGGGGCTGTGGGGCGGCGGAAATATAACCCAAGCCCCGTGGTGGCGGGAAAGTTCAGGCGTGGGCTATCAAGGCACGCCGCAGATCGCCCCATCGCCGGACATCCTGGGACCGCTCTACCCAGGCCCAGAGGCGTGCGCCGTCGGGGTTGTGCAGCCGCAGCAGCATCCAGGCCTGCAGGTCGTAGACACGCTCGACCCGCTTCAGGGTGACCCCCTCCAGATAGGCGGCGCTGCTCCAGACCCAGTCACCGTGCGACACCTCCGACGGGACGCCCCCTGACCGGCCTTGTGCCGCTTTCCACGACAGACAACCGCCCGGCTGACGCCGCCAGGCGAACCCCGCTATCACCACCCACAGGGTCCAGGCCCCCGTGGCCACCCACCAGCCAGGTGATGCCTGGCTCCGGTAGGTCAGGCCCAGCACCAGCGCGACAAGTCCAGCCACGCCTGCACCGGCCAGAAGCGCCGCCAGAAAAGCAGAACGCCCCACCGGGTATGTGACCGATGGGGCGCTGCGCATGTCTGGTCAGCCGTGGCTTCAGCGAAAGATCAGACGCGTTTGAACACCAGCGTGCCGTTGGTGCCGCCGAACCCGAAGTTGTTCTTCACTGCCACGTCGATCTTCATGTCCCGCGCGGTGTTGGCGCAGTAGTCCAGGTCACATTCGGGATCCTGGTTGAAGATGTTGATCGTCGGCGGGCTCTTCTGGTGGTGCAAGGCCAGGATGGTGAACACGCTTTCGATGCCACCGGCGCCACCCAGCAGGTGACCGGTCATGGACTTGGTCGAATTGACCACCACCTTGCGGGCGTGGTCACCCAGCGCGGCCTTGATCGCGTTGGTCTCGTTGACGTCGCCCAGCGGCGTCGAGGTGCCGTGCGCGTTCAGGTAGTCGATCTGGTCGGCATTGACGCCGGCATTGCGCAGGGCATTGAGCATGGCGCGGCGCGGGCCGTCCATGTTGGGTGCCGTCATGTGCCCGGCGTCGGCACTCATGCCGTAACCGACCACCTCTGCGTAGATCTTGGCACCGCGTGCCTTGGCGTGTTCGTACTCTTCGAGCACCACCACACCGGCACCTTCACCCAGGACGAAACCGTCGCGGTCCTTGTCCCAGGGACGCGAAGCCGTTTTCGGATCGTCGTTGCGCGTCGACAGGGCACGCATCGCGGCAAAACCGCCCACCCCCAGCGGGGAGACCGTCGCCTCGGAGCCACCGGCCACGATCACGTCGGCGTCGCCGTACTCGATCTTGCGGGCGCCTTCGCCGATGCAGTGCAGGCCGGTGGTACAGGCCGTCACGACAGCGAGGTTTGGCCCCTTGAAGCCAAAGCGCATCGACACATGACCAGAGATCATGTTGATGATCGAGGCCGGCACGAAGAACGGCGAAATCCGCCGTGCTCCGCGACTGACGTATTCGGCGTGGGTCTCCTCGATCAGCGGCAGGCCGCCGATGCCGGAACCCACGATGCAGCCGATGCGCGTGGCCAATTCTTCGTCCAGCGCCTCGCCCGTGGGCAGGCCGGAATCGATCACGGCCTGGTGGGCCGCGGCGATGCCGAAATGGATGAAGCTGTCCATCGTCCGCGCCTCTTTGGCACTCATGTAGGACTCAAGATTGAACCCCTTGACCTCGCCCGCGATCTTGCAGGCCATGCCCGACGCATCGAACTTGGTGATGAGGTCAATACCGGACTGGCCGGCCAGGATGTTGGCCCAGGCGTCCTGCACCGTGTTGCCCACGGGTGAGACACAACCCAGACCGGTCACTACAACGCGACGACGGCTCATGGATGCAATCAGGCTTTCTGGTGGGCCAGCGCGTACTCGATGGCGTTCTTGACCGTGGTGATCTTCTCAGCGTCTTCGTCGGGGATCTCGATGCCGAACTCGTCTTCCAGCGCCATCACCAGTTCCACCGTGTCCAGGGAGTCGGCGCCCAGATCGGCCACGAAAGCCTTCTCGGGGGTCACTTGCCCTTCTTCCACGCCGAGTTGTTCGGCAATGATTTTCTTCACACGTGCTTCGATATCGCTCATAAGTCCCTCTGAGGGTGGTTGGATGACAAACCGCCATTTTAGCCGGGCTAGGGAGAGGCCCCTAGACGGCCCGCCGGACGGCTCCGCGGCGGCTGTGGGGAATCAGACCATGAACATGCCGCCGTTGACGTGCAGCTCCTGCCCCGTCACATAGGCAGCCTGCGGGCTGGCGAGGTAGGCGACCGCATGCGCGATGTCTGCCGGCTTGCCCAGATGACCCAGCGGAATCTGGCCCAGCAGGGCCTTCTGCTGCTCTTCCGGCAGCGAGGCGGTCATGTCGGTTTCGATGAAACCGGGCGCCACGCAGTTGACCGTGATGTTGCGGCTGCCCAGCTCGCGTGCCAGCGCGCGGGTCATGCCGGCCACGCCGGCCTTGGCCGCCGCGTAGTTGGCCTGGCCGGGGTTGCCCGAGGCTCCGACCACGCTGGTGATGCTGATGATGCGACCGTAGCGCTGCTTCATCATCGGCCGGATGACCGCGCGGCTCATGCGGAACACCGCCTTGAGGTTGGTGTCCAGCACCGCATCCCAGTCTTCGTCCTTCAGACGCATGGCCAGCATGTCGCGCGTGATGCCGGCGTTGTTGACCAGCACCTGCAGCGCGCCATGGGCCTTGGTGATCTCGTCGATCAGCGCCTCGGCGGCGGCGGCGTCGTTGACATCCAGCTTCGCCCCCCGACAGCCTTCGGCCGCACCGGGCACGGCCTTGAGCACCGCAGAGATCTTGGCTGCGCCATCGTCCGACGTGGCGGTGCCCACCACGATCAGGCCGCGGGCGGCGAGTTCGGCGGCAATGGCCGCACCGATGCCGCGCGAGGCGCCGGTCACCAGGGCCACCTGGCCCGCAAATTTGACTTCAGACATGCCGGTCTCCTCGATCAGGCCAACAGGGTTTTCACTTCGGCCAGGCTGGCCGGGTCGTAGATCGCGGCACCGGTGAGCTCGGCGTCGATGCGCTTGGTCATGCCGGCCAGCACCTTGCCCGGACCGCACTCGACCAGCGTGGCCACGCCACGCGCCTTGATCGCCTTCACGCATTCAACCCAGCGCACCGGTCCAAAGGCCTGGCGGTACAGCGCGTCACGGATGCGGTCGGCATCGGATTCGACCGACACGTCGATGTTGTTGATCACCGGGATCTGTGGCGGAGCCAGCGCCGTCGCTGCCAGCTTCTCGCGCAGCTTGTCGGCGGCCGGCTTCATCAGGCTGGAGTGGAACGGCGCCGACACGGGCAGAGGCAGCGCACGCTTGGCGCCGTTGGCCTTGAGCACTTCGCAAGCCTTTTCGACCGCTGCCTTGCTGCCAGCGATCACGGTCTGGGCCGCGTCATTGAAGTTCACGGCCTCGACCACCTCGCCACTGCCGGCGGCAAACGCCGCCTGCGCCTCGGCGCAACCGGCGATCACCTGGTCCGCGGCCATGCCGAGGATCGCGGCCATCGCACCGGTGCCCACCGGCACGGCCTCCTGCATGGCCGCTGCGCGGAAACGCACCAGCGGGGCCGCCTGGGCCAGCGTCAGCACGCCAGACGCCACCAGCGCCGAATACTCCCCCAGCGAATGCCCGGCCACCACCGACGGCAGGGCGCCGCCTTCGGCACGCCAGACACGCCAGGCTGCGACCCCCGCCACCAGCATCACCGGCTGGGTGTTGGTGGTCAGCGCCAACGCTTCCTTGGGACCTTCCTTGATCAGGCGCCCCACGTCTTCGCCCAGGGCGTCGGAGGCTTCCTTGAGCGCAAGGCTCACTTCCGGATGCTCACCCCAGGCGTCGAGCATGCCGACGGCCTGCGAGCCCTGGCCGGGAAAGACAAATGCAAATGCGGTCATGGACAGTTCCAGGGAGGAATCAATCAGAGAGAGTGAAAGAGGCGGCCGTCAAGGCATCCTCAGAAGTCCAGCAGCACCGAACCCCAGGTGAATCCGCCACCCACGCCTTCAAGCAACAGGGTGTCGCCCTTCTTGACCTGGCCCTGCCGGACCGCATGGTCGAGCGCCAGCGGAATGGAGGCGGCCGAGGTGTTGCCATGCTGGTCCACCGTGACCACCACCTTGTCCATCGGCAGCTTGAGCTTGCGCGCAGTGCCCGCCATGATGCGGATGTTCGCCTGGTGAGGAATCAGCCAGTCGATGTCGGCCTCGGTGCGCCCGGCCTTGGCCAGCGAAGCGCGTGCGGTTTCCTCAAGCACACCCACCGCCAGCTTGAACACAGCCTGGCCATCCATCTTGAGCAACGGATCGCCCAAAATTTCGCCGCCACTGACATGGCCCGGCACGCACAGGATGCCGACATGCTTGCCGTCGGCGTGGATGTCGGTGGCCAGAATGCCAGGCGTGTCACTGGCCTCCACCACCACCGCGCCAGCGCCGTCGCCAAACAGCACACAGGTCGTGCGATCGTCGAAATCGAGCAGGCGGGAAAAGATTTCAGCGCCAACCACCAGGGCCTTGCGGGCGCTGCCGGTGCGGATCAGCGAATCGGCCACGGTCAGCGCGTAAATGAATCCACTGCAGACCGCCTGGACGTCGAACACGGGACAACCCGCGATGCCCAGCTTGTGCTGCAGGATCGCGGCGGTCGACGGAAACACCATGTCCGGCGTCGACGTCGCCACGATGATCAGATCGATGTCTTGTGGAGTGGCGCCGGCGGCGGCCATGGCCTGCCGGCAGGCTTCGGCGGCGAGATCACTGGCGAACACCCCGTCGGCTGCGAAGTGCCGCGCCCGGATGCCGGTGCGTTCAACGATCCAGTCGTCGCTGGTTTCGACGCCCCTTGCCGCCAGCCGGGTCACCATGTCGGCATTGGTCAGGCGCTGGGCGGGCAGGCAACTGCCGGTGCCGGAGATACGGGCAAAACGTGTCATGCGGGAAGGGAAGACTCAGTCAGATCGTCGGAATGCTCTTGAGATCGCTGGGAATGTCTTCCGGAGAGATGAGCGGTGCCGCGTGGGCGATGCGCTCCTTGACCTTGTCGAGCAATTGGTTGTGGGCCGCATCATAAGCCCGCGCCAGCGCCTGCTCAAACGCAAAGGCGTCGGCCGACCCGTGACTCTTGAACACCAGCCCGCGCAACCCGAGCAGGGCGGCGCCGTTGTAGCGCCGGTAATCCATGCGGTTTTTGAACGCAGATATCACCGGATATGCAAACAAGGCACCGATTTTGGTGAAGATATTGCGCGAGAACTCTGTCTTGATGAAGTTGCCGATCATCGTCGCCAGGCCTTCGCTGGCCTTGAGTGCGACGTTGCCGACAAAACCATCACAGACCACGATGTCGACGGTACCCTTGAAGATGTCGTTGCCCTCGACATTGCCAAAGAAATTCAGATCACCGGTATTGGCCGCATTTCGCAGCAGAACGCCGGCTTCCTTGATCACTTCGCTGCCTTTGATGACTTCTTCACCGACGTTGAGCAGGCCGACCGTGGGCTCTTCGCGTCCAGTGATCGCCACCACCAGTGCCGAACCCATGACCGCAAACTGCAGCAGGTGCTCGGCCGTACAGTCAACGTTAGCGCCCAGGTCCAGCACCGTGGTCGCGCCACCCTTGGCGTTGGGCATCTGGCTGGCGATCGCAGGGCGATCGATGCCTTCCATGGTCTTGAGCAGGTAGCGGGCAATCGCCATCAGCGCCCCGGTATTGCCGGACGACACCGCAGCATGTGCTGCGCCGTCCTTGACCTGCTGGATGGCCACCCGCATCGAAGAGTCCTTCTTGCGGCGCATGGCGACCTCGACAGGGTCGTCCATGGTGACCACTTCGCTCGCGGGCACGACCTGGCAGCGCACGTTGTTGAGCAACTCCGGCCAAGGCTTGAAGGCATCCGGCTGCCCCACAAGCAACAGCTGGGCTTGCGGATGGCTGGCGAGAAAGGCCGCACAGGCCGGCAGGGTGGCCGCCGGACCGACGTCTCCCCCCATGCAATCCACTGCGACGGTGATCATGTCAACTTCCCGATCGGGGCACCCACAAGGGCGCCACCAGCATGAAAAAAGCCCGCATGAGGTTCATGCGGGCCTGTACCTGGACAGCGAACATCGCACCTGACGCGTTCAAGCGGCAGGGCACGACCCGCCGACACTTCAGGCTTCGGACTTGTTCTTCAGAACCTGACGGCCACGGTAGAAGCCGTTGGGGCTGATGTGGTGACGCAGGTGGGTTTCACCGGTGGTCGGCTCGACGGCGATGCCCGGCACGGACAGGCCGTTGTGCGAGCGGTGCATACCGCGCTTGGAGGGGGACTTCTTGTTTTGCTGGACGGCCATGATGGGCTCCTGAAATCGGTGTTGGTGAGGGTTGCGCCGATCCGGGAATATCCAGTGGGGATTCACCCGCCATCCGGCCCGTCGATACGGGCGGCAGCGCAAAGCCAAGAATTATAGCCCGAACCGGACCGGACCACCAAATATGGTTTGCCGACTCACTTCTTGAGGCGCGCCAGGGCCGCGAACGGGTTGGGGCGCTCCTCCACCGAAGCCTCATGCGGGTCAGCGGCCGCCTGTCCCCGTGAAGCCGCCAGTGGCTCAGGACATTCCTCGTGCATCGGCACCAGCGGAATCGCCATCAGCAACTCGTCTTCCACCAGGCCCAGCAGGTCGGGGCGCGGCTCCATGGCCAGCACGTCCTCTTCGCTGTCGTCGTCCTCGGCCTCGGCGGTGGCCTCGTCGGCCACAAAACGGAACCAGCGATCGACCTCCAGCGCCACGACCACCGGACCCAGGCAGCGCTGGCATCCGACCGGAAGATCCAGCCGGACCATCAGATGCAACCAGGGAACCGGCTTGCCGCCCGCATCCGGACGCATTTCAGCGCTGGCCGACCAGTTCACCACAGGCAACACCCCACCATCGGCATGGCGCTCGGCCAGCAGGCGTTCAAACCCCTCCAGGGCTTCGGCACCGTCCAGTGAGGCGCCGGCCTCGGCAAAGGCCAGCACGTCAAAGCGGCGTGGGTTCCAGGTCTTGTGGGACGTCGTCTTCATCCGGGCAGTGTAAAAGATGGCTCCTCCAAAGCGGGGACAATCGTGTCCATGAGCATGCCTTTCTCTCCTTCGGCGACCCGCGCCGTGATCCTGGGATCGACCTCGCGCTACCGCCGCGAACTGCTGTCCCGCCTTCGGCTGACCTTTGATACCGCCAGCCCGGACGTCGACGAAACCCCACAAGCCGGCGAAACCCCGCAAGCACTGGCCCTTCGGCTGGCCCTGGCCAAAGCCCGGGACGTGGCCCGGCGCTTTCCCGAAGCGGTCGTGATCGGCAGCGACCAGGTGGCCGATCTTGATGGCGAACCACTGGGCAAACCGGGCACGCACGAGCGCGCGGTGGCGCAGCTGCAGCGCATGCGGGGGAAGACCGTCGTGTTCCAGACGGCCGTGGCGGTGGTCTGCCAGGCCACGGGCTTTGAACAGATCGACCTGGCCCCGGTGCGCGTGGTGTTCCGCGACCTCGACGATGGCGAGATCGAGCGCTACCTGCGGGCCGAGCAACCGTACGACTGCGCCGGCAGCGCCAAGAGCGAAGGACTGGGCATTGCCCTGCTCGCACGCATCGACAACGACGATCCCAGCGCGCTGGTCGGCCTGCCGCTGATCCGCACCTGCCAGATGTTGCGCGCCGCCGGCGTGAAGATCCTGTGAGCGCCCCCGCCCGCCCGCTGGGCAAGCTCTACCTGGTGCCGACGCCGCTGGACTTCGGTGCGGTGCCCGACGGTGAGACACCCTCCCCGCTGGAACTGCTGCTGCCCGGGGAAACGATTCAGGTGGCCGCCGGCCTCACGCACTGGATTGCCGAAAATGCGAAGAGTGCACGCGCATTCCTCAAACGGGTCGACGCGGTGCACCGTCTGGCCGCCGCCGTGCAATCCCAGCAGATCGTCGAACTGCCGAGGCAGGTCCACAAGAAGGGTGACCATGCCCCCGCCAGTGCGGGCGACGCACAGGCGAGAGCACTACTCGCTCCCGCACTCGATGGACACGCCATGGGCCTGCTGAGCGAAGCTGGCATGCCCGCGATTGCCGACCCGGGCAGCTCCGTTGTGCGCGCCGCCCATGCCCTGGGCATCGAGGTCATTCCGCTGACCGGACCGGTGTCTCTGATGCTGGCGCTGGCGGCCAGCGGGCTGCACGGACAGGATTTCGCGTTCGTCGGCTACGTGCCCCAGGACCCCCGCGAACGCGGCGCGCGCCTGCGGGAGCTCGAATCGCTGGCACTCAAGACCGGGCAGACCCAGATCCTCATCGAGACGCCGTACCGCAACACCGCATTGCTGCAGGCCTTGCAGCAAAGCCTGCACCCGCACACCCGGCTGGCGGTGGCCTGCGGACTGGGGCTGTCCAGGCAGTGCACGCGCAGCGCACTGGTGAGTGAGTGGAAGTCGCGCAACCTGGCAACACAACTGCCGCTGGCATTGCCAGCGGTGTTCCTGATCGGCCGCTGAGAATCCGGCGGCTGCGGCCGCCTCAGGCCAGCGCCGCCTGCATGTGCGCGCGAACGGCGGCGCTCAGTTCGGGATTGGCCAGCGCCAGGTCGATGGTCGCCTGCAAGAAGCCTTCCTTGCTGCCACAGTCGTAGCGCTTGCCGTCGTAGCGGAAGGCAAAGACCTTTTCGGTGCCGATCAGCGCGGCGATGCCGTCGGTCAGCTGGATTTCGCCACCGGCGCCACGCGGCTGGCGGCGGATGCTCTCGAACACCGCCGGCGTCAGGATGTAGCGCCCGGCCACCGCCAGCGTCGACGGCGCCACGGCCGGCTTGGGTTTCTCGACCATCGCAAACACTTCGGCCACCGTGGCGTGTGCTCCGTGCACGTCGACCACCCCGTAGCGCCCCGTGTCTTCCTTGGGCACATCCTGGACCGCCAGGATGGTGCCGGGGCTGGATTGGTAGGCCTGCACCATCTGCTGCAGCACCGTCGGACCGCCGTCGCCCTGCCGGGCGCCGAGCATCAGGTCGTCGGCCAGCAGCACCGCAAACGGCTCGTTGCCGACCAGCCGCTCGGCGCACAGCACCGCATGCCCCAGGCCCAGCGCCTTGGGCTGGCGCACATAGACACAGTCCATGTCGTCCGGCTTGATCGAATTGACCAGATCCAGCAAGGCCTTCTTGCCGGCCGCTTCCAGCTCGGCCTCGAGCTCGTATGCCGTGTCGAAGTGGTCTTCGATCGCGCGCTTGTGGCGCCCGGTCACGAAGATCATCTCGCGGATGCCCGCCGCGTAGGCTTCTTCCACCGCGTACTGGATCAGCGGCTTGTCCACCACCGGCAGCATCTCCTTGGGGATGGCCTTGGTGGCCGGGAGGAAACGGGTGCCCATGCCTCCCACGGGAAAGACGGCTTTCTGAATCTTCATATCCGTTGTGATGTAGTGAAAACTGAAGGTGTCTCAGCGCAGCGTGATGCCGGCGCTGCGCGTGGCCCTGACCACGCCGATGCCCATGTGCACACCGAGCTCGCGCGCCAGGCGCATGCCCACGTTCTCGCGCTGGGTGTAGTCCACGATGTCTTCGGCCTTGACGATTTCGCGCGCCACGTAGTCGAGGCTGCCCAGCCCGTCGGCCAGGCCCTGCGTCACCGCCTGCTGGCCGCTCCAGACCAGGCCACTGAAGGTGTCGGGCGTCTCTTTCAGGCGATCACCGCGCCCGCGCTTGACCACGGCGATGAACTGCGCATGGATTTCGCCCAGCATGGTCTGGATGTAGGCGCGCTGGGCATCGTCCTGCGGGCTGAACGGGTCGAGCATGGCCTTGTTCTGGCCCGCCACCATCAGGCGACGCTCCACACCGACCTTCTCCATCAGGCCGGTGAACCCGAAGCCATCCATGAGCACACCGATGCTGCCCACCAGGCTGGCCTTGTCGACATAGATCGCATCGGATGCGGCGGCGATGTAGTACGCGGCCGACGCGCAGGTCTCTTCGACCACCGCGTACACCTTCTTGTGGTGCACCGCCTTGAGTCGCGTGATCTCGTCGTTGATGATGCCGGCCTGCACCGGACTGCCGCCGGGCGAGTCGATCAGCAACACGACCGCCTGCGCGCCGTCGTCCGCAAACGCGGTGCGCAGCGAGCCCAGCACATTGTCGGCACTGGCGCTGGCGCCGGACGCGATCTCGCCCCGGATCTCGATCAGCGCCGTGTGCGGCTTGCTCACCGGCCCCTGCACTTCGGTCTGCTTGACCCAGGTCCAGACCGCCGCGGCAAACAGTGCCAGCCAGGCCAGCCGGAAAAACAGCTTCCAGCGCCTGGCCGACTGCTGCTCCCGCACAGTGGCGAGCACCAGCTTTTCGATCGTCTCGCGTTCCCAGGCCACCTCCTGCCGCTGGGGCTGGGGCGGTACTGCGGCGGGGGGAGACGGATCCTGCGTTTCGTCGTTCATGTGAATGCCACTCAAAAGGCCAGAGGCGCAAACGGATATTGTGCCTGCCAGTACACCACGCCTTCGCGCTCGACCAGAGGCACCGGCACCAGTCCGCCACGGCAGGGGCCTCCCCGGCAGGCTCCGGTCGCCGGGTCGTAGGCCGCGCCATGGGTGGAACACAGCAGCCACTGGCCGCTGTCATCAAAAAACCGGTTGGGCTGCCAGTCCATCTCCATGGCCACATGCGAACACCGGTTCAGGTAGGCATGCACCTCGCCGCGGAAGCGGACCGCAAATGCCCGGCAAGTCTGCCCGGCGTGCACCACGTCGAAAGGGACCGCCAGACCGCCGTCGGCCAGGTCCCGGCTGTTGCAGAGAGGGTGAAGATCGCCGTCGGACACCTTGCTCCTTTCAGGCGTTGGCCTGCAGCCAGGTGTGCAGTTCGGCCACCGAGTGCGCGACGAACCGCGGCGAGAGGGCCACGAACGCATCGGGTTCGTGGGCACCGTAGCTCACACCCACGCCAGCGCAACCGGCATTGACCGCCATCTGCAGGTCGTGCGTGGTGTCACCGATCATCAGCGTGCGCTCAGGCGAAACACCGAATTCGCGCATCAGTTGCTCCAGCATCAGCGGACTGGGTTTCCCCGCCGTCTCATCGGCGGTGCGCGACCCGTCGAACAGCCCCTGAAGCTCCACGGCATGCAGGGCGTCGTCCAGCCCGCGACGGCTCTTGCCGGTCGCCACGGTCAGCCAGTGGTGCCTGGCCTTGAGCGCCGCGAGCATCGGCAGCACCCCTTCAAACAGGCTGATGTCGTGCTGGTGTGCCGAGTAATGGTGGCGGTATCGCGCGCCCAGCTGCGGGTAACGGTCGGGCGGCACGTCCGGCGCCGCGTGCGCCAGGGCCTGCATCAACCCCATGCCGATCACGTAGCTGGCCGCCTTGTCGGTGGGCACGGTGCCACCGACATCCTTGACTGCCGCCTGGATGCAGCGCGTGATGATGGCGGTGGAGTCGAACAGGGTGCCATCCCAGTCGAAGGCGATGAGGTCGAATTGGCGCGGGCGCATGGGCAAGGGAATAAAGATGCACCGATTATCGGCGCCAGCAGAAAACAAAAAGGCACCCGAAGGTGCCTGGACGCGTGCTGCCCTGACGGGTCAGATACGGAAGTCTTCGATGCTCTTGCCCGAAGCCAGCACGGCACGCACCCACTCAGGCTTGCGACCCGGGCCGCCAGCCCACAGTTCACCGTTGGGGCCCTTGTACTTGGCAGCAGCCTTGGATTTGGATTTGGCCGGCTTCTTGGCGCCGCCCGTTGCACCACCACCCAGATCGGCGACAGTGATGCCGTATTGCTTCATTTTGGCCTTGATGTCCGCAATTGCCGACGAAAGCTCGTCTTTGCGTGCCTGTTCGGCCTGGGTCATCAGTGCCTGGGCTTGCGCCATCAGTTCGGAATAGGTTGCCATTGATTGTCCTTTGATTGGGTTGCGTCCATCGTTCTCGACATCCCAACGATGTCCGCCGGCATTGTAATAGGCAACGCTCACGAAGCGAGCCAATTTTTCAACTCAAAAGGCAATTCAGAATGTAACTCCATGGCGTCGCCCGATATCGGGTGGGCCAGCCGCAATCGCCAGGCATGCAGAAACATCCGGCGCAGCCCGGTTTTGGCCAATTGGCGGTTCAACTCGAAATCCCCGTACTTGTCGTCGCCGGCAATCGGGTGCCCCGCATGCGACAGATGCACCCGGATCTGGTGGGTGCGACCGGTCTTGATCGTGACTTCCAGCAAGGTCAATCCGTCCGGGCAAAGTGCTTCAAGACCAACCCTGGCGGGAATGTGCTGCTGCACTTTCACCAGCGTCACCGAGCGCATGCCATCGGGGTGCCCCGGCTCCACCACCCGCACCCGGCGCTCCCCGTCGGCCTGCAGGTATTTGTGCAACGGCTGGTCCAGCACCTTCAGGCGCTCCGGCCAACGGCCTTTCACCAGGGTCAAATAGGTCTTGCCGGTTTCCCGCTCCCGGAATTGGTCCTGCAAGGCCTTGAGCGCACTCTTTTTCTTGGCAATCAGCAGCAATCCGCTGGTTTCCCGGTCCAGCCGGTGCACCAATTCCAGCAGCCTGGCCTGAGGGCGGGCCTGGCGCAACTGCTCAATGACACCGAAACTGACGCCGCTGCCACCGTGCACCGCCACCCCCGCGGGTTTGTCCAGCGCCAGAAAGGCTTCGTCCTCGAACAGCACGGGAAACGAACGCGCTGGCACCACCGCCTGCGCCTTTTCTGCAGCCCGTTCGGACAGGCGAATCGGCGGAATGCGCAACATATCTCCGGCCTCGACCCGGTCGTCGGCGGAAATCCGGCCCTTGTTGCGACGCACCTCCCCCGACCGGATGATCCGGTAGATGTGGGTCTTGGGCACGCCCTTGAGCTCCCGGAACAGGAAATTGTCCAGGCGCTGCCCGGCGGACTCTTCGTCCACCCGGATGTGGCGCACGGCCGCCGGACCATCAGAAAAAGAAGAATTCAAGGGTTTGACACCGTCAACTGTGCGCCACAGACCGGGGCAGCCCCCTATAATGTGCCGCACCAGTCGTGCGTTGTAAGTGATTGATTTTCCTGAGTTTAAGGCAGTCACCTGCAACGGGGCCCAGACAGCAGAGCTGAAAACGGGCACGACGGGTACCCGTGCCACCTGCCGCGGCCGGTTGGGACCTTGTCCGGAATGCGTGATCGACGCTCCCGTCAAGGCAACACCGGAAGCGTGCGGCAGGAGAACCGGCCTGAAAAGAAGCGAACCCGATTACGGAATACCCCAATCGGCCAGCCACTGCCACGGCGCCACCCGCGCCCGGATCAGGGGCTGACCGAGGACAAAGTGAAGACAGAGACCGAACCGGCAAGATCCATGTCGACGACATCCATCTGGCCCCGCCTGCTCACCCACATCCACGCGCCTACGCCCTGACCCGGCCCGGTGCAAGGTTGCGCACTGTCGCGACCCTGCACCCGACAACATGAGCGCCCGAGTTGCTCGGGACTGTTCCGGGTCATCGGCTCTCCGGCAATTCCTCCCCTGTTCGCGTTTTTTCGCTGGTTCCCGGCAAACCGGCGTGCGGCCTGTCCGTGCGCTTTTGTCAGTGACAGTGAAAAGGAAACGCATCATGAAGCGCATGCTGATCAACGCCACGCAGGCCGAAGAACGCCGCCTGGCGATCGTGGACGGGCAAAAGCTGCTCGACTACGAAATCGAGATCGAAGGACGCGAACAGCGCAAGGGCAACATCTACAAGGCCGTCGTCACGCGCGTCGAGCCTTCGCTGGAAGCCTGTTTCGTCGACTACGGCGAAGACCGCCACGGCTTCCTGCCGTTCAAGGAAATCTCCAAGCAGTACTTCCAGGGCAACGTCTCGCCCTCGCAGGCCCGCATCAACGACGTGATCAAGGAAGGCCAGGAGCTGCTGGTCCAGGTCGAGAAGGAAGAACGCGGCAACAAGGGCGCGGCCCTCACCACGTTTGTCAGCCTGGCCGGCCGCTACGTGGTGCTGATGCCGAACAACCCGCGTGGCGGTGGCGTCAGCCGCCGCATCGAGGGTGAGGACCGCCAGGAACTCAAGCAGGCGCTGGACCAGCTCGAATACCCCAACGGCATGAGCATCATCGCGCGCACCGCCGGCATCGGCCGCGACGCGCCCGAGCTGCAGTGGGACCTGAACTACCTGCTCAAGCTGTGGACCGCCATCGACGGCGCCGCCAAGGGCGGCAAGGGCGCGTTCCTGATCTACCAGGAGTCGAGCCTGGTGATCCGCGCGATCCGCGACTACTTCAACGGCGACATCGGCGAGATCCTGATCGACACCGACGACATCTACGAACAGGCTCACCAGTTCATGAGCCACGTGATGCCGGAACACGGTCACCGCGTCAAGCGCTACCGCGACGACGCGCCGCTGTTCAGCCGCTTCCAGATCGAACACCAGATCGAAACCGCCTACAGCCGCATCGTGCAGCTGCCCAGCGGCGGCGCCATCGTGATCGACCAGACCGAAGCACTGGTGGCGGTGGACGTGAACTCGGCCCGCGCCATCAAGGGCGGCGACATCGAAGAGACCGCCACCCGCACCAACCTGGAAGCCGCCGACGAAGTGGCCCGCCAGGCCCGCCTGCGCGACCTCGGCGGCCTGATCGTGATCGACTTCATCGACATGGAAGAGTCGAAGAACCGCCGCGAAGTCGAAAACCGCCTGCGCGATGCGCTGCGCCAGGACCGCGCCCGTGTGCAGTTCGGCTCCATCAGCAAGTTCGGCCTGCTCGAAATGAGCCGCCAGCGCCTCAAGCCCATGCTCAGCGAAGGTGCGTCGATCCCCTGCCCGCGCTGCGGTGGTTCCGGCCACATCCGCGACACCGAAAGCTCGGCGCTGCAGATCCTGCGCATCATCCAGGAAGAGTCGCTCAAGGACAGCACGGCCGCGGTGCTGGTGCAGGTGCCGGTCGAAGTGGCCAGCTTCCTGCTGAACGAAAAGCGCACCGAGATCACCAAGATCGAACTCAAGCAGCGCATCAGCGTGCTGCTGGTGCCCAACAAGTCGCTGGACACGCCCAACTACAAGCTGGAGCGCCTCAAGCACGACGACCCGCGCCTGGACAACCTGGACGCCAGCTACAAGCTGGCCGACGAGGCCGACGACGCGACCGGCTTCACGCGCCGCAGCCAGGAACGCACCAACAAGCAGGAGCCGGTGATCAAGAGCGTCGTGTTCGACGGTCCTGCGCCGGTGGCCGCACCCAAGCCCGAGGCGCCCGTGGCCGCACCGGCTCCGGTGGTGGCCCCTGCGCCCGTCGCCGCCCCCGCTCCGGTGGCCAAGGCTCCGGCCGAGAAGGGTTTCTTCGGCTGGATCAAGAACCTGTTCGGTGCTGCCCCGGCACCCGCGCCCGTGGCGCCAGCGCCGGCCGTGCCCGAGTCCGCCAAGACCGAACGCGCGGATGGCAACAAGGGATCGCGCGATGGCCGCGGCCGTGGTGGTCGCAACGGCGAAGGCCGTGGTGAGCGCGTCGAAGGCCAGGGCCGCAACGGTGAGCGCCGCGACGGCAACCGCCCGCCGCGGGGCGAAGGCCGTGGCGACAACCGCGGCGAAGGCCGTGGTGAGCGCGTCGAAGGCCAGGGCCGCAACGGCGAGCGCCGCGACGGCAACCGCCCGCCGCGGGGTGAAGGCCGTGGCGACAACCGCGGTGAAGGCCGTGGTGAGCGCGTCGAAGGCCAGGGCCGCAACGGTGAGCGCCGCGACGGTCGCCGCGACAACCGCACCGATGCCAGCGCCGTCACCGCTGCCGAAACCGGCAATGTGGACAACCTGAACCTGGCCCTGCCGACGGCCGAAGGCGCCGATGCCGCCGCCGACAGCGGTCGCCGCGAACGCCGCAACGGCCGCGGCGAGAACCGCCGCCGCCAGGGTGATGGCATGGAAGCGCCTGCACAGGCACTGGCAGCCGATGCCGGTGTGCCGGTCGCCGAAGCCACGACCGATACCGCCGTGGACAGCAACGCAGCGCAAGGTGCCGACGGCGAGAACGCCGCGCCCCGCGCCCCGCGTGAACGCCGCAGCCGTGACCGCTATGGCCGTGACCGCCGCGGTGACCGTGGCCCGCGCGAAGGCGAAACGGCCGATGTGCAGGCGGAAGCACAGCCCGACGCCATCGCCGAGGCGGCTCCCGCCGTCCGCGCCACGGAAGACAGCGGCGAGCAGCGCCCCGCGCGCAGCTACTTCGCCCAGCCGGCCGCCCCGGCCGCTGCAACGGTGACGCCGTCGGTGTCCGAGCCGGTGGTGGTGAACGAAGCCCCCGCTGCGCCAGCACGCCAGGCTCCGGCACCCCGCCCGGTGGCGGCACCCGTGGCAGTCGCCCCCGTGGCGGCTCCGGTCGCTGCCGGCATGCCCAAGGTCGCGCCGTACACCCTGTCGCTGGACCAGCTCAGCCAGGTGGCGCAGGCCAGTGGGCTGGAATGGGTGAACTCGGACGCTGCCAAGGTCGCCCAGGTGCAGGCCGCCATCGCCGCCGAACCCAAGCCGATCCACGTGCCGCGCGACCCCAAGCCGGTGGTCGTGGTCGATGAAGGCCCGCTGGTGCTGGTCGAGACCCGCAAGGATCTGAGCAACATCAGCCTGCCGTTCGAGAACCGCTGACCCGGCATCCACCTCCCGCCCTGTGCGGGAGGCAGCCACAAAAAAGCCGACCTGCTGGTCGGCTTTTTTGTTGGGCGCCAGAAGAGGACTCAGTGGTTCATGAGCGCCGCCCGCTTCCAGGCGTTCTGGGCACCGGAGGCATCGCCCCGTTCCTCGGCCAGCATCGCCAGCGCACACCAGGTGCGGCGCAGCAGCGCGGGGTCGCTCAGGCTGTGGCTGGCCTGTCCCAGCAACTGGGCGGCCTTGCCCCAGAGCTGGCGCTGGCGGCAGGCCTGACCGGTGAGGTATTGCAAATAGGGGTTGTTCGGCCACTGGCGCTGGCTCTGCTCCAGCCGCGCCAGTCCGGAGGCCTCCAGGCGCGAAAGACCGGGTTCCAGCGCCAGCGCGAGCTGCTTCTGCTGTTCGGCCCCGAGCGATGCGAACTGCGGCCACAGCGGCTCCATCCAGGCGCTGACCAGCGTGTGGACCTGCGCCGTTTCGTCGCCGACCGGGTCGTCCGACGGAAAGCGGTGGGCACGGTCGACCGCCGCCAGCACCAGCTCGGGCATCGCGCGTTCGGTTGCGTCGAGTTTCGACCAGACCGTCTGCAGCTGCGAGATGTCGTGCGCCTCGCGCAAGGCGTCCAGCGCCAGACCACGCACGATGCTGCGCGATGCTTCTGGCGAGAACGCCCGGTGCTTGGCCAGCAGGCGCGCCGTTTCCAGCGCCTCGCCGGTGGCGCCGCCCAGGCGGGCCACACGCAGCTTCAGGCGCAGCGCCTGGATGCGCCGCGCCGCGCCCTGAGGCAGCTCGGCCAGGTGGCTGCGCGCCGCCTGCACGTCGCGGTCTTCCACCGCCCAGCGCACCGCGCGCAGCAAGGCGCCTTCGCGCACCTCGGGCGAGGCCTTGGCCAGCTGGGGATGCAGGGCAGCCTGCAGGTGTTCGTCGCGCGTGGCGCGGTTCTGCAGCGACTGCGCCGCCTCGGCCACCAGCAGGTGCGCCAGCAATTGCAGCTGGCCGCGCCGCGGCCATTGCTCGGCCGGCTGGCCATTGAGTTGCTCCAGCGCCGACAGCGCCGCCGACTGCGCGCGCACGAAACGACCGGCCAGTTGGTGCGCCAGCGAATCCATCACCGCCCCCACGGCCGCACGCTCCATCTGCAGGCTGCGCCAGCGCTTGGCCTGGCGCGGCAACTCGCGCAGCATGGTCACCGCCCGGATGGCGAGGTAGAGCAGCACGAAGCCGACCACCAAGCACAGCAGCACGAAGTTGAAGGACACGTCAAAGCGGTACGGTGGCCAGAACAGGCTGACCATGGCCTGGTTGTGCCCCACCAGCAGCGCCAGCGCGACCGCCAGCGCGGCCAGCCCCAGCAGCCAGAACACATTGCGCATGGCGCCCGACTGACGGTGCGGTCCGCGCATCAGCGTCCCCCGGCCGCCACGGTCAGTGCCGCCAGACTCTCTTCGGGCTGGGGCAGCTGGGTCACGGCCAGTTCGGCGCGCAGCTGCGTGACCACACCCTGCGCGGCCACCACATCGGGTGAGGTGGTGTCGAAATGGCGGACCAGTGCGGCGTCGATGTTCTTGAGGTCGTCCTGCACCGCGTCCATCTGGCGCGCCAGCAGGCCCAGGCGCGCGTTCAGCAGGCGCAGTTTCAGGTTCTCGCGCAGGAAGAAGGCCTGCTCGGGCGCCAGCAGCACCGCCTCGGGCCGGTCGATGCGGCTGACCCGCACCAGTTCGCGACCGCTGCGGGTGGTCTCGTCCCACACCTGGCGCCAGAAACCGTTCCAGGACTGCACCACACCGTCCCAGCCCGACACCATCGGTTCGGTCGGACCGATCGGCGCCGGCACATTGACCGCCGCCGCGGATTTGGTTTCGCCCTTGGCGGGCAAACGCGCCGGCGCCTTCGCGGGCACGGTGGTCTTGGGACGGGTCGCGGTGGCCAGCGGCCCCACTTCATTGGGCACGGGCCACTGGTCCACCTTGCGCACCAGGTCGTCCAGCCGCTGCACCAGCGACGGCACATCGGCCACCGCGGTGCCGCGAATGCGCTGCACGTCGCGGGCGATCGCGCGCTGCACCGGGTTGAGGCGGGGCTGGGCCGCGCGGGCGATGCGTGCATCGGCCGCCTGCAGCGCGGCCAGCAAGGGCTGCACGCTGCCGGTCAGCTGGGCCTGCTGCTGGGCCAGGCGCAGGGCCGACTCGATGTCCTGCACCAGGTTGTCGTCGCGGGAGCGTGAGAGCGTGAGCATCAGCTCTTCCAGCTGCGAGCGCTGCAGACTCACCTCCGAGAGCTTGACTTCGGCCACTGCCAGCCGCGCCAGCATTTCCTTGGTCTGCGCTTCGGCCTGCATGGCGAGCGCGCGGGTCTCGGCCGACTGGGTGGCGCTGTCCTGGCTGCGGCGCGCCAGTTCGCGCTGGGTGAAGTCCAGCTTCTGCCACAGCAGTCCCGCCATCACCAGCGCCAGCCCACCCATGCCCAGCGCGGCCAGGGTCAGCCAGGCACCGAAGCGGCGGCCGCTCGCGGGTGCGGCGGCGGGAGCAACGCCCGAAGCGGGTGTCGCTTCGACCGGTGCTGGCGTGGGGGTATCGGTGGTGTCTGGACTCATGGCAGGCTTTGCAGCGATTCTAGGCTGCGCAGCACGTCGTCCAGGGCCGGCCGGCTGGAGAACACCGACCCGAAGCCGGCGTCCCGCGCCGCCTGCGCGATGCGCTCGTGCGTGCACAGGGCCTGCGCGTGCGACCAGTCGGCCGCGGGCAGCGCAGCGACCAGGTGGGCCACCGCTTCCGAGCTGCTGAACAGCCAGAGGCTGTCGGCCTCCGTTCCGGCCAGCGCCTCGGCGCGCTGGGCGTCGCTCCACCGCGGGGCATGGCGCTCGTAGGCAACACACCGTTCGACCAGGGCACCCTTCTCGCGGCACCGGTCCAGCAGCCATTCGCGGCCACTGCCCGTGGCGCCACCCGCTGCTTCCCCGTCGGCGCTGGTCGACGCTCCGCGCACCACGAGCAGGCGCAAGCCAGGATGGACCTGGGCCTCGACCACCGGCCAGAGGTGTTCCGAATCGAACTGCGCGGCGTCGGCGGGCGGCGCGTCGATCCGCGACGCCGCCACACCCAGCGGCGCCAGTGCCCGGGCCAGTGCCCGCGCCGTGCCGGGTCCGGGGGACCAGAAACGCGTCCGGCTCCCGGAATGCCGGAACGCGGTGGGCCGCTCGGCAAAGAAGTGCTGCACGGCGGCCGCGCTGACGAACATCAGCGCATCCTTTTCGGGCCAATCCACCCGGGCCTGCGCCAGGGCGGCCAGCGCCGCCGGATCGCGCGGCGCGCCGATGTCGATCAGCGGCAGCGACAGCGCCGGCCAGCCACGTTCCCGCAGCGCATCGACCCAAGCCGATCCTTCGTCCCGGGGCCGCGTCACGAACACGCGGGACCAGCGGGTCGGGCGCGTCAACGGCGCCGCGACCAAGCCTCAGGCTCCCGCGGCCAGTGCGCCACCGGCGCGCAGCGCCTGCGCCACGCGCTGGCCCAGCGCCTCGGCCTGCTCCAGCGTCTCGATGCGCGCCTGTTCGACCACGCGCACCACCGGCGCCCGGCCTTCGGGGTCGCCCCAGGCGGCATCCAGCTTCAGCGTTTGCGGTGCGTCGTGGTCCCAGCGGGCGTAGGCCGCCAGCGGCATCGAGCAGCTGCCCCCCATGGCGCGCGAGACGGTGCGTTCTGCCGCCACGCGCAGCCAGGTGGGCATGTGCACCAGCGGGGCCAGCGCCTTCACCAGATCGGTGCGGTCGGCGCGGACCTCGATGCCCAGCGCGCCCTGGCCGGCGGCGGGCAGGGACTGTTCGGGCTCGAAGATGGCACGGATGCGAGAGGACAGGCCCAGGCGCTTGAGGCCCGCGGCGGCCAGCACGATGGCGTGGTACTGGCCTTCGTCCAGTTTGCGCAGGCGGGTGTCGAGGTTGCCACGCAGCGGCTCGATGCGCACATCCTGCCGGCACAGGCGGTCCAGCGCCTCGCGCAGCAGCACCAGGCGGCGCAGGCTGGAGGTGCCCACCACACCGCCTTGCGGCAGATCGGCCAGCGACGCGCAGGCCGGCGACACCCAGGCATCGCGCGGGTCCTCGCGCTCCATCACGCAGGCCAGCGCAAACCCCGGCGGCAGATCCATCGGCACGTCCTTGAGCGAATGCACGGCGATGTCGGCGCGGCCTTCGTCAAGCGCCACCTCCAGCTCCTTGACGAACAGGCCCTTGCCGCCGACCTTGGACAGGCTGCGGTCCAGGATCTGGTCGCCCTGCGTCGTCATGCCCAGCAGCGTCACGTGGTGGCCCAAACCTTGCAAGAGCGCTTTCACATGCTCGGCTTGCCAGAGCGCCAGCCGGCTTTCGCGGGTGGCGATGGTGATGTTCAGGCTGTCGGGGGTGTTTGAAATGGACACGTCGGAAGATCCAGAAAAGATCACGCCGTCAGAGGCGTTTTCGTACCCGCTTGGTAACGGGAAAAGCAACCGAAGATGCTAGCATGCCCGCTGCCCAAAATTTCAGCAAACCCTCCGTACCTCCACCCGCGCGCACCATGAGCCGAACCACCGCCAAGAGCCCCTCCTCCGTCGCCCTGCGTTCGCGCGCCGCGCCGTCGAAAAAGGCCCATCACAAGGACCAGCCGCTGGTCGAGGACATCCGCCTGCTCGGCCGCATCCTCGGTGACGTGATCCGCGAGCAGGAAGGCAGCGACATGTTCGAGCTGATCGAACAGGTCCGCCAGCTCTCGGTGGCCTTCCGCCGCCACGACGACGCCTCGGCCGACAAGGCACTCAAGAAGCTGCTCAAGGGCCTGTCAGGCCAGCAGACGGTGAGCGTGATCCGCGCCTTCACCTACTTCAGCCACCTGGCCAACCTGGCCGAAGACCGGCACCACATCCGCCGCCGCGCGATCCACGACCGCGCCGGCGACGTGCAGGAAGGCAGCCTGGCGATGACGCTGCAGCGGCTCAAGAAAGCCGGCATCGGCAGCGCGCAGGTGGTCGAGACCCTGGCCGACAGCCACATCTCGCCGGTGCTCACCGCGCACCCGACCGAGGTGCAGCGCAAGAGCATCCTGGACGCCGAGCGCGCCATCGCCCACCTGCTGGCCGAACGCGAGGGCCTGCTGCCGCGCGACCTGGAAGACAACGAAGCGCAGCTGCGCGCCCGCGTGACCCAGCTGTGGCAGACCCGCCTGCTGCGCTTCACCAAGCTGACCGTGGCCGACGAGATCGAGAACGCGCTGAGCTACTACCAGAGCACCTTCCTGTCGCAGATCCCGCGCCTGTACCGCGACCTGGAAGAGGGTCTGGGCGACCGCAGCGTGGCGCCGTTCCTGCGCATGGGCCAGTGGATCGGTGGCGACCGCGACGGCAACCCCTTCGTGACCGCGCCGACGTTGGAACTGGCGCTGCAGAGCCAGAGCGAGATGGTGCTGCGCCACCACCTGACGCAGCTGCACCTGCTGGGGGCCGAGCTGTCGGTCTCCGCCATGCTGGCCTCGGTCAGCCCCGAGATGCAGGCGCTGGCCGAGCGCTCGCCCGACACCAATGCCCACCGCCAGGACGAGCCCTACCGCCGCGCCCTGACCGGCATGTACGCGCGCCTGGCCGCCACCCTGAAGGAACTGACCGGTGGCGAGGCCGCGCGCCACGCCGTGGCACCGCAGGACCCTTACCGCAGCGCCGCCGAACTGCTGGCCGACCTGCACACCATCGAGGCCTCGCTGCTGTCGCACCACGGCGAAGCACTGGCGCGCGGCCGTCTGCGGCCGCTGATGCGGGCGGTCGAGGTGTTCGGTTTCCACCTGGCGAGTGTGGACCTGCGCCAGAGCTCGGACAAGCACGAAGAAGTGGTCGCCGAACTGCTGGCGACCGCCCGCGTCGAGGCCGACTACAGCGCACTCGACGAAGTGGCCAAGCGCGAGGTGCTGCTGCGCCAGCTCAACGACGCGCGGCCGCTGCGCGTGCCCGGCGCCAGCTACTCCGACCACACCCGCAGCGAACTGGCGATCTTCGAGACCGCGCGCGCGGGCCGCGAGCGCCTGGGCGCGCAGGCGATCCGCCACGCCATCATTAGCCACACCGAAACCGTCAGCGACCTGCTGGAGGTGTTGCTGCTGCAAAAGGAAACGGGCCTGGTGCGTGGCCTGCTGGCCGAAGACGCGGTGGCCGACCTGATCGTGGTCCCGCTGTTCGAAACCATCGAAGACCTGCGCAACGCCGCGCCCATCATGCGCGACTACTACGCCCTGCCCGGCGTGCGCGACATGGTGCTGCGCGGCGCCGCCAGCGGCTACAGCGAGCAGGACATCATGCTCGGCTACTCCGACAGCAACAAGGACGGCGGCATCTTCACCAGCAACTGGGAGCTCTACCGCGCCGAGACCGCGCTGGTCGCGCTGTTTGACAGCCTCAATGCCGGAAAGGCAGAGGGTTTCAGCGCCGGGCCGCCCCAAGCTGAAACCGCGCCCCCTCGGGGGACAGCGACCCGCGCAGCGGCGGAGCGTGGGGGCCACATCCGCCTGCGCATGTTCCATGGCCGCGGCGGAACGGTCGGCCGCGGCGGCGGCCCCAGCTACCAGGCCATCCTGGCGCAACCACCCGGCACGGTGCGCGGCCAGATCCGCCTGACCGAACAGGGCGAGGTGATCGGCTCCAAGTACGCCAACCCCGAGATCGGCCGCCGCAACCTGGAAACCCTGGTCGCGGCCACGCTCGAAGCCACGCTGCTCAAGCCCACGCGCAACGCGCCGGCCGAGTTCCTGTCGGCCGCCGACACGCTGTCGAGCCACAGCATGAAGGCCTACCGCGCCCTCGTGTACGACACCCCGGGCTTCGCCGACTACTTCTTCTCTGCCACGCCGATCCGCGAGATCGCCGAACTCAACATCGGCTCGCGCCCCGCCTCACGCAAGGCGACGCAGAAGATCGAAGACCTGCGCGCGATTCCCTGGGGCTTCAGCTGGGGCCAGTGCCGCCTCACGCTGCCGGGCTGGTACGGCTTCGGCTCGGCGGTGCAGGCCTTCCTGCACGCCGAGGGCGAGAAGGGCGTCGCCAGGCAGAAAGCACTGCTGCAGAAGATGTGCAAGCAGTGGCCCTTCTTCAGCACCCTGCTGTCCAACATGGACATGGTGCTGGCCAAGAGCGATCTGGCGCTGGCCAGCCGCTACGCCGAGCTGGTGCCCGACCGGAAGCTGCGCAACAAGGTGTTCGGCGCCATCGAGGCCGAGTGGCACCGCACGGCCGAAGCGCTGACGCTGATCACCGGCGAGAAGCAGCGCCTGGCCAACAACGCCGCGCTGCAGCGCTCGATCCGCCACCGCTTCCCCTACATCGACCCGCTGCACCACCTGCAGGTCGAGCTGGTGCGACGCTATCGGGCGGGCGAAAACCACGCCGACCGCGACGAGAAGGTGCGCCGCGGCATCCACATCTCGATCAACGGCATCGCCGCCGGCCTGCGCAACACGGGCTGAGCCCGATCGCCACGCAGACTGTGCGAGATTGGTCGGCCCACTAGAATGAATCCGTGACCCAACAGCTCAACGCCGACCTGCACTGCCATTCCGTCGTCTCGGACGGCACGCTCACGCCCGAGGAACTGGCGTCCCGGGCCAAGGCCAACGGCGTCGCACTCTGGGCCCTGACCGACCACGACGAAATCGGTGGCCAGGCGCGCGCTCTGGCCGCGGCCCGCGCGGTCGGACTGCCCTACCTGACCGGCACCGAGGTGTCGGTCACCTTTGCCAACGTCACGGTACACATCGTCGGCCTGGGCTTCGATCCCACCGATCCGGCCATCGAGCGCGGCCTGCGCGAGACCCGCGGTGGCCGCGAAGAGCGCGCCCGGCAGATGGGCGCCGAACTGGCCCGCGTGGGCATCCCCGACGCGTTCGAGGGAGCGATGAAGTACGTCGGCAATCCCGACCTGATCTCGCGCAGCCACTTCGCGCGCTACATCGTCGAGTCGGGCCATTGCCCCGACACCAATGCCGTGTTCCGCAAGTACCTGGCCGAAGGCAAGCCCGGCTTCGTGCCACACCGCTGGGCCAGTCTGGGCGACACGGTGAGGTGGATCACCGGCGCCGGCGGCGTCGCGGTGATCGCGCACCCGGCGCGCTACAAGTTCACCGCCAACGAAGAGTTCGCCCTCTTCAACGAGTTCAAGACCCACGGCGGCCGGGGTGTCGAGGTCGTGACCGGCGCACACAGCCAGGCCGACGCGGTGAAGTACGCCGAGTTCTGCCGCGAGTTCGACCTCGTGGCGTCGCGCGGCAGCGACTTCCACAGCCCCGACGAGAGCCACACCGATCTGGGCAAGCTGCCCGAACTGCCCGCGGGCCTCACGCCAGTCTGGTCGCTGCTCGAATCGCGCATTCAGTGACAGCCTCACGAACGGGGTCGACCGGTGGTCGCGCCGTGCTGGGCGTGGCTTTCCTGGTCTGCGCCATGGCCTGTTTCGCGGTGCTCGACACCACGGTCAAGGTGGTCGGCGCCGTCGTTTCCGTCCTGGTGATGGTCTGGTTCCGCTATGTGTTCCAGGCCGTCGCGGTCACCGCCGCGATGCTGCCGGTGCGTGGTCGCCAGCTCTGGCACACCGCCCATCCCCGCTGGCAACTGCTGCGAGGCGCCCTGCTGCTGACGATCAGCATCCTGGGTTTCGTGAGCGTGCAGTACATGCCGGTGGGCGAATTCACCGCCTTCGTCATGACCACACCGCTGGTCGTGACCCTGCTGGCGGCGACCTTCCTCAAGGAGGAGGTGTCGGTCCTGCGCTGGGTGCTGGTGGGCGGCGGTTTTGCCGGCGCGCTGCTGGTGGTGCAGCCCGGTGGCGCCAGCATCGGCTGGGCCAGCCTGCTGCCGCTGGTGATGGTGTTCTCCTATGCGGCGTTCCAGATCCTGACCAGCCGCATGGCACGCACCGAAGACCCGATGACCATGCATTTCTACACCGGCGGGGTCGGCGCGCTGGTGACCACCGCCGTGCTGCCCTTCGTCTGGCAGGCCATGCCCGACGCGCGCACCTTCGCCTTGCTGTGCCTGGTCGGACTGATGGGCACGGTCGGGCACTTCCTGCTGATCCTGGCGTTCGCCCGCGCCAGCGCCTCCACGCTCACGCCCTTCCTCTACACCCAGATCGGCTTTGCGATGCTCTGCGGCTGGCTGGTGTTCGACCATGTGCCCGGACGCCTGGAGTCGATGGGCATTGCGCTGATCGTGTGCTGTGGCATCACCGCCAGCTGGCTCACAGCCCGGGAAAACCAGCGTCTGCTGGAGCCACCGGAAGCCTGAACGGTCGCGGCGGCGCGCGCACAATACGCGCATGTCCCAGTTCTTCGAAGTCCATCCCGAGAACCCGCAGCCGCGGCTGCTCAAGCAGGCGGTGCAACTGCTCGAACGCGGCGGCGTGCTGGCCGTGCCGACCGATTCGAGCTACGCCCTGGTCTGTCACCTCGACGACAAGGCCGCGGCCGACCGGCTGCGCCGCCTGCGCGAGGTCGACGACAAGCACCACCTGACCCTGCTCTGCCGCGACCTGAGCGAACTCGCCAGCTACGCCAAGGTCGACAACCGCCAGTACCGGCTGCTCAAGCTCGCCACGCCCGGCCCCTACACCTTCATCCTCGAAGCCAGCAAGGAAGTGCCGCGGCGCGTGAGCCACCCGTCGCGCAAGACCATCGGCCTGCGGGTGCCACAGCACACCGCGCTGCTGGCCCTGCTCGACCTGCACAACGCGCCGCTGCTGGCGACCACGCTGATCGCCCCCGGCGAGCGCGAGCCGATGAACGACGCCAGCGAGATCCGCGAGTGCTTCGAGAAAGTGCTGGACGGCGTGATCGACGCCGGAGCCTGCGCGCTGGAGCCGACCACGGTGGTTGACCTCACGCCCATGGGCAACGGTGGCGAACCCGAGGTGGTGCGTCTGGGACAGGGTCCGCTGCAGCCGCTGGGTCTGTGAGGTCGGCCCGCCGCGGGCCGTGGCTGCGGCGCAGTCTGGGACAATAGCGGCATGGACCTTGCCGAGATCGTTCAAACCATTGCCATCTACGCCCTGCCCGTGCTCTTCGCGATCACGGTGCACGAAGCCGCCCACGGCTATGCCGCGCGCCACTTCGGTGATGACACCGCCTGGAAGCTCGGGCGCATCACGCTCAACCCGCTGAAACACATCGATCCGGTCGGCACGATCGTGATGCCGCTGATCCTGTTTTTCTCCACCGGCGGCGCATTCCTGTTCGGCTACGCCAAGCCGGTGCCGGTGCAGTTCGGGCGGCTGAAGAATCCCAAGCGCGACATGGTCTGGGTGGCGCTGGCCGGCCCCGGGGCCAACCTGGTGCAGGCGGTGCTCTGGACCATCGTGCTGTATCTGTTGAGTTCCATGGGCGTCGAAGAGCGCTTCTTCCTCGAGATGGCGCGCGGTGGTGTATCGGTGAACTTGGTGATGTTTGCCTTCAACCTGTTCCCGCTGCCGCCGCTCGATGGGGGTCGCATCCTGGTCGGTCTGCTGCCCTGGAAACAGGCCATGGCGGTTTCCCGCATCGAGCCCTGGGGCTTCTTCATTGTGATGGCCCTGGTCGTTACCCACGTGATCGACAGCCTGTGGTTGTACCCGCTGATGGGCCTGACCAACGCCTTGATCGAGTTGTTGCTGACCCCGCTGCGCGCCCTCCTTTTCTGATATCCCGACTCCTGCCCATGAGCCTCCAACGCGTCCTGACCGGCATCACCACTTCCGGCACCCCCCACCTGGGCAACTACGTCGGCGCCGTGCGTCCTACGGTGCGTGCCAGTCGCGAAGCCAACACACAGAACTTCTATTTCCTCGCGGACTACCACGCACTGATCAAGACCGGCGGCGACCCGGTGCGCGTGCAGCGCTCGACGCTGGAGATCGCCGCCACCTGGCTGGCCTGCGGCCTGGACCCGGAGAAGGTCACGTTCTACCGCCAGTCCGACATCCCCGAAATCCCGGAGCTCACCTGGCTGCTGACCTGCGTCACCGGCAAGGGCCTGCTCAACCGCGCCCACGCCTACAAGGCCTCGGTCGACAAGAACAACGCCGCGGGCGAAGAGCCGGACGCGGGCGTGACCGCCGGCCTGTTCATGTACCCGGTGCTCATGGCGGCCGACATCCTGATGTTCAATGCCCACCAGGTGCCGGTCGGTCGCGACCAGATTCAGCACATCGAGATGGCGCGCGACATCGCGTCGAGCTTCAACCACCTCTACGGCGAGCACTTCACGCTGCCCGAGGCGGTGACCGAGGACCACGTGGCCCTGCTGCCCGGTCTGGATGGCCGCAAGATGAGCAAGAGCTACGACAACACCATCCCGCTGTTTGCCCCGAAGGATCAGCTCAGGAAGCTCATCATGGGCATCCTGACCGACTCGCGCGCACCCGGTGAGCCCAAGGACACCGAAGGCTCGGCCCTGTTCCAGCTCTACCAGGCCTTCGCCAGCGCCGACGAAACCGCCACCCTGGCCAAGGCCTACGCCGACGGCATCGCCTGGGGTGAGGCCAAGCAGGTGCTGTTCGAACGGCTGGACCGCGAAATCGCGCCGATGCGCGAGGTCTACAACCAGTTGATCCAGGACCCGTCCCGGATCGAGAAGACGCTCAAGGCCGGCGCCGAAAAAGCCCGCGCCATCGCCACCCCGTTCACCGCCCGCCTGCGCCATGCGGTCGGCCTGCGCTCGCTGGACCAGATGTCCGACCAGAAAGCCGCCAAGGTGGTCAAGGTGGCGGCTCCGTCGTTCAAGCAGTACCGCGAAAAGGACGGCCAGTTCTATTTCAAACTGATCGACGCCCAGGGCGAGCTGCTGCTGCAGAGCACCGGTTTTCCTGCGCCGCGCGACGCTGCGCAGGCCATTGCCCAGCTGCAGCAACAGGGCGACGCCGGCCTGACCGCGCTCCAGGAACGGTTGAACCTGCTGGCGGACATCACCAAAGTCAGGGACGCACTTCGGTTTTTTGCGCAGAATTCCGCTTGATCCCTGCGTTTCGGTCCCCCGGGACACCGCAGAGGTGCGCCCAGGGTGAGACAATTCCCAGGAAGTCCGGAGTTCCCATGAGGACATGCCCGGACCGGTAAAACTAAAAACAAGGTCTGCATTCATGTCCTTTTGGCTATCGCCAAGCGCCCCCGATGTGGATATGCTTCGCAAACACAGACCCAACACATTCCAGCCTCTGCCATGAGTATCTTTGTCATCGACGACCACCCCCTGATGCGCGAAGCCGTCGTCATGCTGCTGCGGCGTCTGCGCACCTCCACCCAGGTCGTGGAACTGGAGCGACTGGCCACGGTGAGCCGGGCGATCGCCGAGCATGGCGAGCCGGAGCTGGTGTGTCTGGACCTCAAGCTGCCCGATACCCACGGCGTGTCCGGGGTGCGCGAAGTCCGGCAGATGCTGCCCGACACCTCCCTGATCGTGCTGTCGGCCTCGCCGGCCTCCGATTACGAAGACCTGGCCAAGGAAGCCGGTGCCGACGCCTATGTGGAGAAATCGGCCGGCGCCGCCCAGATCGGGCGCGTGCTGCGCGAATTCCTCGCGGACGAACCCGAAGACGAAAACGCCCCGACCATCCCTGAGAAGCTCTCCAAGCGGCAGAAGCAGTTGCTGGTCATGCTCGATCGTGGTCTGTCCAACCGCGACATCGCCGAGCAACTGCAGATCAGCGAACACACGGTCAAGGTGCACCTGTGGCGCCTGTTCCGCCGCCTGAACGTCAAGAGCCGCTCGCAAGCCAGCCACCTGGCCCGCACCGCCGGCCTGCTGGATCTCTGAAACGCGAGCTCTGAAGCCGAGGGCTTCAGGTCGGCACGTCCGGCATGCCCTGTTCCTGCGTGTAGATCGGCAGCATCACCCGGAACACACTGCCCCGGTTCGCCTCGGAAGAAAGCGCAAGCTGATAGCCCATCATCGTGGCCAGCTTGGACACGATGGTCAGCCCCAGGCCCAGGCTGTCCTCGGTGCCGTGGTGCTGGGACACACGGAAAAACTCCTGGAAGATCGCCTGCTGGTGCTCACGGGCGATGCCCACGCCAGTGTCCCAGACCTCGAACAGCAGCATGTCTTCCCGCTGCCGCAGGCTCAGCAACACGCCGCCCTTGCTCGTGTGCTTGAGGGCATTGGACAGCAGGTTGCCCAGAATGCGGCGCAACACCACCGGGTCACCCCAGATCTGCCGCGGCTGCGTGTGGGTCTTGAGCTTGATCGACTTGCCCGCCGCCACCGGCGAGAACTGCAGCGCGAGATCGGCGAACAGCTGCTGGACGTCCACATGCTGCAGCCGCACCTTGTAGTTGCCGGCGTCGATGCGGGTCAGGTCGAACAGCGAGTCGAACAGCTCGTTGATCGCCCGGGTCGACTGCAGGATGCGCGGTGAAATCTCGCGAGCCATGTCCGGCTCGGTCGCCAGCCAGTCGGCATACAGGCTCAGCGCATGCACCGGCTGGCGCAGGTCGTGCGCAGCCGAGGCCAGAAACCGGTTCTTGGTCGCCACCGCGCGCAACGAGGCGCGGGTCTGCTGGGTCAGCGAGTCGATCAGTTCCTGATTGGAAAACTGCAACTCGAAGCTGGAACGGTAGACCTGGTGCAGGCGCTTGCCCGCCGACATCAGCAGCCACCAGAACAGGGCCAGCATCGCCAGCAACCCGGCGCTGGTGCGCAGCGGCATGGCGGTCGCACTGCGGTTGGTCAGCGCGTCGACCACCAGACACAGCGCCACGACCACCACCACGGCATTCGCATAGCGACGGAACACCGGCAGATAGGAACTGAACGAGACCAGTGTGATCAGGCCCTGTCCGAGCACCAGCATGCCGCAGATGAACTGGACGCCGATGCTGGCCCGGCCATAGCTCAGGCCCACCACGCTGCCCCACAACACGCCGATCACGCCCCAGGACCACTGGTAGCGCTTGATGAAGGCCATGCGCTGGGGACCTTCCTGGCTGTCGAAACGCAAGCGGTAGATGCCCAGCATGCGGTAGCGGAACGCGACCATGCAGAGCAGCGCGGTCGCCCAGGCGGCCAGCAGATAGCCGTTGACCTCGTTCCACAACATGAACACCACCAGCGGGATGGCCAGCAGCGCAGCACCCAGCGTCGGCATCACGTTGTCCATCAGGACCGCGATCAGCCGCGAGTTCACCCATTGGTCACGGACTTCGGCGGTGGCCGGCACGTGCTGGTAGGTGACTGGCTGGGTGTCGACAAGCATGGAGGGGCTCAGTGGCGGGCATTGTCGCACCGCACACCATGTTGTGAAGCCCGGAAAAGCAACACAAAAATGCCGTCCCGGCTGCTGCTAGAATCATGGGCTTCGACACGGAGAGATGGCAGAGTGGTCGAATGCACCGGATTCGAAATCCGGCGTACAGGTATTCCTGTACCGAGGGTTCGAATCCCTCTCTCTCCGCCAGGAACAAGGCCCCGGCGCTATATTTTATGTAGCGTCCGGGGCATTTTGTTTTTGGCAGCAAGCGCTCATGTAGCCACCATGTAGCCAGCGGCACCGGGTTTTGAGCATCCGTGGACTCAATTGCCAGCGCTTCCGTCGCACCGTCACACGTTGTCCTTCAACCAGGACAGTTCGATCAGTCGCCACTTGTCCGGGCCGGTCTTGCGCACAGTGCAGAAGTAGGTGGAGCGCAGCATGGCGCCGAATGCGTTCTGCGAGTCCACATAGCCGACCGACTCCCAGGTGTTCGCCGGGCCATCCTTCGCAGGCTGTGCAGCGACCGAGCTGACGGGCTCGAACTTCGCTGTGGCTGGTGCCTTGAGCTGCTTGGCGACGAACTTCTGACAGATCGCTTTCGCGTTCAGGTGGTCGTCGTCTGCATGCGCGGTCAGGCAGGCAAGAGCTGCGGCGATGGCGGTGGTGATAGCGTGTTTCACGATGGCTCCCCTTATGGTTCGAGACCCATCATAGGGATCATCAACAGTCGGTCACGACAACGCGTCGGAGTCTGGCTTGGGTGGTGCATCTGGCGCGTCGTCAGGCCCATAGCACGCCAGCCCCAAGAACGGCACCGCCCTGCCCCTTGTCGCCCTCACATGGCCTGTCAGGCGATCCAGGTAGGCGCTGGCGCTCTCCCCGTCTTCCCGGTGTAGGTCGATGCCGTCCACTGAAGTGATGCTTTCGGGATCGAAGCCAGCACCATGCACGATGACCAATGCAGGACGTGGCCCGTCTGGTTCCGCCTGCTCAAGCCGGGCGATGCGTTTCTCCAAGGGCCTCATGTGTTGCCCTCAAGGTCGCTGATGCGCGCTTCAAGGTCGCTTGTCTCGATACAGCGGGACAGGATTTGCAAGACGTTCGCCAGGCGGGACACGTCGCCCACGTCGCGTTGTCCGTTCTTGCCCTCACGATAGAGGCGGGCCAGCTCGCGGCGCACATCGTCAGCAGTCGCCAGCTTGAGCCTGAGACGGGGGGGTGCCTGCTCGGATGCAGGCGGGGCGGGTTGTTTGAGCTTGGGCATGGTGTCATTCAAAGCCGGTAGGGACCCCGTAGCGCAGCGCTCAGCGCCACGGGGTGGATTTGCCTTAGGCCAGCGCCGGGATGCGTCCATCGGTCTGTTGCTGGGCTTGCTGAGCGCGTGCAACATCGAACTTGCCGTACCCGAGTGCAGCAGCAGCGCCAATGCGCTTGGGATCAGCCACCAGGAAAGCCAGCAGGGCGGCACGACTCCAACCAGTGAGGCCATGCAAGATTCCGACGAGCTGCGCCAGACCACGCACGGCCCACTGTGCAGCCTCCTTTTCGCGGTCAATGGTCACAGCCTCACCAGGATTCGCAACACGTGCGGCCTGTGCCCATGCGCCACGGAAAAATTCCGTCTCCCGCTCAAGCGGCAACGGTGTCGGGCTGCGCATGAGTGCGATGCTCAGACGGCTGTATTTGGTGGCCGCCTCTTCGCCGCCCTTGGTGATTTCGGCCATCACTTCATTCCGGTCCCCAAGCGAGAGACTGCGCCACCACTGCCGAGTCTCCACGTCCTCGATTGCCACAGCGGTAGCGCCATCGTGCAACGTCGGCACAGCCAACAGTCGGGCCTCGCGTTCGGCTGTTGCCTGCTGATAGGCGGCCAGCGTCGCATGGGCGAAGCAAACAGCATCCCAGACCTTGGAATACTTCGGCTGAAGCTTGTTCTGCCTGCCAACGCTGGACAGGTCGTTATCACCAACGATGGCAGCTTTGTCCAAAGCCAGCCCGTTCATCAGCTCAAGAAGCATCAGAAATGCACTGTGCGGGACAGTCCCAGCGATGCCGAGCCGTTCGGGGTTGTCCTGCGTGAGTGCGTAGCCGCCGTGGGCCAAGGTATAGGTCTTGTCGTTGTTCATTGGGAAAGGCTTTCAAGTTGGTTTGACCAGGTGGTCGGAATGAGGACGCGAACAGTTGGTGTGCGGTGCAGGTGGGCCGCACCCTTGGATATGCCGGTGGTGGGTCATGCGATGAACCCGAGCGGCTGCTGAGTTGAGTGGCGGTATGCGCCGTAGCCGCCGATGCGGTGGCAGTGCCGTCCTGCCGATGCCTCTCGGGTGGTCACTGTCGTGGCTTCTGTCACTGAAACCAACAGCTCGGGCGGGGCGAACCCTACAGGACATAGGCTTCGGTGTTTCGGCGATGCGACAGCAAACCCTATAGGGTTTGGTTTCTCCACCTTCGGGCCGCGTCCTGGGCTTGTGAAGATTTGAGCCATGGTCTTTTGGACCGCCTTCGGCTTCACCACGTCGCGACTGATCCCCAAGGCAGCCATGTAGGGCGCTGGATCGGCTTTGACTGCATCGCGGACCACATCCCACACAGCGCTGCGCAAAATCGCGTCATTGGTCGATTCAAGCCGTGCCATCACCATCTGTGCACCAGTGGCCCGCGATGTGCCGGACAGCTTCACAGGTGGCGGCTTCATGCCGAACTCTTTTGCGACTGGCGCAAACGAGGCGTGCAGCTTCGCGGTAGCGGGCCGGGTAATCAGCGAGCTGCCCACCATGCGGCCACAGATCAGCGGCAGCACAAGGACATGACAGTGAGGGGCAGACTGGTCGTGGTGGATATCTGCCGTCAGCACGTTGTCGGCGCCGAACTGCTCACCCACCCACACCACGCACCGACGGAAAAACGCCCCGACGTTCACCGTGGTGTCAGGCGACAGCGAATAGACCAGTTCGACGGCTTGGCAATGATCCCGGCGCAGCTTGCCCACCCCAGCAGCAGCCATGCGCGCCTGAGCCAGCGGCACCACGGCATCGGGATCAACCGGCCCCGCAATGACTTCATTCAGATAGGTGCGTGCCGGATCGATGTTCCCATGCGCTCCGAGTTCTGCCTGAATCTGTCGCCGGTTGTGGCGCACGGCCTGTTGCAATGTTGAAGGTTTGTGCGCACCGAGTTTTGACAGACCGACAGCGCCCACCCTCATGACGTAGGTGCCGGTCACGCTGTATTGCCCTTGATGCGGTTCGACAGCCACCGGTAGAAAAGGCGGCGGTCGGCGGCGGTCAAGCTGTACTGCCCTGCTCTGACCTTGCGCCCGTCTCGGTCGGTGACCGTCACCAGCTTGCAGGGCAGTTCAAGCCCTTGCCTGCGGAGCTGCGCAACCACGTCGGGGCCATTGGATGCACCGGCCACGGCGTCGACTTCTTCGCGCCAAAGATTGCGACGCAGCAGTTCCAAAATTGCACGGAGCTGGCGCGGGTTTTCGGAGCCTTGGAAGACTTTTCGGAGGGTGCTCATGCCACCCCCAGCAAACGGCGCAGGTCTTCCGTTTTCCAGGCGAGCCGGCCGTTCACCCGCAGCGGACGCAAAGGGCCATCCTCGCGCATCGCCCACAGCCGCAACGTTTGGCACTTGCGATTCAAATGGAAAGCGGCTTCGGGAGTCGGTAGGGTGGCGCGGGTTTCATGCGCCAGCGATGGATATCGAGAATGGTCGTTCATGGCATTGATCCAGGTCGGTGTAACTGACCTGCTGCCGATGAAAAATGGACGGCAACAGGTGACTGTTGAGCCGTCCATCCAGACTATTCGTTGGGTCGCCTACAGAGGGCATCCACCCGAGCTATCCCGCTCCGAGCTGTAGTGCAAAGCCAACCGGGCTATGTGGGGGTTATTTAAGTTCAACCCAAAAACGAGAGCAAGCGACTTGTGCAAATTTCTTTAACAAGACATCAACCAAAGTCGCTCCGCACGTGCGTCCAAAGCTTCGTCCACCCACTCCCTGACCTTCTTTTCCTGATCAGCACGCGACAGCGCCACGAACCATGGGTGGGTGTGCCCCACACCGTAAGCGGCGCGCACCAGACGTTGTGTGCGGCGCTGTTCGCGTGCTGCGAAGTCAGCAAGATTGAAGCCATTGGGCTGTTGGGAGTCGTGTGTTTTCAGGTCCATGGTGTTTTCCTCTCAGTTGTTGACGACGCGCAGCCCACCAGCGGCGGCGGTCTTGGGGTCGAACTCAACCCCGGCTTGCTCAAGCATCCACGCAGTGATTTTTTCGTGCCACACTCTGAGCAAGTCCAAGGGGCGGGCGCGGTAGTGCTTTTCAGCGGTGGCGCTGGGCTTGTGTCCCATGAGCTGAGCCACCACACCAGCCGGGCACTCCACCCACTCCGCAAGCGAGCCAAACGAGCGCCTGAGCCCATGAAGCGACACATGGGGCAGCCCACCAGCGGCAAGGGCCTTTCGGTGGTTGTAGGCCGCTGTATCGCCAATGCCGGGGGCTGCAGCTCCGGCACCAAACACCCAAGGGCCACGCCTGGGCAATTGAGCCAGGATGTGAGCAAGGTAGGCCGGGCACGGGATCACGCGCAGTCCGTCCACCTTGTCCCGAATGGACATGCTCCCGCCGAATCGAAAATCTACGTCTTCCCATGCAAGGTGCGACAGCTCATTTTTGCGAGCCCCGGTCAACAGTAGCGCCAGCAGATAGGCGCGGGGGTAGGGGTTGGCATCAGACAGCACGCCTGCGAACCATGCGGGTAGGTGTTCGCGCTGCAACACATCATCTTTCGGGGTCTGCTTGCGGATCAGCCGGCGCACGTCCTTGGGCTTGTGCGCTTCTGGCTTTGCGATGGCCGAATACACCGCGTGTTCAGCGCACCAGTTCAAGAAGCCCCGCAACAGGCGAAACGCCAGCGCGGCACGTGCGGGCCGATGGGCGTTTTCTTCTTTGAGCCACTGAGCCACAGCGGGCGCGTCAATCTTCACCAGCGGGCGGGACAGCAACGGGTGCAGCGGTCCCGGCTGGGTCACACCCTTGGTTTTTCGCTTGTAGGCCACGCCACCAGCGGTAGACATGGTGTCATGGTCTGCGGCGTGTCGGGTGCCCCACGGCCCGCGCTCGGTGAAACCCACCTCGCGCCCCTCTTTGACGTATTCGGCCCATGCCTCCAGGCCGGTCAATCTCTCCCGGACAACGATGGATTGCAGGCGCTGGCGTTCGGCGGTATCTGCGGCATCCTTCTGGCGCTTCACTTCGCGGGGGTCTGCCCCGTTGTCCAGTTCCACAGCCAAGCGGCGGGCTTCGGTGCGGGCCTGTTCAATGGTCCATGACTTCACGTCGCCGATGGTGCGGCGAATGGTCTGCCGGTTCAGCTTGGACTCGAACACAAACGACTTCGCGCCGGCAACCGTCACGCGCACGCGCAGGCCGGGCGCTTCGGTGTCGCGCATGAACGCCTGTTGCTTGCCTGCTGGGCACGTCAGACGCTCGATTGCACCCGCCGACAGGCTCACCCGTTCGGACAAGTCGGGTGCGTCGCTTTTCTTCGGTCTGGCCATGCTGCTTGATCCTGGTTGGGTGGCTGCACCTTGGGTCCATGTAGCCACCATGTAGCCACTTTTGCCCAATTTTGATGCATTTCGATCAACAGTCGCAACTGTTCACCCGTCCAGTATAACCAACTAAGCTGTTGATTTATATTGATTTTATAAACACAGATCAACATCAACAAACAGCACATTTGCCGGATTCGAAATCCGGCGTACAGGTATTCCTGTACCGAGGGTTCGAATCCCTCTCTCTCCGCCAGGAATTCGTTCCGCAGCAACGCCCACACCAGTGGGCGTTGCTGTTTCTGCAGGTCCCCGGATCAGCCCAGCAGGGCCGGCAACCCGCCCTCCGGCTCGAAGCGGCGGTTGCGGAAGCGCAGGCGGGTCGGCCCCTCCCACGCGGCTTCGCGCACCGGGTGCAGCGGATCACCCGGATAACAGATCACCCGCTCGCCGCTCTCGTCGAACGGATGCGGCTCGATCAGGGCCGGCGGACGCTGCCGGGCGGCGGCCATGGCCTGGGCCACATCGCGGACGCGCGCCAGCTGGACCAGGCTCATGATCTGCGGCGGCGCCAGGTCGATCTCACCGGCCCAGTAACGCTGCAGCCCGTCCCGGGGCAACACCCACACCGTCTCGGTCGCCTCGAAGTCGTCGTGCACCGCCTGCTGCCCCAGCGGCGCCGGAGCAACGAAGAAGCGGGTGTCAAAACGCTTGCGCGACACCGAAGGCTGGCGCGGTGTGATCCAGCGCGACCAGGGCCACAGCGTGTCCACCGGCAGGTCGAGTCCGCACTCCTCGCGGGTTTCGCGCACGGCGGCCGTGAACAGTCCTCTCGCCACGGCGGGCGACAGCGTGGGTTCACCCAGGGTGTCGGGGTACCACGAGGACGCCCGTGGCTCGCCCCGGATGACGGTCTCACCATCGGCCGCGTCGAGCTTGCCGCCGGGAAACACATGCACGCCGCCCAGCACGCCCGAGTCGCCGTGCCGGCGCACCATCAGCACCTCCAGGCCCTGCGCCCCGTCGCGCAGCACCATCACGGTCGAGGAATCGATCGGTGCGGTGTCGACCGCGTCGAAGTGGATCTCCAGTGCCATGCGGCTCAGCCTGCGTTTCTGGCCGGCGGCTGCCAGCGGAAGAACATCGGATAGACCTTCTCGACCACCGGCCCATCGAAGGCCCAGGCCTTGCACTGGCCCAGGTGCATGGGCGGCCGACCGTCGCCGGCGGGCGCGAACGACGAGGCCTTGGTCTGGAAGGCTGCGGTCGCGAGGTTGAACAGCAGTTCGCGCAGGTGGGTGCAGCCGACCGTGCCGCCGAGATGGCGCTCGATGGTCTTGCGCCAGCCCTTGCCGAGGGTCTCGCCGATCAGGCCCTGCATCGGCGGCATGGCCTGCGGGCAGGGGTCGTGCGGGTGCGCGTCCATGCACGCCACGACGTCGCGGATCACCATGGCCTCATCCAGCGTCACGCGGATGCTCATCTGGTGGATCGCCTCGCCGGGCGCCCACTCGCCCTCGCCTTCGATCTCGAACGCGTAGGGCTTGGTGTCGAGCAGGTCGCCTTCGATGTCCCAAAGGCCGTCGTCGCGGCGGAAGCCGCGGTACTCGACGCGGCGGGTGTGCATCAGGGAACGGGGAGCGGGCGGTGGCAGCGGCAAGACGGACCTCGGCAGGTGGGACGAAAGCCGGTCATTTTCCCCGATGGACCGGTGAAGGGCTGTCGCCGGTGTCAGTGGCGCGGCCGGCGGTGCAGCGCCCATTGCGCCAGGGCACCACAGAGTGCGAAGCCGATCATCAGCCAGCCCAGGTTGCCGGCGCCGTCGTGCGGAAACAGGCCGACGGCAAAACCGCCGACCGCGCCAGTGAGCTGCTGCGACAGCCCCGCCACCGCCGCGGCCGACCCGGCCAGCGCGGGCACCAGGCCCACCGTGCCCGCCAGCGCCGGCGGCACCAGCAGGCCGTGCCCGACACCCAGCAGGGTCAGCGGCAGCGCGAACGCCAGCGGCGAGCGCCAGCCCGCATAGGCCAGCACCAGCATCAATGCAATCCCGCCCAGGGTCAGCGCCTGGCCCCAGCGCATCATGGGCACCGGCCCGGTGCCCATCGCCAGCCGCGCCGCCAGGAAGTTGCCCACGATGTACGCGCCGGGCACGCACATGATGTAGAAGCCGATGCCGTCGGGCTTCACGCCATAGCTGCCCAGCACGATCGGCGCGCCACCGAGGAAGGCGTAGAAGGTCGCCGTGGTCATCGCCAGGATCGCCACGTGCAGCAGGAAGGAAGGCTCGCGCGCCAGCCGGGCGTAGGAGCCCAGCATCGCGGTCAGCCAGTGCGGCTGCGCGGTGGACGACGGCTGGTGGTCGGGCAGGCCGCGCCAGGCCGCCACGAACAGCACCGCCGCCAGCACCGCCATCACGACGAAGTTGGCCTGCCAGCCCAGGCGCACGTGCAGCTGCCCGCCGAGGATGGTCGCCAGCGGCGGGCACAGGCCCATCGCCATGCCGACATAGGCCATCACGCGGGTGCGCTCCGGGCCGGCGAACAGGTCCTGCACCATGGCGCGCCCGACCACCATGCCCGCCGCCGCACCCGCGCCCTGCAGGATGCGCGCGGCCACCAGCAGCGGCAGGCTCGGCGCCAGCGCGGCCAGCACCGAACCGGTGAACGACACCGAGAGCCCGAACAGCAGCACGCGCTTGCGGCCCAGCCGGTCCGACAGCGGGCCGTAGAGCAGTTGCAGCGATCCGTAGGTCACGACGTAGCCGCTGAAACTCAGCTGCACCGCCGCCTGCGAGCGGCCGAAGATCGCGCCCCACTCCTGCATCGAGGGCAGGCAGATGGTCATGGCCAGCAGGCCGAAGGCGAGCTGCGCCAGCAGGTTGGCGATCAGCCAGCCGTGCGGCTGGGGGCGTGCGGAGGATTCGGTCATGCGGGCGGGGCTGCGGGCTCGGCCCGGAGAAAGACCCCGAGGCTACCGCGATTCGCTGACAGGCCCCGTCCGCTGTGCGATACCCCTCGCTAAGATCGCGCCATGACCCAGTACTGGCTGATGAAGTCCGAGCCCGAGGAGTGCTCGATCGACGACGCGCTGGCGGCCCCGCAGGCCACCGTGCCCTGGACCGGCGTGCGCAACTACCAGGCGCGCAACTTCATGCGCGACGCGATGCAGGTCGGCGACGGCGTGCTGTTCTACCACTCCAGTTGCGCCGAACCGGGCATCGTGGGCTTGGCGCGGGTGGCTTCGGACATCCGCCCCGACCCGACGCAGTTCGACCCGGCCTCGGCCTACTTCGATGCGAAGTCGAAGACCGATGCGCCGCGCTGGCTGCTGCGCGACGTGCAGGCGCTGAAGAAGACTCGCCCGGTCGGCCTGCCCGAGCTGCGCGCCACACCGGAGCTTGCCGAGATGGTGGTGCTGCAGCGTGGCAGCCGGCTCTCGATCACGCCGGTGAGCGAGGCGCACTGGCGCTTCATCACGGAGCGGTTGCTGGGCAGCTGAGCGTCACCTCGCCAACGGTGTCATCTGTTTGGCGCGTTGAAACGCAGTGCCGAACGCTCGCGCGCCTTCTGTGCCTCGACCTCGCGGTTCTTCGGTTCGGCATTGGTCACCATCGAGCGGATCAGCCGCCGCGCCGACTCCGCGACCTCCTGCACCGCTCGCTCGAACGCCTCTTCGTTCGCCTTGCTCGGCACGTTGAAGCCGCTGAGCTTGCGCACGAACTGCAGCGAGGCGTCGCGGATCTCCAGCTCGCTGGCCGGTGGCTCGAAGTTGAACAGGGTCTTGATGTTGCGGCACATGGGTCTGGGCTCCTGCGGTGGATGGCGCGATGGTACGAAGCCCGCGCCGCCGCTTCAATGGCTCAATGGAAATCCCGGCTCTCCGTCGCCAGCCGGCCCAGCAATGGAGTGAGGTCTTCCAGCCGGCCGGCGATCAGGTTGCAGACCTCGCCCTCGCGCTGCCAGACGCCATGCACCGCCATCAGCCTTGAGCGGGTGAGCTCGCTGCGCTGGCGCTGGCGCACGGACTTCCAGACGATGACCTGCACCACGCCGGTTTCGTCCTCCAGCGTCACGAACACCACGCCCTGCGAGGTGTCCGGCTGCTGACGGCCGGTGACGATGCCGCAGGCGCGCACCAGGCGTCCGTCGGGCGCGTCCCTGAGCTGTGCGGCGGTCATGAAGCGGCGCTGGTTCAACCGCTCGCGCAAGAGCGCCAGCGGGTGGCGGCGCAGCGTCAGGCCCAGGCTGGCGTAGTCCCACACGATCGCTTCGCCTTCGGGCGCTTCGGGCAGATCGAGCACATCTTCTTCCACTGGCGCATCCCGCAGCAGCGCGGGCGGCGCCTTGAGGGCCACCGCGTCCCAGACCTGCTGGCGGCGGTGGCCGCTCAGGCCCATGAGTGCGTCGGCGGCGGCGAGCTGCTCCATGGTCTGCCGGTCCAGCGCCGCGCGCCGGGCCAGGTCTTCGGTGTCCACGAACGCACCCTGCGCACGCGCCGCCATGAGGCGCTCCCCCTCCGCTGTCGACAGCCCGCTGACCATGCGCAGCCCCAGCCGCACGGCGGCCTGCCCGTCCGCCGACTCCTCCAGCGTGCAGTCCCAGTCGCTGTCCATCACGTCCACCGGCCGCACCTCGACGCCGTGACGCTGCGCGTCCTGCACCAGCTGGCTGGGTGAATAGAAACCCAGCGGCTGGCTGTTGAGCATGGCGGCCAGGAACTCGGCCGGGTGGTGGCGCTTGATCCAGCAGCTGGCGTAGACCAGCAGCGCGAAGCTGGCCGCGTGGCTCTCGGGAAAACCGTAGCTGGAGAAGCCCTTGACCTGCTCAACCACGCGCTGCGCGAAGTCCAGCGGGTAACCGTTGCGCGTCATGCCGTCGATCAGCCGGCGCTCGTAGGCGCCCAGCCCGCCGGTGCGGCGCCAGGCACCCATGGCGCGGCGCAGGCCGTCGGCCTCGCCGGGCGTGAAGTCGGCCGCGATCATGGCGATCTGCATGCACTGCTCCTGGAACACCGGCACGCCCAGCGTGCGCTCCAGCGCGGCCTCCAGCCCCTTGGGGTAGTCGATGTCTTCCTTGCCCTGGCGCCGCCGCAGATACGGGTGCACCGCGCCACCCTGGATCGGGCCGGGCCGCACCAGCGCCACCTCGACCACCAGGTCGTAGAAGCAGCACGGCCGCAGGCGCGGCAGCATCGCCATCTGCGCGCGGCTCTCGATCTGGAACACGCCCACCGTATCGGCGGCGCAGATCATGTCGTAGGTCACCGGGTCTTCGGGCGGGATGTCCTGCATCTGGAACACGAAGCCCTTGCGCTGCCCGATGAAGTCCAGCGACTTGCGGATCGCGGTCAGCATGCCCAGCGCCAGCACGTCGACCTTGAGCAGCCCCATGGCGTCGAGATCGTCCTTGTCCCACTCGATCACCGTGCGGTCGGCCATGGCGGCGTTCTCGATCGGCACCATGCGCGAGAGCGGCATCTGGGTCAGCACGAAGCCACCCGTGTGCTGCGAGAGGTGGCGCGGGAAGCCCATGAGGTCCCCGGTGAGCCGGACCAGCTGGCGCACCTGCAGGCTGTCCGGGTCCAGTCCCGCCTCACGGATGCGTTCGGGCGCGAAACCGTCCTCGCCCCACCAGCGGTGGCCGCTGCCCAGCGCATCGAGCGCGGCCTCGTCAAAACCCAGCGCCTTGCCGACGTCGCGCAGGGCGCTGCGCGGGCGGTAGCTGATGACGGTGGCGGTCAGCGCCGCGCGCTCGCGGCCGTATTTGGCGTAGAGGTACTGGATGACTTCCTCGCGCCGTTCGTGCTCGAAGTCGACATCGATGTCGGGCGGCTCGTTGCGCTCCTTCGAGAGGAAGCGTTCGAACAGCACCGCCGTGCGGTCGGGATCGACCTCGGTCACGCCCAGGCAGTAGCAGACCGCGCTGTTGGCCGCCGAGCCGCGTCCCTGGCAGAGGATGTGCTCCGAGCGCGCGAAGGCGACGATGTCGTACACGGTGAGGAAGTAGTGCTCATAGCCCAGCTCGGCGATCAGCGCCAGCTCGTGCTCGACCTGCTGCTGCACCTTCGCGGACGCGCCCATGGGCCAGCGCCGGCCCATGCCTTCGTAGGCCAGGCGCCGCAGGTAGCTCGCCGGCGTCTCGCCCGCCGGCACCACCTCGCTGGGGTACTGGTAGGCCAGTTCGTCGAGCGAGAAACGGCAGCGTTCCGCCACCTTCAGCGTCTCGGCCAGCAGGGCCTCGGGGTAACACTGCGCCAGCGACAGCCGCGACCGCAGGTGCTGCTCGGCGTTCGGCGCCAGCGCGTGGCCACACGCGGTCAGCGGCTTGCCGACGCGGGTCGCGGTGAGCACGTCCTGCAGCGCCTTGCGCGAGCGCACGTGCATGTGCACGTCGCCCACCGCCACCAGCGGCACCGCCGTGAGCTCGCTGCTCTGGCGCAGCCGGTGCAGGCGCATCTCGTCGTCCATCAGGCGCAGCTGCTCCACGCCCAGCCAGCAGCGCCCCACGAAGTGCTGCAGAAGCCAGCGCGCCACGCTGTCCATCTGCGCCTGCGTGCTGCCGCGCTGCGGTACGGCGATCACCAGGCAGTCGGCCAGCGCATCGGCGCTGATGCGCTCCAGCGTGAGCCGGTACGTGCCCTTGCTCGCCGTGCGGCGCAACCGCGTGATGCACTCGCAGAGGTTGCCGTAGCCGTTCAGGTTGGTGGCCAGCACCACCAGGTTGAACGGCGCGTCGCACTGCATGAACGGCGCGTCGCACTGCACCTGGAACTGGCTGCCCACCAGCAGCGGAAACTGCAGCGCCTTCGCCGCCACATGGGCACGCACGATCCCGGCCAGCGAACACTCGTCGGTCAGCGCCAGCGCGTGGTAGCCCAGCGCATGCGCGCGCTGCACCAGCTCTTCCGGCCGGCTTGCGCCGCGCAGGAAGCTGAAGTTGGAGCAACACAGCAGCTCCGCGTAATCGGGCAGCAGCGTGCTCATGCAAACACTCCGTGCAAAAACCATGCGGGTGATTGATCCAGCCGCGTCTGAAACACCCACAGCACCCCCGCGTGCACCGACTGCGCGACCCAGTAATCGCGCGCCACATGGCGGATCTGTCCCTGCGCCTCGTCGCGGTCCCACCAGCCGCCCTCGACCCGCTGCGGGCCGACAAGCAGCTGCAACTCGCCCTGGTAATACGGCCGGTCGCCGCGCACCAGCAGCTTGAGCGGCGCCGGCAGGATGAAACCGGGCTGCGGCACATCGCTGCCCGGGACCGGCTTGCGGGGCAAGGGTTCGCCCGCCGGCTGCCAGCGGCACATCCACTCGGGGCGGTGGTCTTCGCACAGCACCGGCCGTAGGACACGCTGCGGTCCCAGGCGCACGGCGATGCGCTCCAGCACCAGGGGCAGCGCCTCGCTGCCGGCGTCCTCGTCGGGCAGCCAGGAGGCGCTGTGCTCCTCCAGCGGCTGCACGACGTCGGCGGTGAGTTCCAGGTCACCCACCGGCGCCAGCAGTTCCACCCGGGCCAGGTGCTCGGCCAGCAGACGGCACAGGTGGTCGATCTGGCGCGTGGGTTCTGCCGTGCGCACGGTGAGGCAACCGCCCTCGCCCGCCGACTTCGCGCGCATGGCGTCGTGCGCCCAGTGCAGCGTGAACGCGGTGGTGCCACTGTGGCGCGCCGCCAGCCAGCCGCACAGCGACAGCAGCAGGCGCCGCGCACCGAACAGCAGGGCCGGCGCGTCGTCCACCCGGAACATCAGCTCCAGCCGTTGCGCAAAGCGCTCGGGCGGCTCGATCCACTGGTGCACCTCGGGCGCCCGGCCGTAGATCTGGTCGAGCGCCGCCAGCAGCGGCTGGCCGAAGCGGCGGCCCACGCCCCCCCGCGGCAGCCGCCGCACATCGCCCAGGGTGCGGCAGCCGATGTGCGCCAGCGTGAGCCGGTGCGGGCGCACGGCGCTGAGCGTCTCCATGGGCAGGGCATCGAGCAGTGCCCCCAGCGGTCCGGCCAATCCGTTGGACATGCCGGCACGCGCCAGCGCCAGCGCCGCCAGGCTGTTGGGCGCCCAGGCGATCCGGCCCACACCCAGCTCGGCGCCTTCGGCCTGCACACGCTGGTGCAGCGCATGCCGGCCACCGAACAGGCGCACGCTGGCCGCCAGCTCCATGACCACGGCTTCGTCGGCGACGGCGACCCGGGGCGTGAACTGAAGGGCCCAGAGCGCCAGCGCCTGCAGCGCCGCGTCAGTGGGCCAAGCGCTGTCGTCGGGCGGTGGCAGCAGCAGCGCTGACCAGAGCATGGTCGCTCTCGTGAAAAGCCGGCGCCGTCGGCACCGGTGCGGGTGCACGCGCCGGATCGCGCGGCAGCAGCCGGCTGGGCTGGCGCAGCCGGGGCGTCAGGATCGCGTGCAACGCCGCCGGCATGGCCTGCAGATGCAAGGGCGCCTCCAGCGGCGGCCCCTTGCGCTTGAACACCTCGACCGCCAGGCACCAGTCTGCCTCCACCCGCACCAGCAGCCGCAGTGGTGCGGCCGAGGCACTGCTGGCCTCCTCTGCCGGCCGGCACAGGAACACCGGCGCATCGCCCGCACCGGCCAGCACCTGCAGTCGGCGCAGCTGCTCGGGCCGCGCCTTGGGCAGCCAGGCGATCAGCGCCCCACAGGAACGCCCTTTGAGCAGCTGTTCGGTCGCCCACAGGCGCTCGGCCGGCGTTTCGGCCTGCACCCAGACCAGCTGCTGCTCTGTCACCCCCTCGAAACGCAGACCCGGCAGGTGCGGCGGCTGCGGCGGTCCGACCAGCACCACGCTGCGACCGGCGGCACAGACCCGGGCCAGCGCCGGCCCCAACAACCGCCACTCCAGCGTGCCCCCCTGGGTGCTGAGGATCTCGGTCAACCCCTGACAGGGCCAGCCGCCGCCCGGCAGGGCAGCGTCCAGCGCCTCGAACCCGCTGGGCAGCGTGGCCATGACCGGTCGCCCCAGCTGGTCACCGCGCCAGATCGCCTCTGCCACCGCACGCGGCAACGCCTGTGGCATGGTTTCGCGCGGCAGCCGGCCAGCAACGGCAGCGGACGCGGAAACCTCCGGCAAGTCGCCGGATAGACGCAGGGGCAAGACGGACATGGCAGGTTCAAGGCATCAAATACTGTTTTTATGTACAGTACAAGAAACCGGAGCGATTGTCCATCACAGACTTCACGGTCATGGAACCATTCCTTTAGCACTCACTCAGAGAGAGTGCTAATATTTGAGCGAGACCACTTAGGAGGCTCTTTCTGATGTCCCACACCCTGCTTGCCCCCGCTGCCCTGCCGTCTGCCACGCTGGCCGTTGCCAGCCCGTGGAACCGTTCGCTGACGCTGCCGCCACTGGGCAACCTGGACGCCTACATCTCCGCCGTCAACCGCATGCCGCTGCTGACGCTGGAAGAAGAGCAGTCGGCCGCGCGCCGCCTGCGCGACCACAACGACCTTGATGCCGCCGGGCAGCTGGTGATGTCGCACCTGCGCCTGGTGGTCTCGATCGCCCGCCAGTACCTCGGCTACGGCCTGCCGCACGGCGACCTGATCCAGGAAGGCAACGTCGGCCTGATGAAGGCCGTCAAGCGCTTCGACCCCGAACAGGGCGTGCGCCTGGTCAGCTACGCGATCCACTGGATCAAGGCCGAGATCCACGAATACATCCTGAAGAACTGGCGCATGGTCAAGGTCGCCACGACCAAGGCCCAGCGCAAGCTGTTCTTCAACCTGCGCTCGATGAAGCAGGGTTTCCGCGCCGAGGCACTGGACGGTGACACGCACCGCGAAGCGTTTTCCGACGGCGAGGTCGATCTGGTCGCGCGCGACCTGAAGGTCAAGCCCGAAGAAGTGCGCGAGATGGAAACCCGGCTCTCGGGCGGCGACGTGGTGCTCGACCCCAGCCCCGGCGAGGACGGCGAAGACAGTTTTGGCCCGATCGCCTATCTGGCCGACGCGACCCACGAGCCGACCGCCGTGCTCGAATCGGCGCAGCGCGACGCGCTGGCCACCGAAGGCGTGGCACGCGCCATGGGCGAGCTCGACGACCGCTCGCGCCGCATCGTGACCGAGCGCTGGCTCAAGGTGAACGACGACGGCTCGGGCGGCATGACGCTGCACGAACTGGCGGCCGAGTACGGCGTGAGCGCCGAGCGCATCCGCCAGATCGAGGTCGCGGCCATGAAGAAGATGCGCAAGGCGCTGGCCGAGTTCGCCTGATCCGCCGCGGACCACCCAAAAAGAAACCGCCCGAGGGCGGTTTCTTTTTGTCGGTCTGGGATCAAGCCTCGCGTCGCAGCGCCGGGAACAGGATCACGTCGCGGATGCTGGGCGAGTCGGTCAGCAGCATCATCAGGCGGTCGATGCCGATGCCACAGCCGCCGGCCGGGGGCATGCCGTATTCCAGCGCGCGGATGAAGTCGGCGTCGTAGTACATCGCCTCTTCGTCGCCACCGTCCTTGGCCGCGACCTGCGCATGGAAGCGCGCGGCCTGGTCTTCGGCGTCGTTCAGCTCGGAGAAGGCGTTGCCGAATTCGCGGCCGGTGATGTAGAGCTCGAAGCGCTCGGTCACTTCCGGGCGGTCGTCGTTGGCGCGGGCCAGCGGCGAAATCTCGGTCGGGTGCTCCATGATGAAGGTCGGGTTCCAGAGCTTCTCTTCCACCGTCTCTTCGAAATACAGCACCTGCAGGCTGGCCAGGCTGCGGCTGGACAGCTGGTGCTTCTCTTCGCTCATGCCCAGCTTCTTGAGCGCCGGGATCAGCCAGGCCGTGTCGTCCACGCCGGCACCGGCGTCGGTGTACTTGAGGATGGCTTCGCGGATCGTCAGGCGCTCAAACGGCGAGAACACGTCGACCGGCTGACCGTTGTAGGTCAGCGGCGTGTCGCCGTGCACCTGCTTGACCACGTGGCGGATCAGCTGCTCGTTGAAGTCCATCAGGTCCTGGTAGTTCCAGTACGCCGCGTAGAACTCCATCATGGTGAATTCGGGGTTGTGGCGGACGCTGATGCCTTCGTTGCGGAAGTTGCGGTTGATCTCGAACACACGCTCGAAACCACCCACCAGCAGGCGCTTCAGATACAGCTCGGGCGCGATGCGCAGGAACATTTCCTGGTCCAGCGCGTTGTGGTGCGTCTTGAAGGGCTTGGCGTTGGCACCGCCGGGAATGGGGTGCAGCATGGGCGTTTCGACCTCCAGGAAACCGTGACCGACCATGTAGTCGCGGATGCTGGACAGGGCCTTGCTGCGGGTGACGAAACGGCGGCGCGAGGCCTCGTCGGTCATCAGGTCGACGTAGCGCTGGCGGTATTTGATTTCCTGGTCGGCCACGCCGTGGAACTTGTCGGGCAGCGGGCGCAGGCTCTTGGTGATCAGGCGGATGCTGTCGGCGTGGATCGACAGCTCGCCGGTGCGGGTGCGCATGAGCACGCCCTCGGCCGCGACGATGTCGCCCAGGTCCCAGTGCTTGAACGCGGCCAGCTTCTCCTCGCCCACGCTGTCGGTGTTCAGGTAGAGCTGGATGCGGCCGCCGCTGGGGCCGAAGGACGAATCCTGGATGGTCGCGAAACAGGCCTTGCCCATCACGCGCTTGAGCATCATGCGGCCCGAGACGCTGGCGCGCACCGGGCTGGCTTCCAGCGCTTCCTTGCTCGATTCGCCGTGCGTGGCGAACAGCGCTTCGGCGGTGTCGCGGGGCTTGAAGTCGTTCGGGAAGGCCACGCCCTCGCCGCGCTGCTGCGCTTCGCGCAGGCCTTTGAGTTTCTCGCGCCGCTCCGCAATCAGCTGGTTGTCGTCGGCGGCGGGGATGGCGTGGGCGTGTTCGGTGGTCATGGTGTGGGACAAATAAAAACGGGTTGCGCCCGGAAAGCGCAACCCGTCATTGTAAGTTCCGGCCGGAGGTCAATGCCCCAGGTACGCCTCACGCACCTTCGGGTCGACCAGCAGGTCCTTGCCGGCACCGGTCATGGTGATCAGGCCGGAGTCCATCACGTAGCCACGGTCGGCGATCTGCAGCGCGCGCTGGGCGTTCTGCTCGACCAGCACCACGGTCACGCCCTGGGCCGACACGTCACGCACGACCTCAAAGATCTTGTCGACCATGATCGGCGACAGCCCCATCGAAGGTTCGTCCAGCAGCAGCACCTTGGGCTGGCTCATCAGCGCGCGCGCCATCGCCAGCATCTGCTGCTCGCCGCCCGACATCGTGCCGGCCAGCTGGTCCTTGCGTTCCTTCAGGCGCGGGAAGATGCCGAACATGCGCTCGATGTCGGTGGCGATGCCGGCCTTGTCGGTGCGGATGTAGGCGCCCATCTGCAGGTTTTCGGTGATGGTCATGCGGGTGAAGACACCGCGGCCTTCCGGCACCATCGCCAGACCCAGCTTGACCAGATCCCAGGCACCGCGGCCCTTGATGCTCTGGCCCAGGTATTCGATGTCGCCGCCTTCGAAGCCCAGCGAACCGGTGATGGCCTTCATGGTGGTGGTCTTGCCGGCGCCGTTGGAGCCGATCAGCGAGATCAGCTCGCCTTCGCGCACTTCGAGGTCGACGCCCTTGACGGCCTTGATGCCGCCGTAGGAGACCTTCAGCCCGCTGACTTTGAGGAGTGTGTTTGCCATGTTGTCTGCTCTCTCTTTCAGTGGCCGCCAGTGCCCAGATACGCCTCGATCACCTTGGGATCGCTCTGCACCTCGGCCGGCGTGCCGGACGAGAGTTGCTTGCCGTAGTCGAGCACGGTCACGCGGTCGCACAGGCCCATCACCAGCTTCACGTCGTGTTCGATCAGCAGGATGGTGCGGTTGTCCTTGCGGATGCGGTCGATCAGTTCCCGCAGCAGCACCTTTTCGGTCGCGTTCATGCCGGCCGCGGGTTCGTCCAGCGCGATCAGCTGCGGATCGGTCGCCAGCGCACGGGCGATTTCCAGGCGGCGCTGGTCACCGTAGCTCAGCGTGCGCGACTTGTAGTCGGCGAACTTGGCGATGCCCACGTACTCCAGCAGTTCCATCGCGCGGCTGCGGATCTCCGCTTCCTCTTTCTTGAAGCCCGGTGTGCGCAGCACGGCGCCGATCAGGCCCGAGTGCGTGCGCACATGGCGGCCGACCATCACGTTCTCCACCGCCGTCATTTCGGGGAACAGGCGGATGTTCTGGAACGTGCGGGCGATGCCCGCCTTGGCCACTTCATGCACCGCGGTGGGCGTGTAGGGTTTGCCGGCCAGCTCGAAGCTGCCGCTGTCGGGGGTGTAGAGGCCGGTCAGCACGTTGAAGAACGTGGTCTTGCCGGCGCCGTTGGGGCCGATCAGGCCATAGACCTGGCCGCGTTCGATGGTGATGCCCACATCGCTGAGGGCCTGCAGGCCGCCGAAGCGCTTGGACACATTGGCCACTTTCAGAATGGTTTCGCTCATGGTGGTGTCCTTCGGTTACTTCGTCAGTGCCTTGCCGTGCTCGGGCGAAGGCCACAGGCCCTTCGGACGCAGCAGCATCACGACCACCATGGCCAGTGCGATCAGCAACTGGCGCAACACTTCAGGGCCCAGACGACCGCCGGTCACATAGGACAGGTCGGGCATGTGGCGCAGCAGTTCCGGCAGGCCGGCGAGCATCAGCGCCCCCAGGATCACGCCCGGGATGTGACCGATACCGCCCAGCACCACCATGGCCACCACCATCACCGATTCCATCAGCGAGAAGGATTCGGGCGACACGAAGCGCTGGAACGAGGAGAACAGCACGCCCGACATGCCGCCGAAGGTGGCGCCCATGCCAAAGGCCAGCAGCTTGAGGTTGCGGGTGTTCAGGCCCATGGCCTTGGCAGCGATCTCGTCTTCGCGGATGGCCATCCATGCACGGCCGATGCGCGAGTCCTGCAAACGGTACGACAGCACGATCGACAGCAGCACGAAGAACAGGAACAGGTAGTAGTACATCGTCACCGGCTGGAAGGTGTAGCTCCAGTCGCCCAGCGTGATGGTCTGCCGCTGTCCCATGTTGATGCCGAACACGGTGAGCGCGTCGATCTGCGCGATGCCCTTGGGACCGTTGGTGATGTTCACCGGACGGTCCAGGTTGAGCATGAAGATGCGGATGATTTCGCCGAAGCCCAGCGTGATGATCGCCAGGTAGTCGCCACGCAGCTTGAGCGTCGGCGCGCCGAGGATCATGCCGACCAGACCCGCGATCCCCGCGGCCGCGAGCATCACCAGCCAGACGTTGACGTGCACGCCGTTGGGGAACATGGCCTTGATGGCCGGAAAGGTGTCGGCCAGGTGCGGCGAGGCCAGCAGGCCGTAGATGTAGGCACCCACCGCGTAGAACGCGATGTAGCCCAGGTCCAGCAGGCCGGCGTAGCCCACCACGATGTTCAGACCCAGTGCCAGCAGCACATACAGCAGCGCGAGGTCGACGATGCGGGCCCAGGAGTTGGAACCGGTGGCCTGCAGCAGCAGGGGCAGGACCAGCAGTGCGATGCCGGCCAGTACAAAGGCAATGATCTTGCCGTTCTTGGTGTTCGTCATGTTGCGTCTCCCGGTCAGGCGCGATCGGCCACACGTTCACCCAGCAGGCCCGAAGGACGCAGCGTGAGCACCAGGGCGAGCACGATGAAGGCGAAGATGTCGACGTACTGGCTGCCCAGCACACCGCCGGTCAGTTCGCCCAGGTAACCGGCACCCAGCGACTCGATCAGGCCCAGCGCGATGCCACCGACCACCGCACCGGCCAGGTTGCCGATGCCGCCCATGACGGCGGCCACGAAGGCCTTGAGGCCGGGCATGAAGCCCATGGCGTGCTGCACGGTGCCGTAGTTGGAGGCCCACATCACGCCAGCAATGGCGGCCAGCATGGCGCCAATGATGAAGGTGGCGGAGATGACCACGTCGGGCTTGATGCCCATCAGCGCCGCCACCCGCGGGTTCTCGGCGGTGGCGCGCATGGCGCGACCCAGGTTGGTCTTGTTGACCAGCCACATCAGGAAGGCCAGGGTGATCGCGGTCGCGGCCAGGATGACGATCTGCGTCACCGAGATCACGGCGCCGGCGAACTCGATCGGCTCGCGCGAGAGCATCGCCGGATAGGCCTTGGGGTTGGGTTGCCAGATGATCATGGCAAAGGTCTGCAGCAGCAGCGACATGCCGATCGCGGTGATCAGCGGCGCCAGCCGAGGCGAGTTGCGCAGCGGCCGGTAGGCCAGTTTCTCGATGCTGTAGTTCAGCGCGCCGCACACGACCATCGCAATGAGCGTGGCCAGCAGCAGCACCAGCCAGCCCGGCAGACCGGGCGAGGCATTGCTCATCCAGCCGATGATGGTCCAGCTGGTCAGGGCACCGACCATGAGCACATCACCGTGCGCGAAGTTGATCAGGCCGATGATGCCGTACACCATCGTGTACCCCAGCGCCACCAGCGCATACATACTGCCCAGGACCAGACCATTGATGATCTGCTGCAGCAAGACGTCCATGAAGTTTTCTCCGTGTTTTTGACAGGCCGGGACACATCGACCGGGAAATCCGATCCCGCGCCGTTGTGCAGCGCGGGGCCCCGTGTTCAGACCCGCTTCAACTTAGCAAAAAACCCGCCAGGTCGGACCTTGTCACAGGGCAGACGGCGGGTTGGAGGCGGATTGTAGCCAAGGGTTACGAGGCCCCGGATACGGGCGAGCCCTGATCTGGCGCGGGTTTTCCCTCGTTTTCGGAAGCCGGACCACGCTGCATCAGCGCATCAGGCGATCCATTAGTTCTTTTGATCGTTGAGCTTTTTGAGTTCGCGCAGCTTATCGCCGATACGGATTTCCAGGCCGCGGTCCACCGGCCGGTAGAACTGCGTACCGGTCATGCCCTCCGGCAGGTAGTTTTCGCCCGCCGCGAAGCCGCCCGCCTCATCGTGGGCATAACGGTAGCCCTTTCCGTAGTCCAGGTCCTTCATCAGCCTGGTCGGTGCATTGCGAAGGTGCATCGGCACCGGCCGGCTGCCATCCTTCTTCACGAAGGCCTTGGCCTCGTTGAAGGCCTTGTAGACCGCATTGGACTTGGGCGCCACCGCCAGATAGACCACGCACTCGGCCAGCGCCAGCTCGCCCTCGGGCGTGCCCAGGCGCTCATACACCTCGGCCGCGTCGAGCGCCAGGCGCAGCGCGCGCGGGTCGGCCAGGCCGATGTCTTCGGCCGCCATGCGGATGAAACGGCGCGCCATGTAGCGCGGATCGGCGCCACCGTCGAGCATGCGCACGAACCAGTACAGCGCCGCGTCCGGATCGGAACCACGCACGCTTTTGTGCAAGGCACTGATGGTGTCGTAGAACTGCTCGCCGCCCTTGTCGTAGCGGCGCATGCGTTCCCCCAGCACACGCAGCAGCCAGGTGTCGGTGACTTCGGTCAGCTTTTCGCGCCCGGCCGCCACCGCCAGCGTCTCCAGCGTATTGAGCAGGCGGCGGGCGTCACCATCGGCGTAGGCGATCAGGCGGTCGGCAGCGGCTTTCTCCACGGCCGGCACCGCCCCGATGTCCTGCGCGCGCACCAGCAACTGCCGCAGGTCTTCTTCGCCCAGCGGCTGCAGCACATACACCGCGGCCCGAGACAGCAAAGCCGAATTGACCTCGAACGAGGGGTTTTCGGTGGTGGCGCCGATGAAGGTGAACAGCCCGCTCTCGACGTGCGGCAGGAAGGCATCCTGCTGGCTCTTGTTGAAGCGGTGCACCTCGTCGACGAACACGATGGTGCGCTGCGAGGTCAGGCCGTCGCGCGCCGCCTCGGCCCGCTCGACCGCCTCGCGGATGTCCTTGACCCCGCCCAGCACGGCGCTGATGGTGATGAACTGCGCGTCGAACGCATCGGCCATCAGGCGCGCGATCGTGGTCTTGCCCACGCCCGGCGGCCCCCAGAGGATGCAGCTGTGCGGCTGCCCCGACTCAAACGCCAGCCGCAGCGCCATGCCCTCCCCCAGCAAATGCTGCTGACCGATCACCTCGCCCAGCGTGCGCGGGCGAAGGCGTTCGGCCAGGGGCTGGTGGGCAGCGGTGGCCACGGGGTTCAGGGACGGATGACGTCGGCGCCGGCCGGCGGCTGGAACCTGAACCGCTCGGGCTTGATGGCGGCGTTGCCCTGCCACTGGGCAAAACTGAGCACCGAGCGCTGCCCCAGGCTGTCGAGGATCTCCAGCACGGCCAGTTGTCCCTGTTTGAAGCCGACCCGCACGCTCTGCAACTGGCCGTCCTTGGCCTTCGGGCGCGCATCGACCCACTCCATGCCGTCCTTCGCGGGCGCGGCCTTGAGTTCAAACGACTCCGACAACGCCTTGAGGTCGGTGCCCGAGGCAATCAGGGCCGCCGGCGTGCTGCCCAGCACGTCCTGCTGCTTGCGCGCCGTGACCTGGTTGAGGTCGGCGTCGTACAGCCAGAGCGTCTGGCCGTCGGCCACGATGGTCTGCTCGAAGGGTTTGGTGTATTCGAAGCGGAAGCGTCCCGGCCGCTGAAACTCGAAACGGCCACTGGAGGTCTTGCTGCGCCCCACAGATTCGCCTTCGCGCTTGGGCGAAGTGACCACCTGCGTGAAGCCGGCCTGTGCGCTCTTGACCTCACGCAGAAAGGCCTCGAGATCCTGCAGCCCATCGGCGTGAGCGGACAGCAGGGTCAGGGCCAAGGCGGCAGGGATCAGGTTCTTGAGGTTCATGAAAGCTGGGAGCCTCAGGCTCCCGAAAAGGTTTCCCGACAGGTTCAGTCCCCGCGCGGCGCGACCAGGATGTCGCGCTGGCCGCTGCTGGTCAATGCACTGACCAGGCCCGCGTTTTCCATGTCTTCGAGCAGTCGCGCGGCGCGGTTGTAGCCGATCTTGAGCTTGCGCTGCACATAGGAAATGCTGGCCTTGCGGTCCTGCAGCACGATGGCCACGGCCTGGTCGTACAGCGGATCTTTCTCGCCGCCATCGCCACCACCTTCGCCAAAGATGTCGCCCCCCTCGCCATCGCCGACACCTCCTTCGAGGATGCCATCGATGTAATTGGGTTCGCCATACTGCTCCTTGAGGTAGGCGGCCACACGGTGCACCTCGTCGTCGCTGACGAAGGCGCCGTGCACGCGGATCGGGAAGCCCGTGCCCGAAGGCATGTAGAGCATGTCGCCCATGCCCAGCAGGCTCTCGGCGCCCATCTGGTCAAGGATGGTGCGGCTGTCGATCTTGCTGCTGACCTGGAACGACAGGCGGGTCGGGATGTTGGCCTTGATCAGGCCGGTGATCACATCCACGCTGGGGCGCTGCGTCGCCAGAATCAGGTGGATGCCGGCCGCACGCGCCTTCTGCGCCAGGCGGGCGATCAGCTCCTCGATCTTCTTGCCGACCACCATCATCAGGTCGGCCAGCTCGTCGATCACCACCACGATGTGGGGCAGACGCTCCAGCGGCTCCGGCTGCTCGGGGGTCAGGCTGAACGGGTTGCCGATGATCTCGCCGCGCGCCCGGGCTTCGTCCAGCTTGGCATTGAAACCGGCGAGGTTGCGCACCCCCATCTTGCTCATCAGCTTGTAGCGTTTCTCCATCTCGGCCACGCACCAGTTCAGGCCGTTGGCCGCCTGCTTCATGTCGGTCACCACCGGACACAGCAGGTGCGGAATGCCTTCGTAGACGCTCAGCTCCAGCATCTTGGGGTCGATCAGCAGCAGGCGCACATCCTTGGCGTCGGCCTTGTACAGCAGCGACAGGATCATGGCGTTGATGCCGACCGACTTGCCCGAACCGGTGGTACCCGCCACCAGGCAGTGGGGCATCTTGGCCAGATCGGCCACCACCGGCAGGCCGGCGATGTCCTTGCCCAGACCCATGGTCAGCAAGCTCTTGGCGTCGTGATAGACCTGCGAACCCAGGATTTCGCTGAGCTTGATGGTCTGTCGCTTGGCGTTGGGCAACTCCAGCGCCATCAGGTTCTTGCCCGGAATGGTTTCGATCACGCGGATCGACACCAGCGACAGCGAGCGCGCCAGATCGCGGCCGAGGTTGACGATCTGCGAACCCTTGACGCCGGTCGCCGGCTCGATTTCGTAGCGCGTGATCACCGGCCCCGGTGCGGCGGCCACCACCCGCACATCGACACCGAAGTCCTTGAGCTTCTTCTCGATCAGGCGGCTGGTCATCTCCAGCGTCTGCGCGTCCACACCCTGCTGGTGCGCCGGTGCAGCGTCCAGCAGATCGACCTGGGGCAGCTTGCTGTCGGGCATCTCGGTGAACAGCGGCTTCTGCCGCTCCTTGGCCACCCGCTCGCTCTTGGGCACATCGACCAGTGTCGGCTCGATCACCACCGGCATCGGATGATGCTCCTCGATCTCCACCCGCTCGACCTTGACCACTTCTTCGCGTTCGCGGGCTGCCTGCTCGCCGATGCGCTGGTCTTCCACCGCTTCCCGCTTTTCGCGGCGCGACTCGAACCAGCCGTCAAACAGGCTGCCCAGCCGCTCGGCCCACTGTCCCCAGGAGAAATGGAACACCCGGGGCAGACACACCACGATCAGCGCCAGAGCCAGCAATGTTGACCCCGTGAACCCCAGCCAGCGCACGCCCCACAGCCCCAGCAGGTGCCCCAGCACACCGCCTCCGTGCCCCGGCAGCAGCGGCTCGAACCGGTATAGACGGCTCCATTCGAGGATCACGCTGCCCACCATCAGCAGCACCAGCGACAGCACGGAAGCCAGGCGCCGCACCGCCGGACGCTGCCAGAGAGGCAGGCCGTCTTCGTCGGCAGGAGAGGCCACCGGGGCCAGCGCGCTGCCCCGCAACCGGTCCGCCAGTGCCGACAGCCAGACGCGCAGGCCCGCAAACACCAGCCACCAGACCGAAAAACCGAACAGGTAATAGCTGGCGTCCGACAGCCAGGCGCCGAGCTGGCCACCCCAGTTGCCAGCCAGTTCGCGGTTGCCGGTGGTGCTCCAGGCCGGATCGGCCAGCGAATGGCTCAGCAGCGCCACCAACCAGAATCCCAGCAAGGCAGCGCCCGCCACCAGCGCCACTTCGTGAGCGAAACGCGACAAGCCGCTCGGGGGCGCATTGGCCCGGTCGGCGTTGAGCGTGTTGAGTGAATACGTCATAGACCTCGCAGATGTCCTGCGGCGAGCTTACCCCAACGGATACCGGTTCCCGCACCGGGCCGCATTGGTAAAACCTTGTGTCAGAACGGCACGGATGTTCCGTGCTGCAACGCACTCAACCCAGCGAAGTCAGGCGGTCCTTGATGATGGTGGTGCCGTCTGCGTCGACCTCGATGAACCCGCGGTCCTCGAGATCCTTCATGACACGGCTGACCATCTCGCGCGAGGCGCCGATCATCTTGGCCACGTCCTGGCGCGACACCCGGTCGCGGATGACCAGGCGACCATCCTTGTCCGGCACGGCGAACTCCAGCAGCGCACGGGCCACACGCCCGTACACGTCCATCAGCGCCAGCGATTCGATCTTGCGGTCCGCATGGCGCAGACGCAACACCAGCCCCTTCATGACGGCATAAGCCATCGACGTGTTTTCCGGCAGGCAGCGGGCGAACTCCACCCGCCCCAGGATCAGCACATCGGTCTGCACCTCGGCGCGCACCGTGGCCGAATGCGGCTGGTTGTCGATCAGGCTCATCTCGCCCACGTAGTCACCGGGATTCATCGTCGCGAGGATCACCTCGCGCCCGCGGCTGTCGGTGGTGATGACCCGTGCCCGACCGGTCAGCACGATGGCCAGGAAGTTGGATTTCTTGCCCTGCTCGACGATCACCTCGCCACGCTTGTAGCGCCGCTTGACCACGGCCTCGGCCACCGACTCGGCCTGCGCCTGTGTCAGCGTGGAAAACAGCGGAACCCGACGGATCAGTTCCAGGTTGGAAAGAATGGCCATGCCAAATACCTTTGCAGTGAATGCGCACAAAGCGCGTTACTTACAATGCCGATCAATCCAGTTCGTCGCGGCACGACGGGACCATGTTCCCGATTGCATACCCGCCGACTCTAAACCACTTGCCCCGCAGGATCGTCGGGGATATCCACATGAAGCACGCCAAAGTCCTCATTTTAGGTTCCGGCCCCGCCGGTTACACCGCCGCCGTCTACGCCGCACGCGCCAACCTGAACCCGGTGCTGATCACCGGCATCGCCCAGGGCGGCCAACTCATGACCACCACCGAGGTCGACAACTGGCCCGCCGACGTGGATGGTGTCCAGGGACCCGACCTGATGCAGCGTTTCCTGCAGCACGCCGAACGCTTCAACACCGAGATCGTGTTCGACCACATCAATGCGGTCGACCTGAGCAAGCGCCCCTTCGTGCTCAAGGGCGACAGCGGTGAATACAGCTGCGACACGCTCATCATCGCCACCGGCGCCTCGGCCCGCTATCTGGGCCTGCCTTCTGAAGAGACGTTCATGGGCAAGGGCGTGAGCGCCTGCGCCACCTGCGACGGCTTCTTCTACCGGGGCCAGGAAGTGGCCGTGGTCGGCGGCGGCAACACCGCAGTCGAAGAAGCACTTTACCTGTCCAACATCGCCAACAAAGTCACATTGGTGCATCGCCGCGACAGCTTCCGCGCCGAAGCCATCATGATCGACAAGCTGATGGACAAGGTCAAGGAAGGCAAGATCGAACTCAAGCTGCACAGCGTGCTCGACGAGGTTCTGGGCGACGCCAGCGGCGTCACCGGCGCCCGACTGAAGAATGTGCAGACCGGTGGCACCGAGGATGTCTCGGTCAAAGGCTGCTTCATCGCCATCGGGCACAGCCCCAACACCGAGATCTTCCAGGGTCAGCTGGCCATGAAAGACGGTTACATCGTCACGCAATCGGGCAGCAACGGCCTGGCCACCATGACCAGCGTGCCCGGCGTGTTCGCCGCTGGCGACGTGCAGGACCACATCTACCGCCAGGCCATCACCAGCGCCGGCACCGGCTGCATGGCTGCGCTGGACGCTCAGCGTTTTCTGGAACAGAACCCGGCCTGACGGCCCGCAGGTCCCGGCCGCCGACCAGCGGCTGGCCTGCAACGAGGTCTGTGGCTATAATGGTGGGCTTTGCTGTGCCTTCGTCGTCCTGTGAAGGACGGGATGCACTGCAAATTTCGGGTTACCGCCACCCTTTCCTGGCGAGGTGAGGCTCAACCGCCAGTTGGCTGTTTCTGCAAGTCAGACCAGTCGACCCGCTGCGGCAGCTGTTTAAAAGTATCGGAGTGTCCACATGGCACGCGTCTGCGACGTCACGGGCAAAAAGCCCATGGTCGGGAACAACGTTTCCCACGCCAACAACAAAACCAAGCGCCGGTTCCTGCCGAACCTGCAATACCGCCGTTTCTGGGTCGAGAGTGAGAACCGTTGGGTTCGTCTGCGCGTGTCGGGTGCTGCCCTGCGCCTGATCGACAAAAACGGCATCGATGCCGTGCTCGCTGACCTGCGCGCACGCGGCCAAGCTTAAGGAGCACACAACATGGCAACCAAAGGCGGACGCGAAAAGATCAAGCTGGAATCCACTGCGGGTACCGGCCACTTCTACACCACCACCAAGAACAAGAAGACCACGCCCGAGAAGATGCTGATCAAGAAATTTGATCCGAAGGCTCGCAAGCATGTGGACTACAAGGAAATCAAGCTGAAGTAATTCAGCAGGGTTTCCCCAACAAAAAAGCCGCTGTGGAAACAGCGGCTTTTTTGTTGCCCGCACCGCTTTCGCGGCGCGGGGTGTGCACCCACCGATCAGGCGCGGGCGGAACGCAGCTGGATCGAGAAGTCGCGCAGGGCGGCAATGCCGCTTTCTTCGGCGCGGCGGCACCAGGCCTGCAGGTCGGCCGCCAGTTGCTCGCGGGTGACGTTCGTCCCCGTCCACAGCGAGCGCAGCTCTTCGCGCATGGTCACCATCTTGTCGAGCACCGGGTGCTCGGCACGGGCTTGTGCCAGCTGCGGCTTGACTTCGGCCGGCACCTTGTCGTCGTCGCGGTGCAACCAGCGGCGGGCGGCGTCCAGCGCCGCTGCATCACCACTTCGAGTCTTCAACGCTTCCACTTCGCGCTGGCAGGCGGCACGCAGTTCGCGGGCAAAACCGGCCATGACTTCGTAGCGGTTGGCGATGATGGCTTCCAGCGTCTTCTCGTCGGCCACCGGCCTGACTTCGCCATATGCCATCTTGGGCGGCACCTTCTTCACCGAAGCCAGACCAAAGGTCTTGAGGACATTGATGTACAGCCAGCCGATGTCGAACTCGTAGGGCTTGACCGACAGCTTGGCCGAGGTCGGGAAGGTGTGGTGGTTGTTGTGCAGCTCTTCGCCACCAATGATGATGCCCCAGGGCGAGATGTTGGTGCTGGCGTCGGCCGCCTCGAAATTGCGGTAACCCCACCAGTGGCCGATGCCGTTGATGATGCCGGCAGCGGTGATCGGGATCCAGGCCATCTGCAGGGCCCACACGGCCAGTCCACCCAGACCGAACAGCAGCACATCAATGATCAGCATCAGGCTGACACCCAGCGCGGAATGCGGGGTGTACACGTTGCGCTCGATCCAGTCGTCGGGGGTGCCGTGGCCATAGCGCGCCATGGTTTCAGGATTTTTCGACTCGGCACGGTACAGCTCGGCGCCGGTCCAGAACACGGTCTTGATGCCGAAGACGTGCGGGCTGTGCGGATCACCTTCGCGCTCGCACTTGGCGTGGTGCTTGCGGTGAATGGCCGCCCATTCCTTGGTCACCTGGCCCGTGGTCATCCAGAGCCAGAAGCGGAAAAAATGCGATGCGATCGGATGCAGATCCATCGAACGGTGGGCCTGGTGACGGTGCAGGTAGATCGTCACGCTCGCGATGGTGATGTGGGTGAGCACCAGAGCGACCACCAGCATCTGCCAGCCGGAGGCGTGCGTCAGACCGTTGGCGAGAACATCGACCAGCCTGTCCCACAGGAGGGACAGGGTCCCGGAATCGGAAGAAGACATTGAAATCCTAAAGCGCCCAGAAGCGAAAGAGTCGTGCCATTCCCCTGGGCGCTGGGGAACGGGTAACCCGCGATTTTAAAGGCGGCGCTTCAAAACGACAAACCGGCAACCACAATGTGAAACAGCGGAAACGAATGTGGAATCAGGCCTTTTTCTGCCAGGCGGCGGCGAAGAACCCGTCGGTGCCATGGCGGTGGGGCCACAGGCGCATGAACCGGCCATCGGCCGAACAGAGTGCGGCGGCATCGGGCACCTGCCCTGCCGACAGCAGGTCGACCGCCGGCAGCGGTTCAAAACCGGGGTGCGCCAGGCCAAAGGCCTGGGCCACGGCCTCGTTTTCCTGCGGCAGCAGACTGCAGGTCGCATAGACCAGCCGACCGCCGGGCTTGAGCAGGCGCGCGGCGCTGGCGAGGATGCGTTGCTGCAGTTCGGCCAGCTCGGCAACCGTCTGGGGCGTCTGGCGCCATTTCAGGTCGGGACTGCGCCGCAGCGTGCCCAGGCCTGAGCATGGCGCGTCGACCAGCACCCGGTCCATCTTGCCGGCCAGCCGCTTGATGCGCTCGTCGCGCTCGTGCGCGATGGCCACGGGATGCACGTTGGACAATCCGCTGCGCGCCAGCCGTGGCTTGATCGCATCCAGCCGGTGACCGGAAGTGTCGAAGGCGTACAGGCGGCCAGTGTTCTTCATCGCCGCACCCAGGGCCAGCGTCTTGCCGCCGGCGCCAGCGCAGAAATCGGTCACCATTTCGCCCCGCTTCGGGGCCAGCAGCAGGGCCAGCAGTTGCGAGCCTTCGTCCTGCACCTCGACCTCGCCGCTGGCGAACACCGGCAGCTTGGCCAGATTGGGCTTGCCGGACAGGCGGATGCCCAGTGGCGAATGGGGCGTCGGCTCGGCCGACAACCCGGCCTGGCCGACCGCGGCCAGCGCCACCTCGCGCTTCTGCTTGAGCGTGTTCACCCGCAGGTCCAGCGACGCGGGGCCCAGCAAACTGGCGGCCAGGGCGTCGAACCCGTCACCCACTTGCTCGCGAAGCGCCTGCGCCAGCCATTCAGGCAGGTTGTGGCGGTGCTGCGCCATCAGCTCCGTTTCGGGCACCTTCACACAGGCGTCCCACCAGGTTTTTTCCGCGTCGCTGAGTGCGCTCTTGAGGAACTCGCGTTCACCCGGAAACGCCAGGATCGCCAGCCGGCGCCACTTGGAGCCGCTGCCCGAACGGGCCAGCCACTCGAACTTCAGCCGCTCGCGCAGCACGGCAAACACGGTGTCCGACAGCGTGGCGCGCTCGCGCGGGCCGAGCGACTTGTTCTCGCGGAAATGGCGTGCGACCACGGCGTCAGCCGGGTGGTCGAACTTGAAGACTTTCTCGATCAGGCTGGCGCTTTCGTCCAGGAGGGCTTTGGGGTGCATGGGCGGTATTGTCCCACCGGGGATAATCGAGGGTTATGTCCGACATCGCCCAACAGGTGCAGCGCCGCCGCACCTTCGCCATCATTTCGCACCCCGACGCGGGTAAGACCACCCTGACCGAGAAGCTGCTGCTGTTCTCGGGTGCCATCAACATCGCCGGTTCGGTCAAGGCGCGCAAGGCCGCGCGCCACGCCACCTCCGACTGGATGGAGATCGAAAAGCAGCGCGGCATTTCCGTGGCGTCGTCCGTGATGCAGATGGAATACCGCGACTGCGTCATCAACCTGCTGGACACCCCGGGCCACCAGGACTTCTCGGAAGACACCTACCGCGTGCTCACCGCCGTGGACGCGGCGCTGATGGTGATCGACGCCGGCAACGGCGTGGAGCCGCAGACGCGGCGCCTGCTGCAGGTCTGCCGCGCGCGCAACACGCCCATCCTCACCTTCGTCAACAAGATGGACCGCGAGGTGAAGGCCCCGCTGGACCTGATGGACGAGATCGAGCGCGAGCTGGGCATGACCGTGGTGCCCTTCACCTGGCCGGTGGGCATGGGCAAGATGTTCCGCGGCGTGTACGACCGCCGCGAAGACCAGATGCGCGTGTTTGCCGCGGGTGAAGACCGCCGTGGCGGCGACGAGGAAGTGCTGGCCGGACTGGACAACGCCGAGAGCGCCAGCCGCTTCGGCATGGAATGGGCCCAGGCCAAAGACGAACTCGAACTGGTCGAAGGCGCCTCGCCGGCTTTCGACAAGGCCGCTTTCCTGAGCGGCACGCAGACGCCCATGCTGTTCGGCTCGGCCGTCAACAACTTCGGCGTGCGCGAGGTGCTGGACGCGCTGGTCGACCTGGCCCCGCAGCCGGGCGCCAAGGCCGCGATCCAGCGCGTGGTCGAACCCGTCGAGCCCAAGTTCAGCGGCGTGGTCTTCAAGATCCAGGCCAACATGGACCCGGCACACCGCGACCGCATCGCGTTCGTGCGCGTGGCCAGCGGCCACTTCGAGCGCGGCATGCGCCTGAAGGTGGTGCGCAGCGGCAAGGAACTGCGCCCCAACACGGTGGTGAGCTTCCTGTCGCAGCGCCGCGAGCTGCTGGACGAGGCCTTTGCCGGCGACATCATCGGCATCCCGAACCACGGCGTGCTGCAGCTGGGCGACACCCTGACCGAGGGCGAGGCCCTGCAGTTCACCGGCCTGCCCTTCTTCGCACCGGAAATCATCCGCAGCGTCGAAGTGGCCGACCCGCTCAAGACCAAGCAGCTGCGCGCCGGCCTGACCCAGCTGGGTGAAGAAGGCGCGATCCAGGTGTTCCGTCCGGTGGCGGGCACGGTGCTGCTGCTGGGCGCCGTCGGTCAGCTGCAGTTCGAGGTGGTGGCCCACCGGCTGGAGCACGAGTACGGCGTGCGTGCCCGCATCACCGGCAGTTCCTACAACGTGGCGCGCTGGGTCACTTGTGCGCCCGAGGACGGCGGCGAGCAGGAACTCAAGCGCTTCATCGACGCCAACGCCCACCGGGTGGCGCTGGACGCGGTGGATGCACCGACGGTCCTGCTGGACCACGGCGCGACGCTGCGCGCGGTGGAGGCCAACTGGCCGAAGATCAAGTTCCACGCGATGCGCGAGCACGCGGGACTGGTGTTCCACAAATCGATGTGATCAGCTGATCAGGCGCTCGACGACCCTGGGGTAGACCAGGTGCTCCTGCGTGAGCACGCGGGCCGCGAGCGTCTGGGCGGTGTCGCCCGGCAGGACGGGCACCACGGCCTGGTCCAGGTACTCGCCGTGGTCGAGTTCGGCGGTCACGCGGTGCACGGTGCAGCCGGCAAACCGGCAGCCGGCGTCGATGGCGCGCTGGTGCGTGTGCAATCCCGCAAATGCTGGCAGCAGGCTGGGATGGATGTTCACCAGCCGGCCTTCGTAGTGCTGCACGAAACCGGGCGTGAGGATGCGCATGAAGCCGGCCAGCACCACCAGCGCGGGTTCGTAGCGGTCGATTTCGCCCATCAGCGCCGCGTCGAAGTCCTCGCGCGAGGCATAGGCCTTGTGGTCGAAGGCCGCGGTCGGGATGTGGTGCTCGCGGGCCCAGGCCAGACCGCCGGCCTCGGCCTTGTTGCTGATCACGGCAGCGACCTGCGCGCCGAAACGCTCGCGCCAGCGGCCTTTTTGTGCCGCCTGGACGATGGCGGCCATGTTGGAGCCGCCGCCTGAGATGAGAATGACGATGTTCTTGTTCACGACCCGAAGTTCTGCCCGATTCAACGCCCATTGGGGCCGCCAAGTGTAATGACCCACGACTTCCGCACCCGCCCCCTGTCCCCCGCCGACGCCCGCGTGCTGGCCACCCTGATGGAAAAAGCCCGCACCGTGCCCGACAGCTACCCGTTGTCGCTCAACAGCCTGCACAGCGGCTGCAACCAGAAGACCGCGCGCGAACCGGTGATGAACCTCAGCGAGGCCGAGATCGGTGATGCCATCGACGTGCTGCGCGACTACGCCATGGTCATCGAGTCCAGCGGCTCCCGCGTGCCGCGCTACGAACACAACTTTCCCCGCGCCGCCGGCGTGCCGGACCAGTCGGCCACCGTGCTGGGCCTGCTGATGTTGCGCGGCCCGCAGACGGCTGGCGAGCTGCGCATCAACGCCGACCGCTGGTACAAGTTCCTCGACATCGCTTCGGTCGAGGGCTTTCTGGAGGAAATGCAGGACCGCAGCGACGAAAAAGGCGGCCCGCTGGTGGTCAAGCTGCCGCGCGCGCCCGGTGCCCGCGAGCAGCGCTGGGCCCATCTGCTGTGCGGTCCGGTGGATCTGACGGCTCCCGTGGCGGCCGAACCGTCGGCCGGGGACGGCGCTCTGGCCACGCGTGTGGAGGCGCTGGAAGCCACGGTGGCGGCCCTGCAGGCACAGCTGGCCGAGCTGCGGGAGCAGCTGGGCTTGTCGCAGCCCGGACAGCCTTAAAACGAACGGTCGTGCGAAACTCCGTGGATCGGGTCGCCACCACCGGCGGCCGCCGATCCCCCGACCACGGAGACAAGCATGGATTTGGCATTCACGCCGCAAGAGCTGGCGTTCCGCGACGAGATTCGCGGCTGGGTCAAGGACAACCTGCCCGCCGACATCGCCCACAAGGTCCACAACGCATTGCGCCTCTCGCGCGACGACATGCAGCGCTGGGCCAGGATCCTGGGCAAGAAAGGCTGGCTGGGTTACGGCTGGCCCAAGGAGTTCGGCGGCCCGGGCTGGACCGCCGTGCAGAAACACCTGTTCGAAGAAGAATGCGCTCTCGCCGGCGCGCCGCGCATCGTGCCCTTCGGGCCGGTGATGGTGGCACCGGTGATCATGGCCTTCGGCAACAAGGAGCAGCAGGATCGCTTCCTGCCCGGCATCGCCAGCGGTGAAGTCTGGTGGAGCCAGGGCTACAGCGAACCGGGCTCGGGCTCCGACCTGGCCTCGGTCAAGACCCGCGCCGAGCGCCAAGGGGACCACTACATCGTCAATGGCCAGAAGACCTGGACCACCCTGGGCCAGTACGGCGACTGGATGTTCAACCTGGTGCGCACCAGCACCGAAGGCAAGCCGCAGACCGGCATCTCGTTCCTGCTGCTCGACATGAAGTCGCCCGGCGTGACCGTGCGCCCGATCAAGCTGCTGGACGGCGAGTGCGAGGTCAACGAGGTCTTCTTCGACAACGTCAAGGTGCCGGCCGAGAACCTGATCGGCGAGGAGAACAAGGGCTGGACCTACGCCAAGCACCTGCTCTCGCACGAGCGCACCAACATCGCCGACGTCAACCGCGCCAAGCGCGAGCTGGAGCGCCTCAAGCGCATCGCCAAGGCCGAAGGCGTGTGGGACGACGTCCGTTTCCGCGACCAGATCGCGCTGCTCGAGGTCGACATCGTGGCGCTGGAGATGCTGGTGCTGCGCGTGCTGAGCGCCGAGAAGTCGGGCAAGCAGTCGCTGGACATCGCCGGCCTGCTCAAGATCAAGGGCAGCGAGATCCAGCAGCGGTACGCCGAACTGATGATGCTGGCCGCCGGCCCGTTCGCCACGCCCTTCATCGAAGAAGCGATGGAAGCCGGCTGGCAGGGCAACTTCCCGGGCGGGGTGGTGGCCAACGCGCCGCTGGCCTCGACCTACTTCAACATGCGCAAGACCACCATCTACGGCGGTTCCAACGAAGTGCAGCGCAACATCGTCGCCCAGACGGTCCTCGGCTAAGGAGACAGACATGGATTTCGATTTCAGCGACGACCAGGAACAGCTGCGCGACGCGGTGCGCAAGTGGGTCGACAAGGGCTATGACTTCGAGCGCCGCCGCGGCATCGTCAAGGCCGGCGGCTTTGACCGTGCGGCCTACAACGAGCTGGCCGAACTCGGCCTGGCGGGCCTGTACATCAGCGAAGACGACGGTGGCCTGGGCATGGGCCCGGTCGAGGGCATGGTCGTGATGGAAGAGCTGGGACGCGGCATCGTGCTGGAGCCGCTGACGCAGACCCTGATCACCGGCGGCGTGATCGGTGCCTACGGTGGCGCCGACGTGAAGGCCGCCTGGCTGCCCAGGATCGCATCGGGCGAGGCGCTGGTGGTGCTGGCGCAGCAGGAGCGCGGTGCGCGCTACCGGCTGGACGTCTGCAAGACCGCCGCCACCCAGGCCGGCGGCGGCTGGACGGTCAGCGGAGCCAAGAGCGTGGTGCCCGCCGGTGACCAGGCCGATGCCTTCCTCGTGCCCGCGGTGGCCAACGGCCAGACCGCGCTGTTCGTCGTGGAGCGCAGCGCCAGCGGTGTGAGCACCCAGGGCTACGGCACGCAGGACGGCGGCCGCGCGGCCGAAGTGACGCTGCAGAACGCGCCCGCGACGCTGGTCACGGCCGACGGCCTGGCCGCGCTGGAACACGCGGTGGACATCGGCATCGCGGCGGCCTGCGCCGAAGCCGTCGGCGTGATGGACAAGACGGTGGCGGTGACGGCCGAGTACCTGAACACGCGCAAGCAGTTCGGTGTCGCCATCGCCAGCTTCCAGGCGCTGCGCCACCGCATCGCCGACATGAAGATGCAGCTGGAGCTCGCGCGCTCGATGAGCTTCTACGCCACCCTCAAGCTCAACGCACCGGCCGACGAACGCCGCCGAGCGCTCTCGCGCGCCAAGGTGCAGCTGGGACAGTCGATGCGTTACGTGGGCCAGCAGGCGGTGCAGTTGCACGGCGGCATCGGGGTGACCGACGAATACATCGTCAGCCACTACTTCAAGAAGCTGACCCAGCTGGAGATGAGCTTCGGCGACACCCTGCACCACCTGGGCGAGGTGTCGGCGCGCATGGAAGACACGGCCGGCGTGTTCGCCTGACCGCGGCGGCCGGCTTCAGTAGTCCGCCGGCTCGGCTTCGGCCACCGGCGCGTACTGCTCCAGCAGGCCCTTGAGCGCACCCATCATGGCGCGCGAGCTTTGCTGGAGCTTCTGGCCGGGCTCGAGCATGGCGCGCACCTCGGGGAAACGCCCCTGGTTCACGCCTTCGGCCGCGCGACCGAGGTCTTCGTGCAGCGCCTTGTGCTGGCGCACCAGTTCGCGGAACACCGGTGCATGGCCATGGCGCGCGCCGCCGGCCGACAGCCATTGGCCGAGGTGGCAGCAGTCGTCGCGGCGCATGGCGCCGGCGTCGATCTGCAGCTTGCGCAGCATGGCATTGCGCAGGTCGACCACGCATTTCTGGTGTTCCTGCATCACGTCCTCCAGATCGACCGTGCCGTCGGTCGCCGGACTGGCCTTCTTGCCGGCCCGCCGCAGGGCGACCGCATCGGTCTCGGCCAGGGTGATGTCGCGGTCGGTCAGGCGGAACACGCGGATCGAGTCGTGCACCTGCTCGACCTGGTGGTTGAGCGACTTGGCCGCGGCCGCGAGCTCTTCGACCATGGCCGCGTTCTGCTGCGTGATGCCGTCCATGTCCATCAGTGCCGTGCTGACGCGGGAGACGCCGGTGGTCTGCTCCTGGGTCGCGTGGCTGATCTCTTCGAGCACCGAGGCCACACGGTCCACCGAGTGCATGGCTTCGTCCATGCGCGTGCGCGCGTCGGCCGTGCGCTTCGCGCCGACCTCCACCCGCTGGCCGGACTCCTCGATCAGGTCGCGGATCTCGCGCGACGCTGCGGAGGTGCGCTGCGCCAGCGCCCGCACCTCGGCCGCCACCACCGCAAAGCCACGCCCCTGCTCGCCCGCGCGGGCCGCTTCGACCGCCGCGTTGAGCGCGAGGATGTTGGTCTGGAAGGCCACACCCTCGATCACCTGAATGATGTCGCCGATGCGTTTGGACGAATCGGCGATGCCCTGCATGGTGTCCGCCACCGCGACCACCGCCTCGTTGCTGCGCCGCGCAGCGCCCGAAGTTTCACGCGCCACCTGGGCACCGTCCTGCGACAGCTGGCTGGTGTGCTGGGTGGTGCCGTTGATCTCTTCCATCGACGAGGCGGTCTGTTCGAGGTTCGCCGCCTGCGATTCGGTGCGCACCGACATGTCCTGGTTGCCGGCGGCGATTTCCTGGGTCGCGCCGCGCAGGTTGGCGACCTCGTGCCGCACATCGCGCACCACGGTCCGCACCGACACCACGAGCTGCGCCAGCGCCAGCTGCAGCTGGCGGATCTCACCCCGGCCGTTGACCGTCACCGAGTGGGTCAGGTCACCGCTGGCGATCAGGTTGGCCATCCCGACCAGATCGGTCAGCGGCTTGAGCGCCACACGCGAACACAGGAACGAGGCGCTGCCGATCGACAGCACCGCCGCCCCGAGCGTCACCGGCAGCGGCGCATCGAAGAACGCGCACAGCACCGGAGCCAGCGCGGCCCAGGCCGTCAGCAGGGACAGCTGCACGTGCAGGCTGGGCGAGCGCAGGCGCTGCAGCCAGCCGATCGGACCGGACCGGACCACTTCCCCCCGATGCAGGCGGTGCACCAGCTTGCCGGCCTCGGCTTCCGCGATCATGGTCGCGTAGAGCTGTTCGGCGGCCTCGACTTCTTCCTGGGCCGGCTTGGAGCGGACCGAGAGGTAGCCGACGATCCGTTCGCCGTTGCGCACCGGCGTGGCGTTGGCGCGCACCCAGTAGTGGTCGCCGTTCTTGCGGCGGTTCTTGACGAGGCCGGTCCACGGGTGGCCGCTTTCGATGGTGGCCCACAGGTCGCGGAAGGCCTCTTCGGGCATGTCGGGGTGGCGCACGATGCTGTGCGGCTGCCCCATCAGCTCCGGGCGCGCATAACCGCTGACCGACACGAAATTCGAGTTGCAGTAGGTGATCCGCCCCTTCAGGTCGGTCACCGAGATCAGGGTCTGGTCGGCCGGGAAGTCGTACTGCTTCTGGCTGACGGGTAAGTTCTTCCTCATGCTCGGGCCTGTTGAAGTGGAAGGATGACGGACCGGGATGGCGCCATGGGCGGCACGCACCGGAAGTTTTTCTCATTGTCCCGAGGCAGGACCTGTCTCGATGGCTTCATAAGTCGGTGAATACCGGGCCTTTATTCGATTTCCAGATCAACCCCCTCGATCACCGGCAGCAGGCGGGCGCAGGCTTCACCGGCGGCCTGGAGGTCCATGAGGTCCATCGCCGCCCGCAGCGGCTGGTAACGCGCCCCGTGGGCGGCGGGGTGTTTCTCCAGCCACCCGTCGAACGCGTCGATGGCAGACATATCGGCATCGTCGAGCAACAACTTGATCGGCCGCAGGGCGTCGAGACAGGCGGCATCCGCGTCGGGGTCGCCGTCCGGCGCCCATGCCGGTCCCGGCGACACCGGTGCCGGACCGGCCTCGTCGGCCAGCGACCGCAGGAAATCGCCGAGCAACGGCACCAGCGACTGGATCCGCGCGCTGTGGCCGCGCGGCGCGGTGTCGGCAGAATCGGGCCGCAACATGCGTTCTGCGCTGGCGGCCTCCTGCGCCAGCCGCTCGGCGCCGACCACGCTGGCGCTGCCCTTGAGCTGGTGCACGGCATCGGCCGCGCCGGTCCAGTCGCTGCGGGCGGCACAGGCCTGCGCCTGCCGCAGCAGCTCTTCCGAAGAGTGCGTGAAACGGGCCCGCAGCTGGGCCAGCAGCACCCGGTTGCCGCCCAGCCGCCGCAGGGCCGCCTCGTCGCCGCGCAGCAGGGGCTGGTCGGCCGCACCATGCAGTTCCGCCGGACGGGTGGCGGGGGCCGGCTCGTCGGTGACGTCGTGCCGGCCGGTGAACCGGCGCACCACGCGGATCACCTCATGGATGTCGAACGGCTTGCCGATGTGGGCGTTCATGCCCGCCTGCAGGCAACGGTCCCGGTCGGCCGGCATCGCGTTGGCCGTCATGGCAATGATCGGCAACTCGCGCAGGCCCAGCCCGTCGCGGATGCGCTCGGTGGCGCGCAGGCCGTCGAGTTCGGGCATCTGCATGTCCATCAGCACCGCATCGAAGCCTTCCGGCGCCGCGCGCAGGGCATCCACCGCCTGCAGGCCGTTTTCGGCCAGCGCGATGCTCGCCCCTTCCCGCTGCAGCATCTCGGTGGCCACCTCCTGGTTGAGGGCGTTGTCCTCGGCCAGCAGCAGGCGGATGCCTTGCAGGCGTCCGCCCTGCGGCCTCGGTGCAAGCCCGTCGCCCGGCGGCAGATCGGCCGCCACCCCTTCGGGCAGATCGATCTCGAAGAAAAACGCGCTGCCCTGGCCGGGGGCGCTCGTGAGCGCGATGCGCCCGCCCATGCAGTTCACCAGATGCTGGCTGATGGTCAGCCCCAGGCCCGATCCGCCGAAACGGCGGTTGGTCGACGATTCACCCTGCGAAAAACTCTCGAAGACGCTGGCCTGCTGGTCGGCGGCGATGCCGATGCCGGTGTCTTCCACGGCGAAACGGATGCGCGCATGGCCCGCCTCGCGCTGCAGCAGACGCCAGCGCATGGTCACGCTGCCGTCCGGTGTGAACTTGATCGCATTGCCACCGAGATTGATGAGCACCTGCCGCAGCCGCACCGGGTCACCCACCACCACCTCGGGCAGCGCCGGATCGATGTCGTAGACCAGCGCCACCGGCTTGCTGCCCAGGGCGCCGGAGAGGATCACCTCGATCTCGCGGTGCAGGTCCGACAGGCGGAAGCTGCTCAGGTGCAGCCGCATCATGCCGGCCTCGATCTTGGAGAAGTCCAGGATCTCGTTGATGATTTCCAGCAGCGAACGCGTCGCCCCCAGCGACTTGTCCACCATGTCCGTCTGCTTGCCGTCCAGCGCGGTGTAGCCCAGCAATTGCAGCATGCCCATGATCGCGTTGATCGGCGTGCGGATCTCGTGGCTCATGTTGGCCAGGAACTGCCCCTTGCTCACCGCGGCCGCATCGGCCTGGATCAGGGCGTTCTGCAGCTCGGTCACGTCGTAGCGGAACACCACCTGATAGCCATCGGCCGTGATGCGGTCCACGAAGCGGATCCAGCGCCCGTCGGCGGTCTGGCGGATGCGGTCGGATTCGTTCGAGCGCGGCGCGCGGAGCACCTCCTGCATCCACTCCGCTTCCCGCCCCGTGGCGTCCTTGAACGGGTGGTGCTTCAGGCTCAGCTGCAGCACATCCTCATGCCGCATGCCCAGGCGCAGCGAATCGCCGGACGGCATCCAGGCGGCGTACTCGTCGTTGAAGTACACCAGCCGGCGGTCCGGGTCGTACAGCGCAAACGCCTCGCCGATCGAATCCATCGCGCTGTGCAGCAGCCGCTGCTCGCCGCGGATGCGTTCCTGCGCGCGCACCTGCGGCGTGTAGTCCTGCACCGCGCCGACGATCCGGGCGTGCTGGCGAGCGGCGCCGCCCCCATCCGTCTCGCCAAAGCTGGCCACCAGCTTCACCCAGCGCGTGGACTCGCCGGGCGCGCCGTCGGGCAGACTGCGCAGCGGCGCCAGGAAGCTGACCTCCTGGCAGCGGCGCTGCACCAGATCGTCCAGCTGCCGGCGCACCACCAGACGCGCCCCCGGCTGGAACAGGCGCCAGAGCTCCTGCACCGAACCGGCCTCACCTTCGCGCACACCCAGCACCTGGCGGCACTCCGGCGTCATGGTCAGGATGCCGCCCGGCAGCATCGCGTACCAGCCCCCGACGCCGGCGAGCTGGTTGGTGCGCGTCAGCAGCGTCTGGCTCTTGCTCAGCTCGATCCGGGCCAGCCGGTGTTCGGAGATGTCGGTCTGGAAAGCGACGAACTTTTCGATCACTCCACGCGGGCCGACAAACGGGGCGATCAGCGTCTGCACCCAGTACAGCCGGCCCTCCTTGCTGCGGTTGCAGATCTCGCCCTGCCACGGCAGGCCGCGGCCGATGCGCGACCACATCTCTTCCCAGAACGCCTTGTTGTGCCAGCCCGAAGAGATGTGCGAGAAACGCTGGCCCAGCAGCTCGGCCTCGGCGTAGCCGCTGATGTCGAGGAACCGGCGGTTGACCCGCGTCAGCCGCCCCTCGGCGTCGGTCTCGGCCACGATGACATAGCGCTCCAGCGTGCTCATCAGCGCGCTGAGATCCCGCAGCGACTTGCGGTGGTCTTCGCGGATGCGCCACTGCGCGTCGATGTCGACCATCACCGACACGAAGCCCGAGAACTGGCCCGCATCGTCGCGCTGCGAAGACAGGATGACCCGCACCCAGCGGTCGCGGCCGTCGCGGTAGCGGTGCAGCAGTTCGATGTCGATGTCGGTGCGGCTGCGCAGCGCGTCCCGGATGCGCTCGATCGCCACGGGATCGGCGTTGGGCGAACGCAGGCGGGGCCCCACGCGGTGGCCCCGGATTTCCGCCAGCGAAAAACCGGTGCAGCGCTCGAACGCCTCGTTGCACCAGACCGCCTTGAGCCCTCCGTCGATCACCAGCACCGGGCTGCCGGTGTGCTGCGCCACGCGCGCCATCATCGTCAGCTTGCCGGTCAGCTCACCGAACAGGACACGGGCCCTGGCCAGCGAGGACCAATGCCAGGCGCCCGTGAGCAGCAGGGCCACGCCCGCGCCCAGGCTGTAGTCGCTGTGCCACCACCGGCCGTGCACCAGCGGCAGCCCCGCCACGGTCAGCAGCCCCCCGATGACCATCAGGGCGATGGTCAGCTGGCGCTGGTGGCGAAAGATGCCGGGACCCATGTCAGCGCAGCCGGCGCTGGAGCAGCGCCGACAGGACGTCGATGTCCAGCGGCTTGACCAGGTAGGCGTCGGCGCCGGCATCGCGGTAGAAGGACCAGTTGACGCCCAGGTCGTCCCCGCTGACCAGCACCACCGGCAGCGTCGGGTGCCTGGGCCGCAGGCGCTCCAGGGTTTCCAGCCCGTCCAGCACCGGCATGCGCAGGTCCAGCAGCATCAGGTCAAAGCTCTGGCGCTCCAGCAGGTCCAGCGCCATCTGGCCCTGCGTGGCCAGTGCGCCGGTGTGTCCGAGGGTCTTGAGCAGGCGTGCGGCGGCCCGCAGCTGGATGGGGTCGTCGTCGGTGACCAGCAGGCGAAGCGGACGCGGAGAAGCCATGTCCCCATGCTATCGGCGGGGCCTGCCGGGCAATCGCCGGAAAAACGGGGGAAAACCGGCTTGCAGGTGGCCCGCCACCGGGCCAGGACCACGGCCTCAGGCGTGCAGCCGCGAATTCCGGGGCAGGTGCGACATCAGGAACTCCATCTGGTCCGCCAGGATGCGGCGGTTGCGCAGGATGAAGTCTTCCCACAGGCTGGGCACGTAGGGAGCGTAGAGCAGCGCCATGTGCGCCTGTTCGGGGGTGCGGTTGGCCTTGCGGTGGTTGCAGGCCTTGCAGGCGGTCACCACGTTCATCCAGTGGTCCCGCCCCTGCTGGGCCATGGGCACGATGTGTTCGCGGGTGAGCACGTCGTCGTGGAAATGCTGGCCGCAGTAGGCGCAGAGGTTGCGGTCGCGGGAGAACAGCTTGGCGTTGGTCAGCGAGGGACGCAGGTCAAAGGGATTGATGTTGGGCACGCCCTTGGTGCCGATGATCGAGTTCACCGCCACGATCGACTGCCGGCCGGTGATGGCGTTGTGCCCGCCGTGGAACACGGCGATTTCGGCGCCCATTTCCCAGCGCACCTCGTCCGCGGCGTAGTGCAGGACCGCTTCTTCCAGGCTGATCCACGACTGCGGCAGCCCCTGGGCAGAGAGCTTCAAGACCTTCAAGACCACCTCCATGTTGAAACACAACCGGAACATCTGTCTTTGCCGCGCCAGCCTGCCCCCGGGGGCATCCGCGCATGTGTCAATATAACGCGCTTGTGTGACAGACACCCGACGCGGGGCAGAACGCCCTGTCGGCACCATTCATGAAAATCCTCCGAGGCCTCTGGAACCGCGCCCCCGCCGCCACCGGCTGTGCCCTGACCATCGGCAATTTCGATGGCGTGCACCGCGGCCACCAGGCCATGCTCGCGCTGCTGCGCAACGAGGCCCGCCACCGCGGCGTGCCGACCTGTGCCATGACCTTCGAGCCGCACCCGCGCGACTTCTTCGCCGCCGTGCACCGCAAGCCCGAACTCGCCCCCGCCCGCATCGCCACCCTGCGCGACAAGCTGGAAGAGCTGGAGCGCTGCGGCGTCGACCAGTGCGTCGTGCTGCCGTTCAACCAGCGGCTGGCCTCGCTGGCGCCCCAGGCCTTCATCGAAGACATCCTGGTCAAGGCGCTGGGGGTGAAGTACGTGCTCGTGGGTGACGACTTCCGCTTCGGCGCCCAGCGCGCGGGCGACTACCGCCTGCTCGACGCGGCCGGCTCGACCCTGGGTTTCGATGTCGCGCGCATGCAGAGTTACGAGGTGCACGGCACCCGCGTCAGCAGTTCGGCCGTGCGCGAGGCCCTGGCGGCCGGAGACATGGAGCGTGTCGCAGCCCTGCTGGGCCGGCCCTACGCCATCAGCGGTCACGTGGTGCACGGGCGCAAGCTGGGCAGGCAACTGTCCGAGTCAGCACCCGGCAAAGGCGATGGCTTTCGCACCCTGAACTTGCGCTTTTCGCACTGGAAGCCCGCGGCCAGCGGCATTTTCGCGGTCCACGTGCACGGCCTGACCCCGGCGGGGCAGCCCCTGACCGGCGTGGCCAACCTGGGCGTGCGCCCCTCGCTGGACCCCAACGACGTCAACGGCGGACGGGTGCTGCTGGAAACCCATTGCTTCGACTGGCCGGCCGCGCTGGCCGCCAGCCTGCCCGGCGGGGAGGCCTACGGTAAAATCATCCGGGTGGAACTGCTGCACAAACTGCACGACGAGCTCAAGTACGACAGCCTGGACGCCCTGACCAAGGGCATTGCCAAGGACTGCGACGACGCGCGCGCATTTTTTGCCTCGCTGCACACCCAGACGCACCGCCAGACCACGCGCGACCGAATTTGACGCCGCTGCCGGGGTACACACCCCGGGCTGCGCGCCCTCTGACTGGCTCGGGGCGACCCGCCCCCTTCCCGTGCGCCCCGCCGCACCACCGAGCCTGCCCTTGCCGTTCCCGAATTCGAAAGCCGAAACACCATGTCCGACCAATCCGCTGCCCCGAAAAAAGAGGCCAAGCCCGAAGCCAGCGGTGGCGCCTACCGCGCCACGCTGAACATGCCCGACACGCCGTTCCCGATGCGCGGCGATCTGCCCAAGCGCGAGCCGGCCTGGGTCGGCGAATGGAACGAGGGCGGCCTGTACAAGCGCCTGCGCGACGCCCGCCAGGGCGCCCCGCTGTTCGTGCTGCACGACGGCCCGCCCTACGCCAACGGCAAGCTGCACATCGGCCACGCGCTGAACAAGGTGCTCAAGGACATGATCGTCAAGAGCCGCCAGTTGGCCGGCTTCGACGCGCAGTACATCCCCGGCTGGGACTGCCACGGCCTGCCGATCGAGAACGCGATCGAGAAGCTGCACGGCCGCAACCTCGGCCGCGACGACATGCAGGCCAAGAGCCGCGCCTACGCCACCGAGCAGATCAACCAGCAGCGCGAGGACTTCAAGCGCCTGGGCGTACTCGGTGACTGGGAGCGCCCCTACCGCACCATGGACCCGGCCAACGAGGCCGGCCAGATCCGCGCCTTCAAGCGCGTGATCGAGCGCGGCTTCGTCTACCGCGGCTTGAAGCCCGTGTACTGGTGCTTCGACTGCGGCAGCTCGCTGGCCGAGTTCGAGATCGAATACGCCGACAAGAAGAGCGACACGCTGGACGTGGCCTTCGAGTCCAACGATGCGGCCGGTCTGGCCAAGGCCTTCGGCCTGAGCGCCCTGCCGGCAGGCAAGCAGGCCTTCGCCGTCATCTGGACCACCACCGCCTGGACCATCCCGGCCAACCAGGCGCTCAACGCCCACCCCGAGCTGGAATACGCCCTGGTCGACACGCCCAAGGGCGTGTTGCTGCTGGGCGCCAGCCTGGTCGAGAAGTGCCTGGAGCGCTTCGGCCTGACCGGCAACGTGCTGGCCACCGCCCGGGGCGAGGCCCTGCGCGGCCAGGTGTTCCGCCACCCGCTGTACGACCTGGACAGCGGCAGCGGCGAATACAGCTACAAACGTCTTTCGCCGCTGTACCTGGCCGATTACGTGAGCGACGGCGACGGCACCGGCATCGTGCACTCGGCGCCCGCCTACGGTGTGGACGACTTCAACAGCTGCGTGGCCCACGGCCTGAAGTACGACCAGATCCTGAACCCGGTGCTAGGCAACGGCGTCTACGCCGAAGAGCTGCCCCTGTTCGGCGGACAACACATCTGGAAGGCCTGCGCCAACGTGATCGACACGCTGCGCGAGCACGGCCGCCTGATGGCCACGCAGGCCATCACCCACAGCTACCCGCACTGCTGGCGCCACAAGACGCCCGTCATCTACCGCGCCGCGGCGCAGTGGTTCGTGCGCATGGACGAGGGCGAAGGCGTCTTCACGAAAGACAAGGCGCCCAAGACCCTGCGCCAGCTGGCGCTGGACGCCATCGACCACACCAGCTTCTACCCCGAGAACGGCAAGGCCCGCCTGCGCGACATGATCGCCAACCGGCCCGACTGGTGCATCTCGCGCCAGCGTTCGTGGGGCGTGCCGGTGCCCTTCTTCCTCCACAAGGATTCGGGTGAGCTGCACCCCAACACCATGGCCATCCTCGACCAGGCGGCCGACATCGTCGAAAAGGGCGGCATCGAGGCCTGGAGCCGCGTGACGGCCGAGGACATCCTGGGTGCGGACGCGCCGCAGTACACCAAGAGCACCGACATCCTGGAGGTCTGGTTCGACTCGGGTTCGACCTTCTGGCACGTGCTGCGCGGGTCGCATGCGAGGGCGTATCCGAACGGCGCCAGCCACGCGCAAGGCCCCGAGGCCGATCTCTACCTCGAAGGCCACGACCAGCACCGCGGCTGGTTCCACAGCTCGCTGCTGCTGGGCTGCGCCATCTACGACCGCGCGCCGTACCGTGGCCTGCTGACCCACGGCTTCGCCACCGACGGCCAGGGCCGCAAGATGAGCAAGAGCCTGGGCAACACGGTCGAACCGCAGTCGGTGACCAGCAAGCTCGGCGCCGAGATCGTGCGCCTGTGGGTGGGTGCGACCGACTACTCGGGCGACCTGAACATCGACGACAAGATCCTGGCCCGCGTGGTCGACGCCTACCGCCGCATCCGCAACACGCTGCGCTTCCTGATGGCCAACACGGTCGACTTCGACCCGGCCACCGATGCCGTGCCGCTGGACCAGATGCTGGAGATCGACCGCTACGCCCTGGCCCGCGCCAGCGAGCTGCAGGCCCAGATCCTGGCGCACTTCGACGTCTACGAATTCCACCCGGTGGTCAGCAAGCTGCAGGTGTATTGCTCGGAAGACCTGGGCGCGTTCTACCTGGACGTGCTCAAGGACAGGCTGTACACCACCGCGCCCAAATCGCTGGCGCGTCGCAGCGCCCAGACCGCGCTGCACCAGATCACCCACGCCATGCTGCGCTGGATGGCGCCCATCCTCAGCTTCACCGCCGAGGAGGCCTGGGCCGTGTTCGCCAAGGACTCGACCAAGGGTTCGATCTTCTTCGAGACTTTCTCGCCCCTGCCCTCGGCCAACGAAGCGCTGCTGGCCAAGTGGTCGCGCCTGCGCGAGATCCGCGACACCGCCAACAAGGCGATCGAAGACCTGCGCACCGCGGGTCAGGTCGGCGCCTCGCTGCAAGCCACGCTGACGATCACCGCCGGCCCCGACGACGCGGCCCTGCTGCGCTCGCTGGGTGTGGACCTGAAGTTCGTGACCATCACCTCGGCCGTGGCCGTGGTGGACGGCACCGAACTGGCCGTGACCGTGACGCCGAGCAGCGCCACCAAGTGCGAGCGCTGCTGGCACTACGCCGACGACGTGGGCAGCCACGCGGCGCACCCGACCCTGTGCGGCCGCTGCGTGGGCAACCTGGCCGAAGCGGCCGGCACCGGCGCCGGTGAAACCCGAAAGATCGCCTGATGGCCAAACGCAAAGCCTCCCTCTGGCCCTGGCTCGCGCTGGCCCTGGGCATCGTGCTGCTCGACCAGCTGACCAAGTGGCTGATCCTCGGCCAGTACCAGCTGGGCGACAGCACGCCCGTCACCAGCTTTTTCAACATCGTGCGGGTGCACAACACCGGCGCCGCCTTCAACTTCCTGGCCTCGGCCGGCGGCTGGCAGCGCTGGTTCTTCATCGGCCTGAGCACCGCCGTGGCCGGCTTCATCGTCTGGATGCTGCACGCACACGCCAACCAGAAGCTGTTCTCCTTCGCGCTGGCCAGCATCCTGGCCGGAGCGATCGGCAACAACCTGATCGACCGCGTGGTGCACGGCTATGTGGTCGACTTCTTCGACTTCCACTGGCGATTCCTCGCCGGCATCTTCCCCGGTGGCCACTTCCCGGCCTTCAACATCGCCGACGCGGGCATCACCATCGGGGCCATCGCGCTGATCCTTGACGAGATCCTGCGGGTGCGCAAAAGCCGCTGACCCCAACCCCGGCACGGCCGGGGTTGCCCGGCTTTTCGGCCCATTCCGCCCGAGCCCCGCGCGTATAGTGGGAGGCTCATGAAACCGTTGCTGAATCTGCTGGCCGCCATCGCGCTGCTGGTCTGGGGAACCCATCTGGTCCGCACCGGCGTGCTGCGGGTGATGGGCAGCAGGTTGCGGCAGTTCCTGTCTGCCAGCCTGTCCAACCGCTTCACCGCTGCGCTCTCGGGCCTGGGCGTCACCGCCCTGGTGCAATCGAGCACCGCCACCGCCCTCATCACCGCGTCCTTCGTCGGCCGAGGGCTGATCACCCTGCCCGCCGCGCTCGCCGTGATGCTGGGTGCCGACGTCGGCACCAGCGTGATGGCCGTGGTGTTCTCGTTCGATCTCTCCTGGCTCTCGCCGCTGTTCATCTTCGTCGGTGTCACCCTGTTCATCCTGCGGCAGGGCACGCCGGTGGGTGACGTGGGGCGGGTGCTCAACGGCCTGGGCCTGATGCTGCTGGCGCTGCAGCTGGTCGGCCAGGCGACCCATGTGCTCACCAGCAACCCGGCGGTGCAGCTGATGCTGGAATCCCTCACCAGCGACCGGGTGCTGGAGATCCTGGTCGGCGCGACCCTGGCGGTGCTGTCGTATTCGAGCCTGGCCGTGGTGCTGCTGACCGCGACACTGGCGATCAATGTGGTGGGCATCGACGTCGCGCTCGGCCTGGTGCTGGGTGCCAATCTGGGCAGCGGCCTGCTGGCCGTGCTGACCACCGCAAAGTCCAACCGCGCCACGCGCCAGGTGCCGCTGGGCAACCTGCTGTTCAAGCTGCTCGGCGTGGCGATCGCCCCGGCGCTCATTCCGTTCTGGCTGAAGGCGGTCCGGCCGCTGGTGCCCGACCCGGCGGTGCAGACCGTGCTGTTCCACCTGAGCTTCAACCTGATGGTCGGACTGGTCTTCATCGGCCTGACCCAGGTGGTCGCCGGCTGGGTCGAAAAGCTGCTGCCGCTGCAGGACGCCGGCAGCGCGCTCGACCGGCCCAACCACCTCGACCCGTCCGCGCTGGCCACCCCGTCGCTGGCCATCTCGTGTGCCGCGCGCGAAGCCCTGCACCAGGCCGATGTGGTCGAGACCATGCTGCGCGGCGTGATGACGGTCATCAAGACCAACGACCTGCAGCTGGCGCAGGATCTGCGCAAGATGGACGACACGGTCGACGGCCTGTATTCGGCCATCAAGTACTACCTGACCAAGATCTCGCGCGAGCAGCTCAACGACAAGGAAAGCCGCCGCTGGACCGACATCATCAGCTTCACCATCAACATGGAGCAGATCGGTGACACGGTCGAGCGCGTGCTGCTGGACATCGAGGACAAGAAGATCCGCAAGGGCCGCGAGTTCTCGGAAGCCGGCATGACCGAGATCTGCGCCATGCACGCGCGCCTGCTGGACAACCTGCGGCTGGGCATGAGCGTGTTCCTGGACGGCAATGTGCGCGACGCGCAACGCCTGCTGGAAGAGAAGGTGCGCTTTCGCGAGATGGAGCGCGAATACGCCAGCAGCCACCTCGAACGGCTGGCCGACCGCAGCGCACCCAGCATGGAAAGCAGCTCGCTGCACATCGACCTGATCAGCGATCTCAAGCGCATCAACTCGCACATCTGCTCGATCGCCTACCCGATCCTCGACTCGGCCGGCGCCCTCGCGCCCAGCCGCCTGCGGGACAGCCGGTTGCAGGGCCTGGAAGCCCCGTCCGACCGCCACTGAACATCGGCCCCACGCTTCCGCCGCTGCGCGGGTCGCTGCCCCCCGAGAGGCCACTTTCATCTTGGGGCGGCCCTGCGATGAAAGGGCTGGGCGCTGTGCTAATCTGAATTTTTGACCCGCCACAGGAGACACGCCATGCCCGGACTGCTGCCCAACATCGATCCCGACGGACTGCTGGAATTTTCGGTCGTCTACACCGACCGTGCCCTCAACCACATGTCCAGGCGCTTCCAGGGCGTGATGACCGACATCTCGGCCATGCTCAAGCAGGTCTACGGTGCGCACTCGGCGGTGCTGGTGCCCGGCAGCGGCACCTTCGGCATGGAGTCGGTCGCGCGCCAGTTCGCGCACGGCAAGCACGTGATGGTGATCCGCAACGGCTGGTTCAGCTACCGCTGGACCCAGATCTTCGACATGGGTGCGATCCCGGCCAGCCACACCGTGCTCAAGGCGCGGCAGGTGGCGCCCGGCGCGCAATCGCCCTGGACGCCCGCGCCGATCGATGAGGTGAAGGCCGCGATCGCGAAAGAGAAGCCGGCGCTGGTGTTCGCGCCGCACGTCGAAACCGCCGCCGGCATGATGCTGCCCGACGACTACCTGAAGGCGGTGGCCGAGGCGGTGCACGCCGTGGGCGGCCTGTTCGTGCTGGACTGCATCGCCTCCGGGGCAATGTGGGTCGACATGCAGGCCACGGGTGTCGACATCCTGATCTCGGCGCCGCAGAAAGGCTGGAGCAGTTCGCCCTGCTGCGCCATGGTCATGCTCAGCGAGCGTGCGCGACAAGCCATCGACACCACGCAAAGCACCACGTTTGCGATGGACCTCAAGAAGTGGCTGCAGATCATGGAAACCTACGAAGGCGGCGGCCACGCGTACCACACCACCCTGCCGACCGACGCGCTGCAACGCCTGTGCGACACCATGAAGGAAACCCAGGCCTACGGTTTTGCGAAGGTGCGCGATGAACAGATCGCGCTCGGCCGCGAAGTGCGCGCCCTGCTCGAAGCGAATGGTTTCGCCAGCGTGGCGGCGGCCGGCTTCCAGGCCCCGGGCGTGGTGGTCAGCTACACCACCGACCCCGACATCCAGAACAGCAAGAAATTCCTCGCCGCCGGCCTTCAGACCGCCGCGGGTGTGCCATTGCAATGCGACGAAGGTGCGGACTTCAAGACCTTCCGCATCGGCCTGTTCGGGCTGGACAAGTGGCACGATGTGGCGGGCACGCTCGCCCACCTGCAACTGGCGCTGACGACGGTCAATCCCGGCCAATAACTGCGCAGCCTTCCCGCCAAAAAAGGAGTCCGGACACGGACTCCTTTTTTCTTGGGCACCACCCACTTTTGAGAAGAAGACAGCCGACGGGGTGTGCTGTTTTCGACATGTTCGCCGTTCCGATCGGGGCGGTGGCGGGAGGTCTCGACCGGTGCCGTTACACTGCTGCCGATTTTGGTTACAAACCAACATCATATTCACAAGCAATTCATCAAGGGAATCACCATGAAAAAACTCGTCCTCGTCTCCCTGCTGGGGCTGGCCGCTGTCTCCGCCCAGGCGCAATCCGTGTACGCCGATGTGGCCTACCAGATGTTTGACACCGATCTGACCACGGACCCCGCCGCAGTTCGCGGCATCGTGGGATACAAGTTCAACCCGAATCTGTCGGTCGAAGGCATGCTCGGCGCAGGTGTTCGCGATGGCAAGGACGCATCCATGGGCGCCACCGCCAAGGTGAAACTGGACCGCCTGGCCGGCATCTACGCCAAGTCCAGCTTCAAGGTCAACGACTCCTTCGAGCTGTATGGTCGCCTGGGTTACGTCAACTACAAGGCCACGGCATCCGCTTCGGCGGGCAAATACTCCGCCAAGGTGTCCGACTCCGGCAGCGACGTGTCGTACGGTGTCGGTGCCAGCTACTACCTGTCGCCCAACATGTCCGTCAACGTGGACTACATGAATTTCGGCGACCTCGAGGGGGGTGTCGCAGTAGGCTTGAAGTTCTCTTTCTGAGGATTTCTGAAGTCGAAACAAAGGGGCATGCAAGTGCCCCTTTTTCATTTGTACCGACCGCATTCAAACCGTCCTGCTGAGGGCGGCAGAAGTGGACACAGGTGCCATGCCCAGCGCACGACCTGTGCTTCGTGACCTCGTTTGCGCGACGTTGTCCGAATCATCTGAATCCGCTTTTCGCGCGGCCCTCCTACTTGGGAATCGGCCTGTTCGGGCTGGACAAGTGGCACGACGTGAACCACACCGTGAGCCACCTGCGCACGGCGCTTGCCACCGTCGCACCGGCCGCCGTGCCCGCCTGACACCGCAGACACATCGCGTGGGCGCATGCAACATGCGTTCACACGTCTTCACGCAGGCGATAAACGGCCGATACGCCGCAGCCATGTGAGATCTCCACGATGAGGGTGTGCGCAATCCCTGCGCACACCTGCCATCTTTCTGGAGATCACATGACTCGAATCGCTACCCTCACCACCACCCTGGGCTTCGCCCTGCTGGCCTCGGCCGCGCAGGCACAGAACATGTACGGCGAGGTGGGCTACACCGGCCTGGACTACAAGGCCTCGGGCCTCAAGGCCAGCCCTGGCATGGTCCGTGGCCTGATCGGCTATGAGTTCACGCCGCAGCTCGCCGTGGAAGGCGTGCTCGGTCTGAACGCGAAGTCGGACACCGTCTCGGGCAGCACGCTCAAGCTCGACAACACCATCGGCGTGTTCGGCAAGGCGCAACTGCCGGTGAGCGACGCGTTCAAGCTCTACGGTCGCGTCGGCGTGGCCCGCACCAGCCTCAAGTTCAACGGCTCGTCCGAAACCAGCACAGGCCTGGCCTATGGTGCGGGTGCGACCTACGACCTGAGCAAGACCACCTACCTCAACCTCGACTACACCCGCTACCAGGACAAGGACAGCAAGATGCTCGGCGGCGTCACCGCCGGCGTCGGCTTCCGCTTCTGACGCTCAGGGCAGCAGCACGGTGCAGCCCGTGGTGGCACGGGCTTCCAGGCTCTCGTGGGCCTGACGCACATCGGTCAGTGCAAAACGCTGGTCGATGCGGATCTTGACCGCGCCGCTGCCCACCACCGCGAACAGGTCGTCCGCCATGGCCTGCGTGCGCTCGCGGTTGCTGATGTGGGTGAACAGGGTCTGGCGCGTGACGTAGATCGATCCCTTGGGTCCGAGGATGCCGGGCGCGAACGGCGCCACCGGGCCGCTGGCGTTGCCGAAACTGACCATCAGGCCGAAGGGACGCAGGCAGTCGAGCGACTTGTCGAAGGTGTCCTTGCCGACCGAGTCGTAGACCACCTTCACGCCCTGGCCGCCGGTGATTTCCTTGATCCGCGCGGCAAAGTCTTCGGTGCGGTAGTTGATCGTGAACTCGGCGCCGTGCTCGCGCGCCAGCGCGCACTTCTCGTCGCTGCCCGCGGTGCCGATCAGGCGCAGGCCCAGCGCTTTCGCCCACTGGCAGGCGATCAGGCCCACACCGCCGGCCGCCGCGTGGAACAGCACGAAGTCGCCGGCCTCCAGTCCTTCGACCGGCTTGCAGCGCTTGAGCAGGTACTGCGCGGTCAGGCCCTTGAGCATCATGGCCGCACCGGTCTCGAACGAGATGCCGTCGGGCAGCTTGCAAACGTTCATCGCCGGCATCACCCGCACGTCGCAGTAGCTCCCGGGCTTGCCAGCCGCATAGGCCGCCCGGTCGCCGGCCTGGAGGTGGGTCACCCCCTCGCCCACCGCTTCGATCACGCCGGCGCCTTCCATGCCCAGCGCCAGCGGCATCGGGTTGGGGTACAGGCCGGTGCGCTGGTAGACGTCGATGAAGTTCAGGCCGATGGCGTGGTGGCGGATGCGGATCTCGCCCGGGCCGGGCTCGCCCACCTCCACGGTATCGACAACAAGCTGTTCGGGGCCGCCATGGGCGTGGATGCGCACGGCGCGGCTGGTCTGGGTCATGCAGGTCTCCTCAGGTTGGACTCGACGCACATGCTGCCACGATTTGGCACGCTCGCCTGCGGTGCCGGCGACAGGCCCCCCGCCAGCGCGGGGCATCACCGACTCGGTACAGTGCCGGCATGTCCGACACGACCGCCCGTCTCACACCCGCCACCGCCGCCCTGCTGCTGGTCCCACCCCTGCTGTGGGCCGGCAACGCCATCGTCGGCCGGCTGATGCAGGGCAGCATCCCGCCGGTCACCTTCAACTTCCTGCGCTGGCTGCTGGCCTTCGTCCTGCTGCTGCCGCTGGGCGCCTGGGCGATCGGACCACGCAGCCCCATCTGGGCCCACTGGCGGCGTTTTGCCCTGCTGGGCCTGCTGAGCGTGGCCCTGTACAACGCGCTGCAGTACATGGCGCTCAAGACCTCGACGCCGATCAACGTGACCCTGGTCGCTGCCAGCATGCCGGTGTGGATGCTGCTGCTGGGCCGCGTGTTCTATGGCGTGGCGGTGACGCGCCGCGCCGCGCTGGGTGCGCTGTTCTCGCTGGCCGGCGTGGTGGTCGTGCTCACCCGCGGCGACTGGCACCAGCTGCGCGCGCTCCAGCTGGTGCCCGGCGACGCGTGGATGGTGGCCGCGTCCATCACCTGGGCCGGCTACAGCTGGATGCTGGCCAGGCCCGCACCAGACAGCGAACCGGCCGAGGTGCGGCGCGACTGGGCGGCCTTCCTGCTGGCACAGGTCGCCTTCGGCCTGCTGTCGTCGAGCGTGATGACGGCCGGCGAATGGGCCCTGCTGCCAACGCTGCCCGAGGGCGGACACCACCTGCGCTGGGGCTGGCCGCTGGCGCTGGCGCTGCTCTATGTCGCCGTCGGCCCTTCACTGCTCGCCTACCGCGCCTGGGGCGCCGGCGTGGCGCGTGTCGGCCCGACCACCGCCGGCTTCTTCAGCAACCTCACGCCGCTGTTTGCCGCGCTGATGTCGGCCACCCTGCTGGGCGAGCCGCCACACCTGTACCACCTGGCCGGCTTCGTGCTGATCGTGGGAGGGATTCTGGTCAGCTCACGGCGCTGAGCGTCAGAACGTGCCCGGAAACGCCCCGCCATCGGGCAGGATGTTCTGGCCGTTGATGTATGCCGCCTGGCGGCTGCAGAGGAAGGCGCAGATCGCGCCGAACTCGTCGGGTGTGCCGAACCGCCGGGCCGGAATCTGCGCCATCTGGGCCGCACGCACCTCGTCCAGGCTTTTTCCCGATTTGTTTGCCGCGCCCGCCAGCGTGCCCTGCAGGCGGTCGGTGTCGAACTTGCCGGGCAGCAGGTTGTTGATCGTCACGCCCTGCGCCGCGAGACCGCTGCGCGCCACGCCGGCCACAAAACCCGTCAGGCCGCTGCGCGCGCCATTGGACAGGCCCAGGATGTCGATCGGCGCCTTCACCGCGCTGCTGGTGATGTTGACGATGCGGCCGAAGCCGCGCGCCGCCATGCCGTCGACCGTGGCCTTGATGAGCTCGATGGGTGTGAGCATGTTGGCATCCACGGCCTTGATCCAGGCCTCCCGGTCCCAGTGGCGGAAGTCGCCCGTCGGCGGGCCGCCCGCATTGGTGACCACGATGTCGAACGCCGTGCCCGGACCGCCCGGCGCCGAAAACGCCGCCGCACGGCCTTCGGGCGCCGTGATGTCGGCCGCCACGGCGATGACCTGCACGCCCGGGAAGGCCTCGCGCAGCCGTGCCGCAGAAGCCTGCAGCACCTCGGCACCGCGTGCCACCATGACCACGTTCACGCCTTCGGCGGCCAGCGCCTGCGCGCAACCCAGCCCGAGGCCCTTGCTCGCGCCACACACCAGCGCCCACCGGTCTGCAATGCCCAGATCCATGCTTTCTGCTCCATCCGCCTGACGGCGGTTTACGGTTTGACTTCGGCCGTCGAACGTCCGAAACGCGTGACGATGAACACACCGGACACCACCAGCACGGTGCCGGCGACGATCCAGCCGGTGAAGGGTTCGTCCAGGATCAGCACGCCCATGGCGATGGTCGACATCGGGCCGATCATGCCGGTCTGCGCCGCCAGCCCGGCGCCAATGCGCTCGATCGCCATCATCACCATGATCACCGGCGCGAAGGTGCAGGCGGTCGCGTTGAGCACCGACAGCCAGATCACCTCGGGCGCCACCTGCGCCGCGCTCATCGGCCGCAACAGCGCGAACTGCGCCAGGCACAGCAGACAGGCCACGCTGGTCGCGAGCCCCACCAGGCGCATCGAACCCAGCCGCTTGACCATCTCGCCGCTGTAGACCAGATAGATCGCGTAGCTGATCGCACTGCCGAACACCAGCACGGCGCCCAGCACCGCGCCCTGACCGGCGAAGTTGGCTTCGTGGCCGAACACCAGCAGCACGCCCGCGTAGCTCACCGCCATCGCGACCGCCTGCAGCCCGGTGATGCGCCGCCCGTAGAGCAGCCAGCCCAGCAGCAGCACCAGCGTGGGATTGAGGTACAGGATCAGCCGCTCCAGGCTGGCACTGATGTAGCTCAGGCCCCAGAAGTCGAGAAAGCTCGCGAGGTAGTAGCCCGTCACCCCCAGGCCGAGAATGCCCAGCCAGTCCTTGCGGGTCAGCGGGTGGCGGGCACCGCCGCCCTGCCGGTAGGTGGCCCACCAGGCCAGCGCCAGGAACATGGGCAGCGCAAACAGCATGCGGTACATGATCAGCGTCACCGCATCGACGCCGTGGCGGTAGGCCAGCTTGACGATGATGGCCTTGCCGCTGAAGGCGATCGAGCCGGCGCTGGCCAGGATCAGGCCGGCGGCGAGGTGCGGAGGTCGGGAAGCGGAAACCGTCATCCGGTCGATTATCGGCAGCGCCCGGCGCGCGGGCTGTCGCACTTGGCGATGGGCGCCTTCGCCGTCAGTCTTTGGGCGAGGCCAGGCGGGTCGCGTCGACGATGCGGTAGAGGCGGCCGATCCTGTCCATGGATTCGATCAGGCCTTCGCGGGCGAAGGCGTTCAGCGTGCGGCTGACGGTCTCCAGCTTGAGGTCGAGCATCGCGCCCATGTCCTCGCGCGAGAACAGGGTCGAGAGCTCGGGTTCGGTGTCAGAACGCATCTTGAGGATCAGGCCGGCCAGGCGCTGGCGTGCGTTGCCGAAGTTGAGTTCGGCCAGCCAGTCGTCCGCCTCCTTGAGACTGCGGTGCCAGCGCTCCAGCAGCCGCTGGTGCAGCCGCGGCGTCTCGCGGTTCAGGCGCTGGATCACCTGCAGCGGCAGGCGACAGACCTTGACGCTGGTCAGCGCGATCGCATCGGACTCGTACACCGGCCCCAGCAGCGCTTCGAGCCCGATCACATCGCCACTGCGCATGACGCGCACGATGCGCTGGCGGCCGTCCAGCGTGTTGCGCACCAGCTTGACCATGCCCGAGCGCACCGCGAACAGCGAGGTCGCCGTGTCGCCGGCGCGCACCAGCGGCTGCCCGGGTGCGTACTCCAGGTCGTCGATCGGCGTGTGGATCAGGTCGAAGTCTTCGTCGTGCAGGTCGGCGAACAGCATCTCCTCGCGGATGCCGCAGGCACGGCAGTCCGCCGTGCCGCGCCAGGCCGATTCGGTCTTGATGGGAATCACGCGCCAGGCCTCATCCGTTCACCGGCGGCGTGCTCGCCAGCACCTCGTCCAGTGTGGTCAGGCCTTCGGCCACCCGGGCCGCGCCGGCCAGACGCAGCGGCCGCATGCCGTCGGTCACGCCCTGGCGGCGCAGCGATTCCATCCTGGGCTCGTGGTTGACCTTGTCCTTGAAGGCTTCGCTGACCGTGAGCAGTTCGTACAGGCCGGTGCGTCCGCGGTAGCCGGTCATGCGGCACTCGACACAACCGACCGGCTGGTAGGGCCGGTAGGAGCCGCTGATCTGCCAGGGCTTGACCACGTCGGCCAGCGCAGTCAGCGAGGTGGCCGTGGTCGCATCGTCTTCGCGGATCTTGCAGGACGGGCAGAGCGTGCGCACCAGCCGCTGCGCCAGCACACCCAGCACCGTCGCGTTGATCAGGTAGGGCGGCACGCCCAGCTCCATCAGCCGCATGATCGCGCTGGGCGCGTCGTTGGTGTGCAGGGTCGAGAGCACCAGGTGGCCCGTCAGCGCGGCCTGCACCGCCATCTCGGCGGTCGGCAGGTCGCGGATTTCGCCCACCATGATGATGTCCGGGTCCTGCCGCATCAGGGCGCGCAGGCCCTGCGCGAAGTCCAGGTCGAGGTGCGTCTGCACCTGGGTCTGGTTGAAGGCTGGCTCGATCATTTCGATCGGGTCTTCGACCGTGCTGACGTTGACCTCTTCGGTCGCCAGCCGCTTGAGCGTGGCGTACAGCGTGGTGGTCTTGCCCGAGCCGGTCGGACCGGTCACCAGGATGATGCCGTGCGGCCGCTTGGTCAGCGACTCCCAGCGCGGCGCGTCGACGGACGAGAAGCCCAGCGCGGCCAGGTCCTTGACGGTCGCGTCCGGATCAAAGATCCGCATCACCAGCTTCTCGCCGAAGGCAGTCGGCAGCGTCGACAGACGCATTTCGACCTCGTCGCCCTTGCTCTGCCCGGCACCGGGGCGCAGCGTCTTGATGCGGCCGTCCTGCGGGCGCCGCCGCTCGACCACGTCCATGCGGCCCAGCAGCTTGATGCGCGCAATCATCGCGTTCATCACGGTCATCGGCATCTGGTAGACCGGATGCAGCACGCCGTCGATGCGGAAGCGGATCACACCCTGCTCGCGGCGCGGCTCCAGGTGGATGTCGCTGGCGCGCTGGTCGAAAGCGTATTGCCAGAGCCAGTCGACCACCTGCACCACGTGCTGGTCGTTGGCGTCCAGCTTGTTGGCCTTGCCGAGTTCGACCAGCTGTTCGAAGGTGCCGAAGGGGTTGGCCTGGTTCCCCATCTTGCTGGCCGCGCGCACCGATCGGGCCAGGGCGAAGAACTCGCCGGTGTAGCGGGCCACATCCTGCGGTGTCGCGACCACCACGCGCACGCTCTTGCGCGTCTGGCGTTCGACCTCTGGAATCCAGTCGCGCACGAAGGGTTCGGGCGTCGCCACCACCACCTCGGCCGGACCGACCTGCACCGGCAGCACCTTGTGGCGCTCGGCGTAGGCCGCGCTCATCACCTCTCCCACCTTGCCCACGTCGACCTTGAGCGGGTCGATGCGGAAATACTCCAGGCCACTGCGCCCGGCCAGCCACTGGGTCAGCATCTCGACGTCGAGAACCTGACCGTCGGACTGGCGCGCCATGCCCACCACCGCCAGCCGCTGCAGCGGGTGCTGCGAACTGTGCGCCGACGCACAGCGGGCCACGGTGCGCGCCGCCTCGTCGGACGAGATCACGCCGTCTTCGCGCAACCAGCTGACCAGCTTGCGCCAGTCCAGCGGACCGGACTCGTCGTGCTTGGGCGGCGCGGACTTGAGCGAGGTTTTCATGCGTGTTTCATTCCACCGGTTTGAAGATGCGCAGCCATTTGACGGCAGGCAGGTCCCAGCGCGAGCGGATCTCTTCGGCCCGCGCCAGCAGCTGCATGCGCGTGGGCCGCGAGGCCGTGCGCTGCGCCAGCACAATCGTATTGCCTTCGCGGGTCGGTTTGAAGGCCCACACCGCGTCGCGCCCGAAGGCCGCGCAGATGCTGTCCAGCGAACGCTCGTAGCTCGCGTCGCGCCCGAACAGGTTGACCGTCATGGCGCCCTCGTCGGTCAGCAGGGCGCGGCAGTCGGCATAAAAATCCGGGCTGTCGAGCACGGGTGCGGCCGCCTCGTGGTCGTACAGATCGACCTGCAGGGCGTCGACCACGCCGTGGTGCACCGCCTGGCGGATCTCGGTGCCGGCATCGGCCAGCAGCACCCGCAGACGCGGTCCGTCGGGTGGCAGCTTGAACCAGCCCCGGCAGGCGGCGACCACCTGCGGATTGATTTCCACGGCCGTCGTGTCCATGCGTAACTTTTTGTAATGGAACTTGGTCAGGGCGGCGGACCCCAGGCCCAGTTGCATCGCGCGGCGCTTGCCGACCGAATCGGGTTCGACGAACAGCAGCCAGGCCATCATGCGCTGCACATAGTCCAGCTCGATGGCGAACGGGTCGTCGATGATCATCGAGCCCTGGATCCACTCCGTGCCCAGATGCAGGAAACGCACCTCACCGTCTTCCGACAGCGTCACTTCGGGCAGCTCGGCCTTGGCCGCACGTGACGGAGTCCTCATGCGAAGCCCCCTCGCGCGCCGGAAAACCACAGGCACATCACAAAAGACACGCCGACCGCATTCGGCTGCAGCGCATGTCGCGGGGGATTCGTTGGGGCGAACAAAGATCGCATCGGGACAAGGTGTTCCAGAAGAAAGGATTCATTATGAACATGGAAGTGGTCTGGAATTTCCTCAGCACACAGGGCGCGGACTTCGGTCTGAAGATCCTGGGTGCGATCGCTGCCTGGGTCATCGGGCGCTGGCTGATCTCGCTGGCGGTGCGGCTGATCGGCTCCGGGCTGGAAAAGGGCAAGAAGATCGATGCCACCCTCACGCAATACCTCAAGTCCATCATCTCGGTGCTGCTGACGCTGGTGCTGGTGCTGGCGATCCTGGACATCTTCGGCATCAAGACCACCTCGTTCGCCGCCCTGCTGGCCGGTGCGGGCCTGGCGATCGGTGCGGCCTGGAGCGGCATGCTGGGCAACTTCGCGGCCGGCCTGTTCCTGCAGGTGCTGCGGCCCTACAAGGTCGGCGACTTCATCAACGCCGGCGGCACGCTGGGCACGGTCAAGGAACTCGGCCTGTTCGCCACCACCATCCTCACGCCCGACAACGTGATGACCGTGGTCGGCAACAACAAGGTGTTCTCGGACAACGTGCAGAACTTCAGCGCGGAGCCGTTCCGCCGCGTCGACTGCGTGGCCAAGGTCGCCAACAGCGTGGACGTGATGGACGCCATCGCCCGACTGCGCCCGGCCATCGCCGCCATCGCCAACGTGAAGGACTCGCCGGCGCCGGACATCGAGATCCTGCAGTTCACGCCCGAAGGCCCGCTGCTGTGCGTGCGCCCGTACACCCACAACGACAGCTACTGGCAGGTCTACTTCGACACCCACAAGGCCATCGTCACCACCTTCGGCGCGGCCGGCTACCCGGTGCCGGAAACCCCCGTCGTTCACCGGACGGTGTGAGCGTTCAGGCCAGCAGACCGCTGGCCGCAAACACCTCCCGCCAGGCCTGGAGCTTCCTCTCGAAGCTCCAGCTGGCGTTGGCGGGGCTGGTGGAGGGCAACCTGTGCACCGGCAGGCCGAGCGCCTGTGTGTGCTTCGCATGGCGGAAGCTCTCGCCCCCGTTGTGGGCAATCGCCTGCAACTTCGGACACTCGCGCAGGACCCATTCGAAATCGTTGAGCTCGGCGTGGCGGATCGCCGTGTCGAGGCTGCCCTCGCGCTCGCAGGCGCCGTACACGTCCCAGATGCCCAGACCGCGCGCGCGCACCGCATCCAACCGGTCTTCGTAGGCCAGACCCGCCAGATCGGCCTCCCACAGCGCCGAAAGGATTTTCCAGAACTGGTTCTGCGGATGCCCGTAATACTGCTGCGCACGCAGCGACGCCACACCCGGAAAACTGCCCAGCACCAGCAGCCGCGTGTCCGGGCCGATCACCGGCGGCAGACCCACCAGCCGCGTCATGGCACCACGGCGCGCAGTGCGGCCAGGCGCGGCAGCACGCGAAGCGCGTTGGCGGTGGTCGCCGACGCCAAGGCTTCCGGTGCCAGACCACGCAGCCCGGCGATCACCTCGCCGATGCGCGGCAGCTCGGCCGGCGTGTTCAGCCCCTGCGCCTTGCCGCCCTCGCGTTCGGCGGCGGTCGCGTAGAGCCACTGCGGCGGAATGTCCGGCGCATCGGTTTCCAGCACCAGCGCCGACAGGGGCAACTCTGCCGCCAGCGCGCGCAGGCGCTTCGCGGGTTCGAAGGTCGCCGCTCCGCCGAAACCCAGCGCAAAGCCCAGGCCGAGGAAGGCACGCGCCTGATCGGGGCTGCCGTTGAAGGCGTGCGCGATGCCGCCACCGGTCGGCAGCTCACGCAGGTGCTTGAGCAAGGCGTCGGCGCTGCGCCTCACATGCAGGATCACCGGCAGGCCGTGTTTGCGCGCCAGCCGCAGCTGCGCGCGGTAGAAAAACGCCTGCCGCTCGCGCATCGCCGGCTCGCACAGCGCCGGCACGAAGAAGTCGAGGCCGATCTCCCCCACCGCCACCAGGCGCGGATCGTCCCGGTGTGCGGTCAGCGCCGCGTCCAGCACCTCAAGGTCTTCGTCGGCCGCCCTGGGCACATACAGCGGGTGGATGCCCAGCGCGTAGGCGTCGCCCATCCGGTGGGCCAGCAGCCGCACCGTGTCGAGGTTCTGCCGCATCACCGCCGGAATCACGCACAGCCCCACGCCACGCTGGGCTGCGAGTGCGCGCGCCTGCAGGGCCAGGCCATGGTCAGGGCCGAACTCCGGGGTGTCCAGATGGCAATGGGTGTCGATCCACATCGGGGTATAACTCCACGGAAGATTGTGCCCCTGCCACCGCGGCAGGTTTTCACCACGGAGGAATGCCCATGTCACCGCGCCTGAACCGTTTCCTGTCTCTCGCCGTTCTGTCCATCACCGGCACGCTGGGTGCCTGCGCGGCCGGAGGGTCTTCCACCCCCGCCGCCGCGCCCCAGCCACTGTGGGGCAGCGAGTGGCGGCTGCAGGACATCGGCGGACAGGCGGTGCTGCCGCAACCCGCGGCCACACTGGCGTTTCCGCAGAGCGGCCAGGTAGCCGGCCACGGTTCGTGCAACCGTTTCTTCGGCCCGGTCGAGATCGAGCGCGACCGCCTGAAGTTCGGCCCGCTGGCCTCGACCAAGATGGCCTGCATGGGCGGCGCGGGCGAACAGGAATCGCGTTACCTGGGTGCGCTGCAGAAAGCCCAGCGCTACGAAGTCCAGGGCGACACGCTGCTGATCCACGCGCAGGGCATGGACCAGCCGCTGCGCTTCGTCAGGACAGCACCCCGGTCTTGAGGCGCAGCACGCGGCCGCAGCGCGCGGCCAGCGTCTCGTCGTGCGTCACGACGACAAAGGCCGTGCCCTGGTCGCGGGCCAGCTGCATCATCAGCTCGAACACGCCGTCGGCCGTGTTGCGGTCGAGGTTGCCGGTCGGTTCGTCGGCCAGCACACAGGCCGGCTTCGCCACCAGGGCGCGCGCGATGGCGACGCGCTGGCGCTCGCCGCCGGAAAGCTCGGCCGGGCGGTGCAGCAGCCGTTCCGACAAACCCACCTTTGCCAGCACCTGTGCGGCCTGCTCGCCGGCCGCGGCCCGGTCCATGCGCCGGATCCACAGCGGCATCGCCACGTTGTCGAGCGCGCTGAATTCGGGCAGCAGGTGGTGGAACTGGTAGACGAAGCCCAGGTACTGGTTGCGCAGCTCGCCCTGCTGCGCGGCGCTCAGGCCGGCCAGCGACTGCCCCATCAGCGTCACGCTGCCGGCGGTCGGTGCGTCCAGCCCGCCCAGCAGGTGCAGCAAGGTGCTCTTGCCCGAGCCCGAGGCACCGACGATGGCCACCGTCTCGCCCGCACGCACCGTGAGGTCCACGCCCTGCAGCACGGTCACGTCCAGCCTGCCTTCGGAGAAGCGTTTGGTCAGGCCGTTGGCCTGCAGAACAACGTCATTCATATCGGAGCGCTTCGGCGGGATTCACGCGGCTGGCGCGCCAGCTCGGGTAGACGGTTGCCACGAACGACAGCACCAGCGAGATCACCGCCACCGGCAGGATGTCGGCACGCTGCGGATCGCTGGGCATCTGGCTGATCAGGTAGACATCCTTGGGCAGGAAGCTGGCGCCCAGCGCGTGCTCGATCGCCGGCACGATGGTGTCGATGTTGAAGGCAACGCCCAGGCCCAGCAGCAGACCAACGCCAGTGCCGATCACACCGACCATCGCGCCCTGAACCATGAAGATGCCCATGATGCTTTTCGGGCTCGCACCCAGGGTGCGCAGGATCGCGATGTCGGCGCGCTTGTCGGTCACCGTCATCACCAGCGTGGACACGAGGTTGAAGGCCGCGACCGCGACGATCAGCGTGAGGATGATGAACATCATGCGTTTTTCCAGCTGCACCGCCGCGAACCAGGAGCGGTTCTGGCGCGTCCAGTCCTTGATCAGCAGGCCGTCGGGCAGCGTCGGCGCCAGCTCCAGCGCCACCTCGCGCGCCCGGTGCAGGTCCTGGATCTTGATGCGCACGCCCGTCGGACCTTCGACGCGGAAGATGCGCGCGGCGTCGTCCTGGTGCAGCAGGGCCAGCGCCGAGTCGTATTCGTAGTGGCCTGAGTCGAAGGTGCCGACCACCGTCATCTGGCGCACGCGCGGCACCACGCCGGCCGGCGTCACCTGGCCGCTGGGGGCGATCAGGGTCACAGTGTCGCCGGTGACCACGCCCAGGTTGCGCGCCAGCTCGCCGCCCAGGATCACGTTGAAGGCGCCCGGCACCAGCTGTGGCAGCGAGGTCTGCGCCAGCTCCTTGGCCAGATCGGTGACCTGCGGTTCCTGCGCCGGGTCGATGCCCCGCACCAGCGCACCCTTCATGTCTTCGCCGCGCGCCAGCAGCGCCTGTGCGCCCACGAAAGGCGCGACGCCGATCACTTCGGGGTGCTTGCGGACCGTCGCCATCACCGACGCGAGGTCGGGAATCGCCTCGCCGCCGGGCGCATACAGCTCGATGTGCGAAAGCACGCCGAGCATGCGGTCGCGCACCTCTTTCTGGAAACCGTTCATCACCGACAGCACCACGATCAGTGCGGCCACGCCCAGCGCGATGCCCAGCATGGACACGCCCGAGATGAAGGAGATGAAGCCGTTGCGCCGGGTGGCGCGGCCGGCGCGGGTGTAGCGCCAGCCAAGAATGAGTTCGTAAGGGGTTTGCATCGGTGAAATCCAGCGGCGATTGTGGCATCCCCGACAATCCCTGCCGTAACCCGCCGTCCCCTTCGCCCCCCCGTGCCCCACCACCTGCTCATCCCCTTTGCCGCCGCCAGCGCTCCCGAGTGCCAGGCGCTGCTGCCGTCGCTGGCGCTGCCCCATCTGAAGGCGCTGCTGCCGCTGCTGCGCGAGCAGCCGGCCGACCGTGGCGACGACCACAGCCTGAGCCCTCCGCACGAACGCGCGTTGGCGCGTGCGCTGGGATTGCCGGCGACCGACGGGCTGACGCCCTGGGCGGCGGCGCAGAGCGACACCCCCACGCAGCCCCAGGCCTGGTTCAGCCTCTGCCACTACCAGGTCGGCATGGAACAGGTCTCGCTGCTGCCGGGGGCGCAACTGGGCCTGGACGCGGCGGATTCGCGCGCCCTGTTCGACGCCTTTGCGCCGCTGTGCCTGGAGGACGGCATCACCCTCCGCTGGGACAGCCCGACCGAGTGGCACGCCAGCGGCGAACCGCTGCGCGGCATCGCCAGCGGCAGCCTGGACCGGGTGAGCGGCCGCATGGTCGACATCTGGCTGGCCGAGAGCCCCGCCAACCCGACCGGCTCGCGCCTGCTCAAGCGGCTGCAGAGCGAGGCGCAGATGCTGTTCTATACCCACCCGGTGCACGATGCGCGCACCGGGCGCGGCCTGCTGCCGGTCAACGGCTTCTGGGTGCACGGCGCGGGCGCGCTCGATCCGGTACCCGACCTCGCCGAAGCGCCGGCCATGCCAGACGCCCTGCGCCAGGCCGCGCTGCGCAACGACTGGGCCGCCTGGAAAACCGCCTGGGAGGCGCTGGATGCGGGCGAGATCGCCGCCCTGCTCGACGCCGCCCGGCGCGGCGAGCCGGTCACGCTCACGCTCTGCGGTGAACGCCATGCCCGCACTTGGACCACCGCCCCGGCCGGCGCCTTCGCGCGCCTGGGCCGCACGATCAAACACCTGTTCGGCACCGCTCCGGTCGCCGGGACCCTGAAAGACCTATGAAAATCATCACCCGCGACGTGCCGCCGCGTGCCGCCTGGGCGCTGGAGCAGGCCGGCCTGCACCCCCTGCTGGCCCGCCTGTTCGCCGCCCGCGGCATCACCGCCAAAGAGCAACTGGACGATGCGCTGGCCCTGCTGATCCCGCCGCCGCAGATGCTGAATGCGACCACCGCCGCGAAGCAACTGGCCGACGCCATGGCCGCCGGCCAGCGCCTGTGCATCGTGGCCGACTACGACTGCGACGGCGCCACCGCCTGCGCTGTCGCCGTGCGCGGGCTCAAGCTGCTGGGCGCGCCGCTGGGCTGGGACCGGGTCGAATACCTGGTGCCCGACCGCGTCACCGACGGCTACGGCCTCACCCCCTCCATCTCAAGGCGCGTCCAGCAACGCGGCGCCAACTGGCTGGTGACCGTGGACAACGGCATCGCGAGCGTGGACGGTGTGCGCGCCGCGCGCGACGCGGGCCTGCAGGTGCTGGTGACCGACCACCACCTGCCCGCCGTGATCGACGGTGTGACCACGCTGCCGCAGGACTGCACCATCGTCAACCCCAACCAGCCCGGCTGCGGCTTCGAGAGCAAGTCGATCGCGGGCGTCGGGGTGATGTTCTACGTGCTGCTGGCGCTGCGCGCGGAACTGCGCGAGCGGGGTGTGTTCGACGCGAAGACCCAACCGAAGATCGACACGCTGCTGCCCCTCGTGGCGCTCGGCACCGTGGCCGATGTGGTCAAGCTCGACGCCAACAACCGCCGCCTCGTGGCGCAAGGCCTCAAGCGCGTGCGCGCTGGCGCGATGCCGCCGGGCATGGCCGCGCTGTTCACTGTCGCGGCGCGCCAGCCGCAGAAAGCCACCGCCTTCGATTTCGGCTTTGCGCTCGGGCCGCGCCTGAACGCGGCCGGGCGCCTGTCGGACATGACGCTGGGCATCGAGTGCCTGCTGACCGACGACGCGGGCCGCGCCGACGAACTGGCGCGCACGCTCGACGGCATCAACCGCGAGCGCAAGGCGATCGAGGGCGAGATGCGCGAGCAGGCGCTGACGCTGGCCGAGGAGCTGTTCGACGACTCCGAAGAACCGCCGCCCGCGCTCACCGTGTTCGACCCCGATTTCCACGAAGGCGTGGTCGGCATCGTCGCCTCGCGCCTGAAGGACAAGCTGCACCGCCCGACCTTCGTGTTCGCGGCCAGCGGCGCCGAGGGCAAGGAGCACGAGCTCAAGGGCTCGGGCCGTTCGATCCCGGGTTTCCATCTGCGCGACGCGCTGGACCTGGTCGCCAAGCGGCACCCGGGCGTGCTGCTGCGTTTCGGCGGCCATGCGATGGCGGCCGGTTGCACCATCGAGGAGGAACACCTGGACGTGTTCGAGCAGGCGTTCGCGCAGGTGGCGCACGAGTGGCTGGACGCGGCGACGCTGCAGCGCCGGCTGGAGGCCGACGGCGCGCTGGACAAGCAGTACCGGCGCACGGACCTGGTGGACACGCTGCACGCCGAGGTCTGGGGCCAGGGTTTTGCGCCGCCGGTGTTCTGCGAGGAGGTGCAGGTGGTGAGTCAGCGGCTGGTGGGCGAGAAGCACCTGTCGGTGAAGCTCAAGCACCAGGGCGATCCGGTGGACGGGATCTGGTTCGGCCACACGGAGCCTTTGCCTTCGACCGTCAAGATCGCTTTTCGCCTGGATGCGGACGAGTGGCAGGGGCAACGCCGGGTCCGCTTTCTGATCGAGGCGGCTGAGGTCTGACTGTTTGGCGTGGCACCTCGCGTCGCTGGCGAGGGCATGGCACCCTGCGCCGCTCATGTCCCCCGACGGCCGTCTCCTCCTTTACTTCGCTCTGCAGGGTGACATGCGCGGAGCCGGCCACCCCGGTCGCCGACGACCGCAGCCCCGACAACGAACAAAAGTCAGCCCATCAACGACTCACGCACCGCCGACAGCTGCCGGCGCGACACCGCCAGACGCTCCTCGCAGCCGTCCAGCCGCACCGTCCAGCCCTCGCCCTCCACCGGATCGTGGTGCTTCTCCACCGCGCGCACACAGCGCCTCGCCACCAGCGCATTGCGGTGCACCCGCACGAACAGGTGCGCGTACTTCTGCTCCAGCTCGCTCAGCGCCCCGTCGTAGATGTGCTCCTTCTCCGCCGTGCGCACCGTGATGTACTTCAGTTCCGCCTTCAGGTAGATCACATCCGCCAGCGCCACCCGCTCGCTGCGGCCACGCTCCTGGATCAGCAGGCTCTCGGTCGCGCCCGGTTGATCGTTGAGGTCCGACGCGACCTGCAGGCGCTGCACCTTCTGCAAGGCCTGCTCCAGCCGCTCCAGCCGCACCGGCTTGGTCAGGTAGTCCACCGCGTCCAGCTCGAAGGCGCTCAGCGCGTAGTCGGCGTGCGCCGTCACGAACACCACCTTGGGCGGCGGCGCCATGCTGCGCAGGTTCGCCGCCAGCGCCATGCCATCGACACCCGGCATGTGGATGTCCAGCAGCACCAGGTCGCAGGGCGTGCGCTGAAACTGCTCCATGGCCGCCACCGCGTTCGCCGCTTCGCCCACCACCTCGGCGCGCGGGTCGGTGCAATCACCCAGCAGCGTGCGCAGCCGCGACCGCGCCAGCGCTTCGTCGTCCACGATCAGAACCTTCAGTGCCATGTCACGCTCCGTTGAGGACCCGCGTCCAACCCCGACTTATATCGGTATTTCAAGCCGCACCTGATACACCCCGTCGACCAGCGCCGACTGGAACCGGCCTTCGACGTCGTGCAGCAGCTCCAGCCGCTGGCGCACGTTGTCCAGCGCCAGCCCGTTGCCCGGCGACCCACTGCCTGCCGGCACGGTGTTGGTCACCTTGATGATCACGGTCGAGCCGCGGCGCTTGGTCGTGATGCGCACCGTGGCGCCGGTCGGGCTGGGCTCCACCCCGTGCTTGACCGCATTCTCGACCAGCGGCTGCAGGATCAGTGGCGGCAAACGGGCGGCCGAGGCCTTGTCGTCCAGATTCCACTCGACCCTCAGGCGGTCACCGAACCGGATCTGCTCGATCGCCAGGTAGTGTTCGGCCAGCTCCAGCTCCTGCCGCAGAGGCACATCTTCCTTGGTGTCGGCCAGCGCGTGGCGGAACAGCTCGCTCAGGTCTTCGAGCAGCGTCTCGGCCTTGGCCGGCTCGGCGCGCACCAGGGCGATCGCACTGTTGAGCGTGTTGAACAGGAAATGCGGCCGGATGCGGGCCTGCAGTTCGGCCAGGCGGGCCGTCGTACCGGCAGGCTCCTTGGCGCGCGAGCGCCAGACCAGGCCCGCGACCATCACCGCCGCCACCAGAGCACCGGTCGCGGCGCTGGCCACCCACGGCGCGGGCGCCACCAGATGCGTCCACGACAGCATGCCGCAACCATAGATGGCGGACACCGCGCCCAGCGCGATACCGCAGGTCCACTGGCCCGCCGCGGGCAGGCGGCCGATCACCCGCTTGAGCATGCAGGTCACCAGCAGCCAGATCAGCACCGAGGGCAAGGCGGCGGCCGTGAGGATGGCCAGCCGCTCCAGCCAGGCCACCAGCCCCTGCGCGCCATAGAGCGCCGCCACCCACATGATGGCCTGCACGAACAGCACCGCGCGCAGCACGATGCCCAGCTGGCAGGTCTCGAACAGCAGTTCGCCCGCCTGCCGGTGTTCCGGCATCTGCGACAGCGGCAACTTCGAGGCCGGGTCGTGGAAGGTCGATAAAATTCGGGAGTCCTGCATGGCTCGCACTATAGGTCGTCGCCGACAACCGTTTTTGAGTCAGCGCGCCCGGTCCACCCCTGCCGGGCGCACACGCCACCCTCCGATCCCCTCTCTCGCCGCTGGCACCACCATGTCCACCAACCAACTCGACAAGAAATCCGAAGCCTGGTCCGCCCTATTCTCGGAGCCCATGAGCGAGCTGGTCAAGCGCTACACCGCCAGCGTGTTTTTCGACAAGCGCCTCTGGCTGGCCGACATCACCGGCAGCCTGGCCCACGCCGAGATGCTGGCCGCACAGAAGATCATCGGCGCCAGCGACCTGGCCGACATCCAGCGCGGCATGGCACAGATCCGCTCGGAAATCGAGGCCGGCGGCTTTGAATGGAAGCTGGATCTGGAAGACGTGCACCTGAACATCGAGGCGCGCCTGACCCAGCTGGTGGGCGACGCGGGCAAGCGCCTGCACACCGGCCGCAGCCGCAACGACCAGGTCGCCACCGACGTGCGCCTGTGGCTGCGCGACGAGATCGACCTGATCTCCGACCTGCTGAAAGAGCTTCAGGTCGCGCTGGTGGATGTGGCCGAAAAGAATGTGGAAGTGATCCTGCCCGGCTTCACCCACCTGCAGGTGGCCCAGCCGGTGAGCTTCGCGCACCACCTGCTGGCCTATGTGGAAATGTTCAGCCGCGACGCCGAACGCATGGCCGACGTGCGCCGCCGCACCAACCGCCTGCCGCTGGGCAGCGCCGCGCTGGCCGGCACCACCTACCCGCTGGACCGCGAGCGCGTCGCCAACACGCTCGGCATGGAAGGCGTGTGCCAGAACAGCCTGGACGGCGTGAGCGACCGCGACTTCGCCATTGAATTCACCGCCGCCGCCAGCCTGTGCATGGTCCACATCAGCCGCTTCTCGGAAGAGCTGATCCTGTGGATGAGCCAGAACTTTGGCTTCGTGAAGATCGCCGACCGCTTCACCACCGGCTCGTCGATCATGCCGCAGAAGAAGAACCCCGACGTGCCCGAACTGGCGCGCGGCAAGACCGGCCGCGTGGTCGGCCACCTGATGGGCCTGATCACCCTGATGAAAGGCCAGCCGCTGGCCTACAACAAGGACAACCAGGAAGACAAGGAACCGCTGTTCGACACGGTGGACACGCTCAAGGACACCCTGCGCATCTTCTGCGAGATGGTGGGCGGCCAGCTGAACCCGGCCACCGGCGCCAAAGAAGGCGGCATCACCGTCAACGCCGCGGCCATGGAAGCCGCCGCCAACAAGGGCTACGCCACCGCCACCGACCTGGCCGACTACTTGGTCAAGAAGGGGCTGCCCTTCCGCGATGCGCACGAGACCGTGGCCCACGCCGTCAAGGCCGCCACGTCGCACAACTGCGACCTGTCCGAACTGCCGCTGACCGTGCTGCAGGGCTTCAATGCGTCGATCGAAAAGGACGTCTACGAATGCCTGAGCCTGCGCGGCAGCCTCAACGCCCGCAACACCCTGGGCGGCACCGCGCCCGTGCAGGTCAAGGCGCAGATTGCGCGCCACCGCAGCCGCCTGGCCTGAGCCCGATGCTGCGCCGACCTGTTCTGCGGCTGGCGCTGCTGCTCGGCCTGGGGCTGGGAGCGGTCGCAGCGCAAGCGCAAACCAGGGCACCGGAACCTCCGGCGCCGCAGTTCCTGAACCGCAGCGAAGCCGCCGCCTTGATGGCTGGTCCGGGCGCGCAGGCCTACTTTGATGCGATGCATGGCCCCGAGCTCCTGGCCAAGACCCGCCAGGACCTGCGGGGGCTGCCACTGACCGAGGCGCGCGAACGCGCAAAAGCCCACTACGCCGCCGAGACACAGGAGTTCTCGGCCGACGAACAGGCGCTGCTGCGCTGGTCGCTGAATGCCTTGTGGCCCACGCTGGCCGACAAGGCCCCGCTGTATGCGCGCACCCCCTGGAAATTCGCCAAGATCAGCGACCGGGTGGAAGGCGGCCTGCCCCACACGCGCGCAGACACCATCGTCTTTGGCGCGGGAATCATGCAGAACCTGCTCGCCGGCTACCGCGCACAGGATCTGGCCCGGCTCCAGGTGTTCCTGAGCTACCTGCTGGTCCACGAGCAGACGCACGTCCTGCAGCGCAGCCACCCGGAGCTCTTTGACGGCCTGAACGCCCGGCTCCTGGGCTTTGTGCGCGTTCCGGCCCTGCAGGTGCCGGCGCTGCTGGACAGCGGCGTGGTCAATCCCGATGCGCCGGTGAGCGAATGGGTTTTCCCGCTGCCCGATGCGCCCGGCCAGGCGGTGCTGCCCTGGCTGCAGCTGGGCAATTTGCAGACGCCCAGCATGCCGCGCGACTTCCAGATGCAGGCGGTGCGCTTCCGCCTGGAACAAGGCCAGTGGCGCCTGCAGGAATCCGACGGGCGCCCGCAGACCGGGCCGCTGCTGGAGGTGCCGGGCTATGCGGGCGCATTCCCCGACCGGAGCAACCTCTACCACCCCCACGAAATTGCCGCGGACCTGCTGGGATACTGGCTGGCCGGCCGGACCGACGCCAGTGCCCAGCACCCGCTGCGCCGCGCACTCCCGGCGTGGGCCGCGCAGGCCCTGAAATAGACGCCCGCCAACGGACGACCCATGCGCCAACTGCTGCTGCTCTTCTTCGCGATCGCTGCGGGCTACGGCCTGTGGGTCGGCACCCGTCCGCTGGTGCGTCCCGAACAGCTGGGGCCGATCAAGCGGCACGGCCTGCGGCTGGTCGCGGTCGCCCTGGTGCTGCTGGCCCTGCTGGTCGTCGCCTACTTCGTTCCTTCCACCAAACTGCTCTGACCATGACTGTCTCCGCCCTGCGCCGACTGGCCGTTCCCGCCACCGCCCTGTTGCTGGCCGCCTGCAGCCAGATCGACACCGGCAATGTCGGCGTGGAGCGCACGCTGGGCAAGGTCGGCACCGAGGCGCTGAACCCCGGCGTGTACTTCACGCTGTTCAAGACCGTCGACGAGTTCACCACCAAGGAAGTCAGCTTCCAGCTCAACGACATGACGCCCAAGAGCCGGGACAACCTGACGATGAAGGACGTCGACATCGACGTCTACTACAAGACCACGCCCGCGGCCGTGCCGGCGCTCTACATCAAGTACCAGGGCGATGTGGTGCAGCACAACCAGATCGTGCAGGGCGGCACCAAAGACCTGGTGGTCGCGTTCAGCCGCGTCTCGCGCGAGGCCCGCGAAGCCATCTACAAGGCCATCGCCGAGCTGGACGCCACCACCATGCACACCAAGCGCACCGAGCTGTCTGAGATGGTCCGCGCCCGGTTGCAGGAGGAACTCGAAAAGAACGATCCGGGCGCCTTCGTGGTGACCGCGGTCAACGTGCGCAACCTGCTCACCGACCCGGCCATCGAAGCGGCGATCCGCTCGCGTGCCGAGACCGATCAGGCGATCGAAAAGAAACGCAAGGAAGTCGAACTGGCCAAGGCCGAGGCCGAACGGCTGATCGTGCAGGCCCAGGGCGAAGCCAAGGCCAACGAAATCATCAGTGCCTCGCTCACGCCGGCGCTCAAGGACATCAAGCTGGCCGAGATCCAGCGCGACACCGCCCTGGCGCTGGCCGGCAAGCCGGGCAACACCGTGTTGCTGGGCGGCAACGCCACACCGTTGATCAACGTCGGCAAGTAAGCGACGCAACCCGCTCAAGACCGGCGGCCAAACGCCGATCTAGACGACAAACAGGTTCGTGGAATGTCCGCGGACCACATCCCTGGACGGAGGTTTGTCGTGTCGCTTCTCATGATGTGGATTGCTGGCGTCCTGGCTCTGGCGCTGGCCTGGTGGTTTTTCCGGCGTCCCGCGCCGTCGGTGACCGCAACGTCCCCGGCCGCCGCCGTCCAGCGTGCCAGCCACCCGGCGCCCAAAGCCCCGGGCACCACCCCGGCGCCGGTCCCGACCTTGCGCGAGGCCATCGCGCCCGTGCCGGAACCCCTGCCCGCCAGCCTGTCGGAATTCCAGTGGCTGGGCGCGCAGGACATGGACCCGGTGCACCGCGACACCCTGCTGACCGCCGTGCGCGGCATTCCGAAGCCCCCGCGCTCGATGCAGAAGCTGCTCTCGCCCGATTTCGTGGCCAGGGCCGGTTCGGCCGAGCTGAGCGACCTGGTGATGGGCGAGCCGCTGATCGCCGCCAAGATCCTCTCGACCGTCAACTCCCCGATCTACGGCCTGCACACGCCCGTGACCAACATCGGTCAGGCGGTCACCTTCCTGGGCATGAACACGGTGCGCAGCATCTGCCTGCAGTACATGCTGGCCGAGGCCTTCAAGCCCAAGCTGGCCGAGGCACAACGCAGCTTCGACGCGATCTGGAAGGCCAGCGCGATCGCCAGCGAACTCTGTGTGCGGCTGGGCAAGGCGCTCAACCTGCCCGACCAGGGCACGCTCTCGACCCAGGTCGTGCTCAGCTTTGTCGGCCAGCTGGCCACCGCCTCCCTCATCCCGATGTCCGGGCTGGAGAAGTGGCTGGAACGCGGCCGCCTGGAGCGCGCCCGCCTGGAGCAGGAGCTGCTCGGCCTGAGCGCGACCGAAATCGGCGGCCTGCTGATGAAGTCCTGGGAACTGCCCGAAGAGCTGGTCAACGACGTCAGCGGTGTCGGCCGCCAGCTGGTCAGCCCCTTCATGTCGACCGACCCGAAACGCGCGCCGCGCTTTGCGCTGGGCTACCTCTGCGCCCGGCTGGGCGAGCGGCTGGCGCTGGGCCAGCTCGACAGCCTCGAAGGCTACAACCCGCTGCAGGACGGCGGCGTGGACACCTACCACCTGCGCGCCAGCCTGGCCCACCCGGCGCTGGCCAAGCTGGACCAGGCCCTGGCCTTGCCCGAGCTGCATGCCGCGATCGACCAGATGCTGGGCCGGGTCACGGCCGAGGCCTGACCCCTTGCCCTACGGTCCTGTGCCTCAGTTCGACGGCGCCGGGCCGTGGGCGTTATCGCCCTCGCTGGGCTGCACAGCCCAGTAGATCAGCAGAATCCAGCCGATCAGCGGGATCAGCGCCACCAGCTGCCACCAGCCGCTCTTGCCGATGTCGTGCAGGCGACGGGCGCCCACGGCCAGCGACGGCAGCAGCGTGGCCAGTGAGAACAGGTTGCCCAGCATGCCGGCCCTGACCGCACCCAGCACGATCGACACCACGATGATGAAGAGCACCCACCACCAGTACTCCGAGCGGCTGGCCCGGCCCTCGAAGCCCACGTATTTGGTGAAACACAGCTTGACCGCGTCGACAAAATTCATGTTGACCTCCTCCAGAACGAGAATTTCATGATAGCCCAGCGACCGGGGCTGGCTTGACCCCGGTCAAGCGCTGCCGACCGGGTTTGCGGCTACAGTGACGCCCCATGGACGCGACCACCACCCACGAAGCCCCCGCCCAGGCCATTGCCGGCCTCGACTGGAACCCGCAACTGCAGACCGGCGACGGCCGCATGGACGACACCCACGAAGAATTCGTGGAGATGCTCAACCGCCTGCTCGCCACCCCGCAGGACCAGCAATTGCCGCTCTACCGCGAGTTCGTCGCCCACACGGTCGAACACTTCGCGCAGGAAGAGCGCTGGATGGTCGCCACCGGCTTCGCGCCCGACAACTGCCACGCCTCGCACCACGCGACCATCCTCGAAACCCTGAATGCCGTGGTCGAACACTACGAACAGGGCGACACCGAGATCATTTCGCGCCTGGCCGAAGCGCTGGTCGAGTGGTTCCCGCAGCACGCCGCCAGCATGGACGCCGGCCTGGCGCTGCACATGAAGGACGTCGGCTTCGACTCGAAGACCGAGACCCTGGCCGACCCGGACCGGGTGCGCCCTGCCACCATGAGCGGCTGCGGCAGCGTCAGCTGCTCGTGAGGCCTGACAGGGCGGCCCGCCGGCCCTGAGCAAGTCCCGCTACAGTGGGCGGATGCCGACGCCGCCCACCCCCGCCGCCCTCTTCGCCCCGGTCTTCGCGCTGGCCGCCTGGACCTTCTGCATCCTGCTGCTGATCGCGTTCCGGCGCCTGCAGGCCGGTTTCAACGGCAGCGTCTCGCCGCGCGAATACGCCCTGGGCGAGTCCGGCCGGGTGACGGCCCCCGTGTCGCTGCCCAACCGCAACTACATGAACCTGCTGGAGCTGCCGCTGCTGTTCTACGTGGCGGTGCTGCTGGCGCACACGACCGCCACCGCGACACCGCTGCTGGTCAACCTGGCCTGGGCCTATGTCGCGCTGCGCATCGTGCACAGCCTGATCCACGTCACCTACAACCACGTGCTGCACCGCTTCCTCGCGTTCGCGGCCAGCAACTTCGTGCTGCTCGGCATCTGGTCGCTGCTGGCCCGTGCCGTGCTGCTGGCCTGACACACACCACCCCATGAACACACCCACCGCCACGCTGCCGCCCGACGGCAGCCGCATCGCCAGCCGCATCGCGGGCGCCGACTTTCACGACGCCTGGAGCATCGACGCGGCCGACCCCTCGCTCAGCGCGCTTGGCCAGTTCCTCAAATCGGTCCGTGCCACCCCGCGCTGGGTCGACACCTGCATGACCCTGCGCAACCGCGCGGTGCAGCTGGTCGGCCTCAAGAACCTGGGCGAGCTCTCGGAAATCGACCCGGCCAAAGCACCCGCCGACTACCGGCCCGGCGACCGCGTCGGCATCTTCACGTTGTTCGAGAACACGCCCGACGAAGTCCTGCTGGGCGACCGCGACAAACACCTGGACGTGGTGCTCTCGGTGCATTGCGCGCGCAGGGAAGGCCAGCCGGTGCGCGTGACCGTCACCACGGTCGTGCATACCAAGAACCGGCTCGGGCGGCTGTACATGCTGCCGGTCAAGCCCATGCACAAGCTGATCGCTCCGTCGGTGCTGCGGGCCATCGGCGCGCCCGATCGCGCCGCTGCCTGAACCGCCGGCCATGCTCGCCAGCCATTTCGTCCAGCGCATCTCCCTGCGGCGCGACACGGTCGAGCACTTCGATCGCTACCCGTTCAACCTGCAGGCCGTGCGTCACCTCGACGTGCTGGAGCCGCACCCGAAGGTCACCTTCTTTGTCGGTGAAAACGGCTCCGGCAAATCGACGCTGCTGGAAGCCATCGCGGTCGCGCTGGGCTTCAACCCCGAAGGCGGCTCGCGCAACTTCCACTTCGATACCCGCCCCTCGCACTCCGAGCTGCATGCCCACCTGCGCATCGCCAAAGGCTACAAGCGCCCGCGCGACGGATTCTTCCTGCGTGCCGAGAGCTTCTTCAACGTGACCACCAACATCGAACAGATGGACGCCGACCCGGCGCCCGCACCACCGGTGATCAACAGCTACGGCGGCGTCTCCCTGCACGAGCAGTCGCACGGCGAGTCGTTCATGGCGCTGATGATGAAGCGCTTCGGCGGCCAGGGCCTGTACCTGCTGGACGAACCCGAAGCCGCCCTCTCGCCCCAGCGCCAGCTTGCCGCGCTCGCCCGCCTGCACGACCTGGTGCGCGACGGTTCGCAGTTCATCATTGCCACCCACTCGCCCATCCTGATGGCCTATCCCGACGCCTGGATCTACCGCTTCGATGGCGAGGGAGTGCAGCGGGTCGACTACGAAGACACCGAACATTTCCAGGTCATGCAGACCTTCATGCGCGACCCGCAGCGCATGGTGCGCTCACTCATCGGGCCAGACTGACCGCACCAAGACAGGATGCACTGCACCATCCTGGCTTATTTGGCGTAGTTTTTGCTAGATCGTGGTGCGATTCGCCATGCAGACCCTGTTTTGGCGCCAATCACGCACCAAAACAAGTTTTCTGCACGGAGATTTCACATGGACGCACTGAAACAGGGCGCAGATGCCCTGTTCATCCTGTTGGGCGGCATCATGGTCCTGGCGATGCACGCCGGATTTGCCTTTCTTGAACTCGGCACGGTCCGCAAGAAGAACCAGGTCAACGCCCTGGTCAAGATCCTGGTCGACTTCTCGGTCTCGACCATTGCGTACTTCATCGTCGGCTATGGTGTTGCCTACGGCACGCATTTCTTCATCGGCGCCGAACAACTCGCCCAGAAGAACGGCTACGAGCTGGTCAAGTTCTTCTTCCTGCTGACCTTCGCCGCCGCCATCCCGGCCATCATTTCCGGCGGCATCGCCGAACGCGCCAAGTTCTGGCCGCAACTGATCGCAACGGCCGTCATCGTCGGCGTTGTGTACCCGTTTTTTGAAGGCATCGCCTGGAACGGCCACTTCGGCGTGCAGGCCTGGATCGAGGCCACGACCGGCGCCAGCTTCCACGACTTCGCCGGCTCGGTGGTCGTGCACGCGGTCGGCGGCTGGATCGCCCTGCCCGCGGTGGTCTTCCTGGGCGCCCGCGCCAACCGCTACCGCAAGGACGGCGGCGTTTCGGCCCACCCGCCGTCGAACATCCCCTTCCTGGCGCTGGGTGCCTGGATCCTGTGTGTCGGCTGGTTCGGCTTCAACGTGATGAGCGCACAGACGCTGGACAAGATCTCCGGTCTGGTCGCGGTCAACTCGCTGATGGCGATGGTCGGCGGCACGCTGGCCGCGCTGATCGCCGGCAAGAACGACCCCGGCTTCGTGCACAACGGCCCGCTGGCCGGCCTGGTGGCCGTCTGCGCCGGCTCGGACCTGATGCACCCGCTGGGCGCCCTGGTCGTCGGCGTGGTCGCCGGCCTGCTGTTTGTCTCGATGTTCACGCTGACGCAGAACCGCTGGAAGATCGACGACGTGCTCGGCGTCTGGCCGCTGCACGGTCTGTGCGGCACCTGGGGCGGCATTGCGGCCGGCCTCTTCGGCCAGAAGGCGCTCGGCGGCCTGGGCGGCGTGAGCTTCGGCGCGCAGCTGATCGGCACCGCCATGGGCGTGACCTGGGCGCTGCTGGGCGGCGCGGTGGTCTACGGCGTGCTCAAGGCCACGCTGGGCATCCGTCTCGACCAGGAAGAAGAGTACGAAGGCGCCGACCTGACGATCCACAAGATCAGCGCCACGCCCGACCGCGAAGTGAGCTGGTGAGCGCCGCCTGAGGGCGCCCGGCGCCCTCACTTCTTTTTCTTGCGGCCCGGCTCTTCCTCTTCCTCTTCCTCTTCCTCTTCCTCTTCCTCTTCCTCTTCCTCTTCCTCTTCCTCTTCGTCTTCTTCGTCTTCTTCGTCGTCGCCCTCTTCCTCGCCCTCGTCGACGGTGTAGTCGTAGCCGTCCTCGCCAGCGAACTCCTCTGACAAGGCGTCGAGTGCTTCCAGGAACGCCGCCTGGTCCTCGACCAGCAGGTAGAACTCGCCGAATTGGATGAAGCTGCCGTCCTTGTCTTCGTCGACCTCCCAGTCGAAGAAGTAGTCGTCCTCCGACTCGACCCACTCGTCGAGCAGCGCTTCGAGCCGCTCCAGGAACCCGTCGGAGTCTTCGGTGTAGACGTAGTAGTCAGAGAGCTGCAGGTACTCGTCGTCGTAGAAATACGAGTCGTCGCCTTCGACCTCGACACCCTCGCTGTAGTCCAGGTTCTGCACCGACTTGATCACCCAGCTGTCGTGCGCGTTGTGGCTGTCGTGCATCACGTAGTCGTACGGGATGTAGCAGTAGCCCTTGTCGCCCCACTCCTCGCCCCAGGAGTTGCGCACGATGAACACGCGGTCGATGTCCGAGTAACCCACGCACAACATGGCGTGCCAGCCGTGCGTCTTGCGGGTCTCGGCGTTGTCCTTGGGCATCGGCACCCGGCCCTTGTTGCGGCTGGCGTCGTCGAAGTTCTTGAAGGTGTTGAGTGCGAACGCGATCGGGAAACCCGCCGCCAGCGTTTCTTTCCAGAGCTGCAGGTCGGTGTCCACCGCCTCGGCCTCGACGATGCAGAACTCGCCGCCCTGCGTGTAGGCGTCCTCGTGCGGCTCGTCGTTGATCATGTCCTCGTCGTTGGGCCACATCTGCTCGGAGCAGGCACCGTACTCCATCAGCCCCTTGATCGCGGTGTGCATGTAGGAGCCACCGTCTTCGTCCTGGCTCTCGTCCAGGTAGCGCGCGTTGTAGTAGATGTAGAGGCGGCTGACGTCTTCCGAATCGCCCAGTTCCCGCTTGGCCAGGTACTCGTAGGCGCCGGCCATCGCGTTGGCCACGCAGCTGTTGCCCACCTGGCTCTCGATCGAGGTCAGGAACTTGCGCAGATCCACCCGCTGCGGCAGCGCCTTGCTGTGGTTGCGTTCCCTGCGCTTGGCGTCCTCAGGAACCTTGCCGATCTTGTAGCCGCCGTACCGCTTGTCCATGTTGTGTATGCCTGTTGAGAAAATGAAATGTCGATGCGTCAGGTCAGGCTGCTGGACATCATGAACAGCACCACCAGCAGGGCCACGAACAGCAGCGGCACACAGGCCACGCCCAGCGCCCACAGGTACAGACCCTTGTAGAACAGCACCCAGGAAGCGATCTGCGTCACGACGATCGAAGCCGGGATCGCCAGCACCGTCCCGAACAGCGTCCAGGTGCGGGTGGTCGCCCCGGAGTCGAACATCATGGGAGACATCAGCGCCATGTACAGCGCCGGCAGCAGGGCCAGCGACGCGACGATGTTGACGATGACGACCAGTGACTTCATGGGGAGGCTCCGTGCGTCCGGCCCACCCGTCGCATCTGCAACAAAGTGTAAACAATCGCCGCGCGCACGGCTGTGCGGAATTGCCCGGAAATCAGTGCGCGACCGAGCGCGAGAACAGGTTGATCACCAGCACGCCCGCGATGATCAGCCCCATGCCGGCCAGCGCGGGGCCGTCCAGCGACTGCTTGAACACCACCCAGCCGATCAGCGAGATCAGCACGATCCCGACGCCCGACCAGATCGCGTAGACCACGCCCGTGGGCATGCTGCCCAGCGTCTGCGCCAGACAGTAGAACGACACCCCGTACCCGATCACGGTGGCCACGCTGGGCCACATGCGGGTGAAGCCGTCGGAGGCCTTGAGCATGCTGGTCGCGATCACCTCGGCCACGATGGCCGCGGCGAGGAAAAGGTAGGCGGATTTCATGGGGAGCAGCCTACCTCAAGAAAGACGTCAGGCGCCGGCAGTCCCCGCCCCCGACGGCGTGCGGCCGGCGCGCCAGGCGTCCAGGCTCCACGAACCACCACCCGCCGCCGCCAGGTAGAGAAAGACGAAGGAGAACAGCACCGCGGCCTCGCCCTGGTTCAGGAACGGCACCAGCACATTGCCGCTCGGTGCGTGGCCGAGGAAATAGGCAAAGGCCAGCTGGCCGGACAGCACGAAAGCCACCGGCCGCGTGAACAGGCCCAGCAGCAACAGCGCGCCGCCAACCACCTCCAGGATGCCGGCCACACCGATCAGCGAAAACAGCGGCAACCCGTTGAAGAGATCCACGTGGGGAACGCCAAACAGCTTGGCCGAGCCATGCTGCAGGAGCAGGTAGGCGGACACGATGCGCAGCACCGACAGCACGCGGGGCGCGAGAGCAGGGGATTGCAGGATGGACATGATGTGAGACCTGTGTGGAGTGGATGGATGAAGAAGGCACGCGCCGGCCCCTTTCCGGGACCGCCCAGCCATTCTGGACAGCGCCCCGCCGCAGGAGAACCAACCACTTCTCAGATGCTTATGCGCAAACTAGGTTCGCATGAGCCGCCGACATGCGCATCGAAAGTACGATCTCGCGATGTCCGCCCCGCGCCTGAACGTCCTCTTCGTCTGCAGCCGCAACCAGTGGCGCAGCCCCACGGCCGAGCAACTCTGGCGCCGGCACCCGCGCCTGAACGTGCGCTCGGGTGGCACCAGCCCCAGCGCGCGCCACACCGTCGCGGACGCCGACATCGACTGGGCCGACGTGGTGATCGTGATGGAGCAGAAACACAAGTCCCGGCTGGTCGCGGACTTCGGTGCCCTTCTGGCAGACAAGCCCGTTCACGTGCTCGACATCCCCGACGAGTACAAGTACATGGACCCCGAGCTGGTCGAGCTGCTGGAGCAGTCGGTCGGCAGCCTTTTGAACATCGAATGACCACCCACTCCAAAGCCACCCCCCGCGAATGGTGGGGCTTGGCCGTGATCGCCCTGCCCTGTCTGGTCTATGCCATGGACCTGACGGTGCTCAACCTCGCGGTGCCGGCGCTCAGCCGCGCACTCGCGCCCAGCGCCTCGCAGCTGCTGTGGATCATCGACATCTATGGCTTTCTGGTCTCCGGCTTTCTGATCACCATGGGCACGCTGGGCGACCGCATCGGGCGCCGCCGCCTGCTGCTGATCGGCGCGACCTTCTTCGCGGCTGCCTCGGTGCTGGCCGCGTTTGCGCGCACGCCGGCCGAGCTGATCGTGCTGCGCGCGCTGCTGGGCATTGCCGGCGCGACGCTGGCGCCGTCCACGCTCTCGCTGATCCGCAACATGTTCCACGACGAAACGCAGCGCCAGTTCGCCATCGGCGTGTGGATCACCGCGTTCTCGGTCGGCAGCGCCATCGGCCCGCTGGTGGGCGGCTGGCTGCTGGAGCATTTCTGGTGGGGCTCGGTGTTCCTGCCCGCGGTGCCGGTGATGGTGCTGCTGCTGGTGCTGGGGCCGCGACTGCTGCCCGAGTACCGCGACGAGGACGCTGGCCGCATCGACGCGGCCAGCGTGCTGCTCTCGCTGGCCGCCGTGCTCGGCACCATCTACGCCATCAAGGCCATGGCCGAGGCCGGCCCCAGCGCGGCGCGGCTGGCGCTGCTGGCCGCGGGCGTGGCGGTGGGCTGGGTGTTCGTGCGGCGCCAGCGGGTGATCGACTACCCGCTGCTGGAGCTGCGGCTGTTCGCCATCCCGACCTTTCGCACCGCCATCGTGGCCTATGCGCTGTCGTGCCTGGCCATGTTCGGTGTCTACATCTTCATCGCGCAGTACCTGCAGATGGTGCTGATGCTCACGCCGCTGCAGGCCGGCTGGGCCACCGTGCCCTGGGCGGGCGGCTTCGTGTTCGGCTCGATGGTGCTGGCGCCGCGCATGGCCGCGCGCTACGGCCCCGGCCCGGTGATGGTCTGGGGCCTGGCCGCGGCCGCCGTGGGCATGCTGCTGATGGTGGGGGCCGACGGTCCGTGGGCGCTGTGGGTGCTGGTGGCCGGCATGGTCGTGGTCAGCCTGGGCATGGCGCCGGTGTTTGCGATCGGCACCGAACAGATCATCACCGCGGCACCGCCCGAGCGCGCGGGCGCGGCCTCGTCCATCGCCGAGACCGCCTCGGAGTTCAGCGGCGCGCTGGGCATCGCGCTGTTCGGCAGCGCGGGCACGCTCATCTACCGCCACCAGCTGGGCGGCGCGGGGCTGGCCGAGGTGCCGGCGCAGGCACAAAGCACGCTCGGCGGCGCCCTCGAAGCCGCCAACCACTTGTCGCCCGACGCGGCCCGGGCGCTGGTGAGCGCCGCGCAGGCCGCCTTCACCGATGCGCTGCAGTTCACGGCGCTGGTCAGCAGCGTACTGGTGCTGCTTGCCAGTGTGCTGGCGGCGCGCATGCTAAAACGGGACTCCGGGCGTTTTGACGACTCACACAGGGACAACACCACATGAAACGACGACTCTCACGCATCCTGATCGCTGCAACGCTGACCATCTGCAGCGCGACATCATTCGCTCAGGGTCTGGCGACCTTTCCGGAGATTCGAAAGGTCACGGATGCCGCCATGGAACTCGCTGGCAAAGGCGACATCGACGCTGCCCTCAAGAGCTTCCGTCATCTGACGATCATCCCCAAGGCCGAGTTCGACTCGATGCTCGCGCAGTCTGCCGCTTACCTCCCCACGGTGGCCACCCGATATGGCAACCCTATTGGTCAGGAGTTCATCGAAGAGAAATGGGTCGGCAAGTCCATGGTCCGACTGACCTACCTTCAGAAGTACGACAACCAAGCCATGCCTTGGGTCTTCTTCTGCTATCAAGGGAAGAGCGGATGGGTGATCCACACGTTCCGCTACAACGACAAGCCGCAAGACTTGTTCTGAAAGGCGATGCCAACGGGCACGCCAGAACCAAAAGATCGCCAGGTCCTGCCATGCCATTCACCCAAGCCCGCTTCACCGCCGCACTGGTGACCCTGACTCTTCTGGGTGCTTGTGCCCAGCCCCTTGGCGGAACCACTTACCGCGTGGGGAACAACCCGGAGTTCCTGAGCAGCCAGGATGCACAGCGCGAACTGATCCGCGAGACGCTGGAACACCAGATCAAGCCGCCGCTGGACAAACCGCTTCAGCTGCTCAACGCGGCGTTGCCGGGATACCCGATCAAGGCGTTGCGGCAGAGGATTGAAGGCAAGGTGGCGCTGCAGTTCGACGTCCTGGCGGACGGCTCCGTGAGCAACGTGACCGTGGTCGAAAATCCGAACGACGAGCTCTCGGCGGCTGCGCGCGAAGCGGTCGCCCAATGGAAGTTCAGCCCCATCACGCGCAACGGCGCGGGCGCCACGTTGAAGTTCGCTTTCGCCTACCGGTTCGAACTCGACGTCACACCATCGCGTTGACCTTCGTCCCTACCGAGCCGCCGCTGGCCAGCGGCAGGCTGCCCGCCACCGAGTTCAGCAGCGTGGCCGAGGCCGACTCCTGCAGGTCCATCGCTTTCTTCAGCACATGCACCTGGGCCGCCTCGGCGACCGAGCCCTGGCGGGACTGGACCACGCGGTCGACGAGCAGAGCGGGGGAGATTTCGATGTCCATGGCGAATCCTTTGAAGGTGTTCAGCCTTTATCGGCGAGCGCCCGGTTCGCTTGAGCCGCCCGGCTTGCCTCCCTGGTAACAAACCGAACACAATGGCCGCAGAGCCATTCCGGCCAGAAAACACGCCGCCCGGGGAGGGAGCGACATGCATCCAGAGGCACCGCCGCGCCGGTTCGACATCCGCATCGACCGCGCACTCACGCACCCGCAGGTGATCGCCCTGCTCGAAGAACACCTCGCCGGCATGCGCGCCGAGTCGCCGCCCGAATGTGTGTTCGCGCTCGACCTCGACGGCCTGCGCCGGCCCGAGATCACCTTCCTCACCGCCTGGCGCACCGATGTACCCGACGACGCAGCAGGAATCGCCCGAGCGAAGGGCGATATCGCCCTCGCCAAAGGATGACCCAGGTCGCCCGCGATAGCGGTCTGAGCCGCGAGAGCCTGTATAAGGCACTGAACGAGAACGGGAACCCAAGCTTTGCGACCGTGCTCAAGGTGGCGAAGGCGCTGGGGGTCCAGCTTCGGGCACATGCGAGCTGACGAATGTCCAGAATGCACAACTTATGAAGCAACTAGAGCGACTTCTGCATCAACAAGGCGACAGATGCTTTTTCTGCAAGGGGTCGATTCCTCCCGGCGAAGAAAGTGTTGAGCACCTTAACGCTTTGTCCAACGATGGGCTGAAGGACGACACAAACTGCGTTGTTTGTTGCAAGGCATTCAACGCGGTCCTTGGCAACCTGTCCATCAAAGATAAATTCCGCGTGGTCCTGAACTATGACGGCGTCCCGAGATGTCCAGCTGGCAAGGAGAACAGCTCAGAAGCATCTAAAGAAGCCAGCCGCATTGCAACCACCCTCTCTCCTGAGTTGAAGCAAGCGACAGACTTGGTCGTGGACAACTTAAAACGACGTGGCACTGACCGTCCAAAGAGAAAAACCAAGCTCGCCAGCACCATCAAGTCAATACTTCAAGGACAAACGACCGTCGCCCCAGAAGACGTCGTCGAGCAGTTGGTCCATCAGGACGTGGTGGTCATTGAGGGAACGAAAGTCACCTATCCAGGCTTTGCCGACGAAGGAGGCTGATCATCGAAGTCGCTCTGCCGGGACGAAACGAGTCAAGAGGGAATAGAACATGACGGCCAATAATTCACAGGGAGCGGTTGACATCCGCATCGACCGCGCACTCACGCACCCGCAGGTGATCAGCCTGCTCGAAGAACACCTCGCCGGCATGCGCGCCGAGTCGCCGCCCGAATGTGTGTTCGCGCTCGACCTCGACGGCCTGCGCCGACCCGAGATCACCTTCCTCACCGCCTGGCGCCTGCCGGCGGGCGCCTCACCCGACACCCCTGCCGGCGCCGAAGGCGAACTGGTCGCCATGGGCGCCCTCAAGGAACTGACGCCCACCACCGCCACCGAAGGCGGCCACGGCGAACTCAAGTCCATGCGCACCAGCGCGCGCCACCTGCGCCAGGGCGCCGCGCAAGCCATCCTCACCGAACTGCTCAGGCTCGCCCGCGAGCGCGGCTACGCGCGCGTCAGCCTGGAAACCGGCAGCACACCAGCGTTTGAACCAGCGATCGCGATGTACCGGCGGTTCGGGTTTGTGGAATGTGGGCCGTTTGCGGATTACCGGGAGGATCCGTTTAGTCGGTTTATGGCGTCAGAAATCTATTCAGCAGCAACCCAAGAAACACATTGCAATCCGCTGACATAGGGGCCTGATTTCTACTTCAACACTGATCCAGAACACACATTCTGAATCAACAAAGACTCTCATCAAAAAGGCGCTAAAAGTGAGCTCCTTCCCAAGACGCGGTCACTTCCGCACAGCCCCCAGTGGCGAAAAGACCTGGGTTCGACCACACACTGTAGATCGAACAAACAATCCTTCCCTGTCAAGCTGGCTACCACAACAGAAATTTGTTGCATTTCAAAACCGAACAACCAACAAAAAACCAAATAAAACAATTAACGCATCGCCATCAGAAGGACGACACTATCTATTAAACCCTAACGCTTCTTGTCCAGTTTGTGGCGCTAACGTCTTTTTTTACAAGTCTCCTTATGACGGTCGAGTATTTTTTGATGAACTTGGACCACCTTGGAGTAAACATCCCTGCACTATTTTTTATGAAGAAGAAATTCCAGGGCCATCAACCTGCGCACAAGAGGAGGCAGCTTGGAAAAAAAATGGATGGCGTTATATAGCCAGCCCACGAGCAACAAGATACGGCCAATTTACTGAGCTAAAGGGATACTCCAAGGGATCAAGAATACTTCTTTATCTACCACTTAGTATAGAAACCATTGAGTCGGAAGACACACACATTCACTTCAAGACCAACAAAAATCAAATTGACATATCTTTTTACTCATTCTCAATGGGCCACATCGAAACAAAAGCATACGATCAACCGAGAACATACTTCATCTTTCGTCTAGCAACGAGCATCCAAAGAATCGCAATAACTCGACAAACAAAAGCGCTTACTTCAGAGAACAGATAGCACCTTAAGCCCGGTCATTGCGGGCCAAACCGCAAAATTCAATTCAAAACAATGGATGCCCCTCCTAAGGTGCAACTAGCTTCTGACCTAGCTCAAATCAACCTTGGCACAGCTTCCAAAAGCTTGAGCAAGCTGCAAGGATGGGCCATCGATGCGGACCACCAAAATTCAACAGTAGGCGAGAGTAGGGCGGCTATCGCTTCACTGGGGCGCAAGCGCCTAACAACCTAATGATTGAGCGCGCCGCGCAAGAATGGACAGTTCGCAACTCAACTAAATAGACGCTCCAATAGGCCGGCGCCTCTACGGTTGCCAGAGCAGCTCCCGCAACACCGTCTTCAACACCTTCCCATAGTTGTTCTTCGGCAGCGCCTCGACGAACTCGTACCGCTTGGGCCGCTTGAAGCGGGCGATCTGGTCCAGGCAGAAGGCGTCGAGCACCGTTGAATCGAGCGCCGCGCCCGGCTGCGGCACCACGAAGGCCACCACGATTTCGCCCCATTCGGGGTCGGGCGCGCCGACCACGGCGACTTCGGCCACGCCGGGTGCGTGCAGCAGCACCTCTTCCACCTCGCGCGGGTAGATGTTGCTGCCGCCGCTGATGATCAGGTCCTTGCTGCGGTCCTTGAGGGTGAGGAAGCCGTCGGCGTCGAGTGCGCCCATGTCGCCGGTCCAGAGCCAGCCGTCGCGGATGGCCGCCTGGGTGGCCTCGGGGTTCTGCCAGTAGCCGCTCATGACGCTGTCGCCCTGGATCAGCACTTCACCCACCTCTCCCACGGGCAGCGGCTGACCGTCCGGCCCCGCGACGCGGATGCGCACGCGCGTCTGCGCCACGCCGACGGAGGCGATGCGCGCTTCGTGCCGCGGGTGCGCGGTGTCGGCCAGGTGGGCGCGGCTGAGGGCGGTGCCGGTCATGGGGCTTTCGCCCTGGCCGTAGATCTGCACGAAGCGCGGGCCCATGGTGCGCAGCGCGCGGCGGATGTCGGCGGCGTACATGGGCGCGCCGCCGTAGACGATGGTCTTGACGCTCTGGCCGCACTGTTCGGGCGTGAGGCCCTGCGCCTCGGCCTCGTCGACGATGCGTTTGACGATGGTCGGGGCGGCGAACAGCGAGAGCGGGCCGAGGGCGCGACCCAGCTCGAACAGTTCGGCGGCGTCGAAACCGCCCGAGGCGGGCACCACGTGTCGCGCGCCGGCCATGAGGTGCGGAATCGCGTAGAGGCCGGCGCCGTGCGACATGGGCGCGGCGTAGGCGATGGCGTCGCCCGGATCGACGTGATCGACATCGTTGAAGTAGCCCAGGCCCATGGTGAGCAGGTTGCGGTGCGTGATCATCACGCCCTTGGGCCGGCCGGTGGTGCCGCTGGTGTAGAACAGCCAGGCGGTGTCGCCGGGGGCTCGTTCTTCTATATGTAAGAGGCCTTCGCCTTCGTGGAGCCAGGCGTCGCACTCGGCGCTGTCGGCGTCGGTCACGCCGTCCAGCCCGGTGAGTTCGGCCGGGTCGGGGACGATGTCCGAGGTCACGAAAGCCCGCCGCGCGCCCGCGTTCTCCACGATCCACTGCACTTCCTTGAGGTGCAGCTTGGCGTTCACCGGCACCGCCACCAGCCCGGCCCACCAGGCGCCGAACAGCAGCTCCAGGTAACGCGGGTGGTTGCGCATGAACAGCACGACGCGCTCGCCCGGCTGCAAACCGGATTTTCTCAGGTGAGCGCCCACTCGCGCGGAGCGGTCGGCCCACTGGGCGTGGGTGGCGACGACCTGGGTGCCGCTGAAGATCGCGGGGCGGTCCGGGTGTTCGAGGGCCTTGCGCTGCAGCAGGTGGGCGAGGTTCATGGGGCGGCCTCTAAAGGAAGGGGTGCGGGTGGGCGCATTGTCGGCGCCGGCGCACGGGCAAGCTGTCGCGTCAGGCTGGCAGAAGGTGTACGGCCTTACAGTGGTTCGCATGAGCGACACCCTGCCCCCGCTGATCACCGCCCTGCTGGACCCGGCGCGGTACCCGCACGCCGTCGAGCGGGTGGCGCTGATGCAGACGCACGGCGGCTGGGTGCTGCTGGCGGGGGAGTTCGCCTACAAGATCAAGAAGCCGGTGCGCTTTCCGTTCATGGACTTCGGCACGCTGGGCGCGCGGCGCCACGCCTGCGAGACCGAGATCCGGGTCAACCGGCGCTTCCAGTCGCACGACAAGCCGGCCACCCAGCTCTATCTCGGCGTGTTGCCCATCGTCGGCACGCCGGACGACCCGCGCTGGGGCGAGGCCGGCACCGATGGGGCTGTCCAGCCGGCGATCGAGTTCGCGGTGCAGATGCGGCGCTTCGACGAAGCCGCGCGGCTGGACCACCTCTGCGCGCGCGGCGCGCTGACGGCGGACCACATCGGCGGGCTGGCGCGGCGCATGGCGGCGTTCCAGGCGCGGGCTGCGGCGGCCGACAAGGCCAAACCCTGGGGCCACGCGGCGGCGGCGATGCGCTGGCCGCGCGACAACTTCACCACGCTGCGTTCGCTGCTGCAGGCGCCCGACGACGCGGCGCGGGTGCGCGCGCTGAGCGACTGGACCGAGCAGCGTTTCATCGCGATCGAGCCGCTGCTCTCGCGGCGGCGCCAGAAGGGCCGTGTGCGCGAGGGGCACGGCGACCTGCACCTGGCCAACCTCGTGCTGATCGAAGACGAGGTGCTGCCGTTCGACGCCATCGAGTTCAACGACGAGCTGCGCTGGATCGACGTCGCGAGCGACATGGCGTTTGCCTGGATGGACCTGCTCGACCACGACCGGCCGGGGCTGGCGAACGGCTTGTTCAGCGAGTGGCTGGACGCCAGCGGCGACGTGTCGGCGCCCAGCGTCTGGAGCTTCTTCGCCAGCTACCGGGCTGGCGTGCGGGCCAAGGTGGCGGCCATCCGTGCGGGACAGCAGGCCGGCACCCCGGAGGCGGATCAAAGCCTGGATGAAGCGCGGCGTTACCTCGCGCTGGCCGACCGGATCGCACACCCGCCGCAGCCGCAACTGGTCATCACGCACGGTCTCTCGGGCAGCGGCAAGACCTGGGCCTCGGGCCAGTGGCTGCAGGCCGAGGCCAGCGGCCGCGCGATCCGCCTGCGTTCGGACGTGGAGCGCAAACGGCTGCATGGCGTGAGCCCGCTGGCGGCCAGCGGCTCGGGCCTGAACGAAGGCCTCTACCGCCCGCAGGCGCACGAAGAGACCTACGCCTCGCTGCGCAAGCGCGCCCGCATGCTGCTGCACGACGGCTGGTCGGTGATCGTGGACGCGGCCTTTCTGCGCGAGGCCGAGCGCCAGGCTTTTGCCGAGCTGGCGCAGGCCGAGGGCTGCCCGTTCCACATCCTGGCCTGCGAGGCCCCGCCCGACGAACTGCGGCGGCGCATCGGCGCACGGCAGGCCGCGGGCACCGACGCGTCGGAGGCGACGCTGGCGGTGCTGGAGCAGCAGTTCGGCTGGCTGGAGCCGCTGACCGATGGCGAACGGGCCAGCGTTGTCGGCGCCGTCCTACGCGCGGTGGAGCGCCCGACCGACAGCCGCTGAGCCGCACCGTTCCTACACTGAACCCATCGCATCCCGCAACGGTCTGCGATGCCTTCAGTCCCCGGTTGGCCATGTTCGCCGACCACTCACAGGAGAGAACGATGCTGCACTACGCCCTCGTGTTTTTCGTGGTCGCCCTGATCGCGGCCGTGCTCGGTTTTGGTGGCCTCGCCGCCAGCGCCGCCGGCATCGCCAAGATCCTGTTCGTGGTGTTCCTGATCATGGCCGCGGTGTCCTTCCTGGTGGGGCTGCTGCGTCGCTGACGCGCACCCCGACACGGACGCACCACCGGTTTCCCTTCCCAACGACTGCCTTTCCTCAAGGAGATTCCCATGACAGCCACCACCAAGAAAATGCTGGACGCCACCCAGGACATGGTCGACGCGGGTGCCGACCAGGCCGAGCGCCTGATCGACGCCGTGCCGGGCGCGCTGACGCAGGCCGCGGCCAGGGTCGAAGACCTCGCCCGCGCCGGCATCGACAAGGCGCGCAGCGGCAGCCAGGCGGTGAGCCGCAGCGCCAGCGCCGCCTGCAGCCGCACCACCGACTACGTGCGCGACGAGCCGGGCAAGGCCCTGCTGTTCGCCGCCGCGGCCGGTGCCGCCGCCACGCTGCTGGTGGGCTGGGCCGTGCGCTCGCGCTCGACCCCGCGCTGATCTGCCGCACCGATCCTGCGCTGACGACACCGCGCCATGATCCACCCCGTGCTGCTTGACCTGGCCCGGCATCCGGGGCTGGCCCTGGAGCACGCCAGCGCCTATGCCGAGCTCGCCTCGGTCGAGGCGCAGGACTGGAGCGGGCGCCTGCAGCGGCGCGCCCTGATGGCCGCGGGCGCGCTGCTGCTGCTGATCGTGGCGCTGGGGCTGGCGGGCGCAGCCGGCCTGATGGTGGCCACGACGCCGCTGTCGGCGATGCCCTACCCCTGGCTGCTGTGGGCGATTCCGGCGCTGCCGCTGGTGCCGGGCGCCTGGCTGGCCTGGCGGCTGCGGCGCACGACCCTGCCGCCCCCCTTTGCCGCGCTGCGCGAACAGGCGGCGATCGATCTGGCGACACTGCGCCTGCTGGAGCGGGAATGAACACCGCCCGGCTGGCCGCGGCACGGCAGCGCATCGAGACGTCGCGCGCCCGGCTGATCCACACCTTCTATCCCGCACACGCCCAGGCGCCCCGGGCGTCCAACGCGTCGGCATCGACGGCCCCACCGGCCAGCGACTGGACCAGCGCGCTGGGCGCGGACGCCCCGTGGGACGCGCTGCGGCGTCTGGCCCTGCGCTGGTGGCAACGGCAGACCTGGCACGGCCCGGTCGAGCTGGTGGCCGGCACCGTGCTGCGGCAGGCCCGGCCGCTGGTGCGGCGCCATCCCTGGGCGGCGCTGGCGGCGGGTGCCGTGACTGGCGCGCTGCTGGTCGGTGCCGGCCCCTGGCTGCTGCGCGGCACGCGCCGTCACACCGCGCCATTGCGGCAACAGCTGGTGGGCTCGCTCTGGGCCACGCTGGGCTCGGCCTCGGTGCAGGTGGCGCTGGCCAGTGCGCTGGTCGCCTGGATGGAGCGGCACAACCGCCCGGACACGGCGGCATCATCCACCCCCTCGCCCACCCCGGCTCCGCCTCCCACGCCGGACGGTGCGCCCTGAAGGCCTACTGGATCAGGCCGTTGGTCAGCGCGTAGTAGGTCAGGTCGCTGTTGCTGGTCAGCTTGAGTTTTTCCAGCACGCGGGTGCGGTAGGTGCTCACCGTCTTGACGCTCAGGAACATGGCCTCGGCCATCGCGCCCACGGTCTCGCCCTTGGCCAGCCGCAGGAACACCTGGAACTCGCGCTCGGACAGCAGCTCGTGCGGCGGCCGCTCCAGCCCGCCGGCCACGCCTTCGGCCAGCAGGGCCGCCACACCCTGGCTGATGTACTTGCGCCCCAGCGACACCTGCCGGATGGCGCGCACGATCTCTTCGGGCTCGCACTCCTTGTTGAGGTAACCGCTGGCGCCCAGGCGCAGCAGGTTGGCGGCGTAGTGCGCCTCGGGAAAGCCGCTGAGGATCAGCACCGCCAGGTCGGGGTAACGCTTCTTGATCGCCTGCATCGCGTCGACGCCGCTCTGGTCGGGCATGGAGAGGTCCATCAGCAGCACATCGGTCTCGCCCTGGCGCACCAGTTCCATCGCCTGCGCACCGTCGGCGGCCTCGCCGCTGACGCGCAGGTCCACGTGGTCGGCCAGGAACTGCCGCAGCCCGGCGCGGACCACGGCGTGATCGTCAACGATGCCTACACGGATCATGGTCGGCCCTCTCTCTGTGCTCTGTGGGTGGCGCCCGGCGGGCGCACCGGCCCACTGTAGCCCGGGCCACTGGCGGCCACCATCGGACATCTCCTACACGCACAAGCCGCCTGCGCCGACACCGCCGCACCGCCCGGCTCCCTACAGTGAAAGCTCTTCCACCTTTCGAGGAGTCCCCCATGATCCGATCCATCACCATCGCCAGCGCCCTCGTGGCCGGCAGCGCCCTGTTCACCGGCTGTGCCGTGGTCCGCGACCAGCAGAGCGTCGGCTCGTACATCGACGACACCACCATCACCACCCAGGTCAAGTCCCGCTTCGCCAACGACCCCAAGGTCAGCGCGCTGTCGATCCAGGTCGAGACGCTCAAGGGCGTGGTCCAGCTGGCCGGCTTCGCCAAGTCCGACCAGGAGCGCGAGGCGGCGGCGACGATCGCGCGCGACGTCAACGGCGTGAACCGCGTGGTCAACGACATCATCGTCCGCCCCTGAGTCCGAACCCGCAGGCCGCCGACGGCGCACCGTGCGTCGGACACGTCCTACACGGCGGCCGGCGGTTTTGGACTATCTTCCGATCCGTACGGGGTGCCCCGCCTCCCGGCCACCCGCCAGACATGAAACCACTCAGAGCCTTCATCGTTGAGGACAACCCCGTCATCCTGAGCAACCTGGTCGCCACGCTCGAAGAGCTGACCGATGTGACGGTGGTTGCCCATGCCGGCAACGAGCGCGACGCCGTGCGCGACATCGGCAAGCTCTCGGGCCAGCTGGACCTGGTGATCGTCGACCTGTTCCTGCACGCCGGCAACGGGCTGGGCGTGCTCAAGTTCGCGCAGGACCATGCCCTGACCGCACAGCGGGTGGTGCTGACCAACTACGCCACGACCGAGATGCGCCGCCGGTGCATGGAACTGGGCGCGACCCGGGTATTCGACAAGTCCGGCGAGATCGACGAACTGCTCGCGTACTGTGACAGCCTGTCCGGCGACTGAGAGGGCCCTGCATGCGGCGATCCATTGAAGCGGTGGCGCGCGGGCGCTACCTGATGCCCGTGGTGCTGGCCGCCGGCATCGCGGCCATGGCGATCAACGAGCTGACCTACCAGCACTCGCGCGACACGCTGCGCGACGGCATCGCGCTGACCGACGCGCGCCTGCACGCCGCCGCCATGCTGCAGCTGGTCACCGACGCCGAAAGCCACGCCAAGTCCTACCTGCTGTCCGGCTCCCCCGACGAGGTGGTCAGCTACCGCGAACGGGTGCGCCTGCTGACGGAAAGCCGGCAGCAGGCGGTCACCATGGTCGAGCGCTTCAACCCCGCCATCTCGCTGACCGCGGTCAACACGCACATCGACGAGCGCATCCGCGAGACCGACCACTGGATCGAGCTGGTCGGCCAGGGCGACGCGGACGGCGCCCGCGACGCCGCGATCAGCAGCCAGAGCAACGGACGCGGCAACGCACTCAAAGATGAGCTGGCCGCCGTGCTGCGCGCCGCGGCCGACAGCCAGAACGAGGCCCGCTTCTCGCTCTACAACGCCATGACCATGAGCCGGACCGCGGTGCACCTGCTGGCGCTGGTCGCGATGCTGGGCCTGTTCCTGTTCCGCCGGCAGCTGCGCGAGAGCGACCTGCACCTGGCCGACGAGCAGACGCGGCTGGCCGCCCGCGTGAAGGAACGGACCGCCGAACTGACCGAGATGGCCACCCACCTGGTGCACGCGCGCGAGGACGAGCGCGCCATCATCGCGCGCGAACTGCACGACGAGCTGGGCGGCCTGCTGACCGCCATGAAGCTGGATTTCGCGCGGCTGCGGCGCCTGCCCGGGCTGCCCGGCGTGGTCGCCGAGCGCATGGCGGCCATCGAGGCCCGGCTCAACGAAGGCATCGCCCTGAAGCGGCGCATCATCGAAAGCCTGCGCCCCTCGGCGCTGGACCAGCTGGGGCTGGTGCGGGCGCTGGAGATCCTGTGCCACGACATGGCCGCCGCGCTGGGCAAGCCGGTGCTGACCGACCTGCAGCCGGTCTCGGTCGCGCCCGACGCCGAACTGACGCTCTACCGCATCGCCCAGGAGTCACTGACCAACGCCGGCAAGTACGCCCGCTGCTCGCAGGTGCAGGTGCGGCTGGACCAGAGCGCCGACAACGTGCGCCTGCGGGTGAGCGACGACGGACAGGGCTTCGCCCCGCAAGCGGTGCCGCACAGCCGCCACGGCCTGATGGGTATGCGGGTGCGCATCGACGCCCACGGCGGCCACCTGCTGGTCGACAGCACGCCCGGCCAGGGCACCACCATCACGGCCGTGTTGCCCGCGGCCCTGGCGCCGGCGCCGGCGCCGGACTGAGCGCTCGGGCTCCGGGATGCCGGGCACCAAGAAATTTCAAACCGGTCTGTCGCGCTTTCACAAGCCATTCCCCGGGCGGCTGGCTACCATCGCCTGATTCCTCAGACCCGGAGACCGTCCCATGCCCGTGATCACCAACATCGAAGACCTGCGCGTGCTGGCCGAAAAGCGCGTGCCGCGCATGTTCTACGACTACGCCGATTCCGGCTCGTGGACCGAGAGCACCTACCGCGCCAACAGCGACGACTTCCAGAAGATCAAGCTGCGCCAGCGCGTGGCGGTGAACATGGAAAACCGCAGCACCGCCACGAAGATGGTCGGGCAGGACGTGAAGATGCCGGTGTGCATCGCGCCCGTGGGCCTGACCGGCATGCAGAGCGCCGACGGCGAGATCAAGGCGGCCAAGGCGGCCGAGAAGTTCGGCATCCCCTTCACGCTCTCGACCATGAGCATCTGCTCGATCGAGGACATCGCGCAGCACACCAGCGCGCCGTTCTGGTTCCAACTCTACATGATGCGCGACCGCGAAGCCATGGCCCGCATGATCGAACGCGCCCGCGCCGCCAAGTGCAGCGCGCTGGTGCTGACGCTGGACCTGCAGGTGATCGGCCAGCGCCACAAGGATTTGAAGAACGGCCTGACCGCGCCCCCCAAGCCGACCATCGCCAACATCATCAACCTCATGACCAAGCCGCGCTGGTGCCTGGGCATGGCGGGCACGAAGCGCCACAGCTTCGGCAACCTGGTCGGCCACGTGAAGGCGGTGACGGACATGAAGTCGCTGGCCTCCTGGACCAACGAGCAGTTCGACCCGACGCTGTCCTGGGCCGACGTGGCCTGGGTCAAGGCGCAGTGGGGCGGCAAGCTGATCCTCAAAGGCATCATGGACGTGGAGGACGCGAAGCTGGCCGTGCAGAGCGGCGCAGACGCCATCGTGGTCAGCAACCACGGCGGCCGCCAGCTCGACGGCGCGCCCAGCAGCATCGAGGCGCTGCCGGCGATCGTCGCGGCGGTGGGCGACCAGATCGAGGTGTGGATGGACGGCGGCATCCGCAGCGGGCAGGACGTGCTCAAGGCCTGGGCGCTGGGCGCGCGCGGCACCATGATCGGCCGCGCGATGGTCTACGGCCTGGGCGCGATGGGCGAAGAAGGCGTGCTCAAGGCGCTGCAGATCCTGCACAAGGAACTGGACGTGACCATGGCCTTCTGCGGCCACACCCAGATCGGCAACGTCGACCGCAACATCCTGCTGCCGGGCACCTTCCCGACGGCCTGAGCCGGCGCGTGGGGGCAGGCGATCCGGCGCCGGGCCGCCCCAAGCCGGATCAGCCCCCTTGGGGGGCAGCGACCCGCGCAGCGGCGGAGCGTGGGGGCTAGAGACTGTCCAGCACCTGGCGCAGCGCCCACCACTGCTCGGCCTTGTCGGGCGGCTGGGCGCCGGTGCGGGCCTCGTGCCAGCGCATGCCGCGCGCTTCGGCGGCGGACCGCAGGCTGTCGCTGAACCAGCCGTCGGCGCCCAGACCGACGATGGCGGGCTGGTGGTGCACCTGCTGGCAGGCCTTGAGGATGCGTTCGAGCAACTGTTCGTTGCGCTCGGCCACCGCGTCCAGCATCAGCACCACGGCCGAGTAGTCGGGCAGGAAGGCGTGGGTCATGCCCATGGCCAGCCCCTTGCGGGCGTTGGCGATCAGGCGGCGGCCCTGTCTGGCCTGGTCGGGCAGGTCGATGTAGTCGCTCTCGACGTCCAGCGCGTCCTGGGCCGCGCCGGCGAAGCGGCGGTGCACCACCGGGCGGTCGGTCTCGCGCGAGAGCCAGTGCAGCAGGTCGAAGGAGCCGGTGTGTTTGGCCGCCATCAGCATCACCCGCTGGTAGCTGCCCTCGCGCGCCGCCGCGACCTCGACATGACCGGGCAGCGGCGAACACAGGCTGCGCCAGACGCTGGCCGGCTCGTAGCCCTTGTTGCGCAGGTGCCGCTCGTGCAGTGCCATCACGCGGCGCGCGAACTCGCCGGCGGTCTCGGTGGGTTCGGCGATCGATCCGATCCAGGGCTTGAACAGGCGCGGGCGGCCAAAGCTCTCGTGGACGATCTTGAGGCTGCGGTGGCGCTGGTCGAGCGAGACGCGCGCGAGCAGGTCCTGTATGCCGTCGGGCGGGCCCTCGATCCATTCGACGAACCAGCCGCAGCGGTGCATCAGCGCCACCCGCAGGCCGGACTCCTGGTTGTGGACCACCGCGTGGTCGCGGATGCGGCGCATCTCGTCAAGCACGGGCACATCGACCGAGCTGATGCTGGCGTAGATCAGGCGCCCGGTGTCCTGGCTGGACACCTCGCTGCCGGAGTCCGGCCAGTGCGTGCTGTCGGGGTCCTGCTGAAAGGAGATCATGGGAAAACGCTGCTTTTCTTGTGGGCTTCCCTGTCGCCGGGCCGCTGACGGGCCCGGTCTTTTCGAGCAGGGATTGTCCGGCATATCGGATGTTCCACCGAAGCCCTTGAGCCGAAGAATGTCTTCCCGGCCGCGCCGCGCCTGCCGCGACGCTCAGAGCGGGGCCGGCCGGGTTTCCGCCAGGCAGGGCACGACCGCCATCGGGGTCGGCGGCTGCCCGGTCCAGCACCGCTGCAGCACCCGCTCCGGCTCGTCCAGCGCCTGCAGGGCCAGCTGCTCGGCCAGGTGGATGATGCGGATCGCCGAGGTCTCGCCGGTGCCGGCCGGCACCTCCACCACGCCGATGGCGACCTCGGGCTGGAACGGCAGGGCCAGCGGATCGGGGCCGACGGTCACCGACATGCGCAGTTCGCGCAGCAACCGGTCGGCCACCAGCCCGGCGCGCTTGGGGTCCTGCACCGCCGAGATCGCCAGCACGAAGCAGCGCTGGTGGTAGAGCCCCACCACGTTGCGAAAACCCACCAGCTGGCGGATGCGCGCGGCCAGGGCCAGCAGGATGTCCCCCGCCGGATCGGGCACCGCCGCCTCGCGGTAGGCGTAGAGGTTGGACACCGACACCGCGGCGACGAGGCAGGGCCGCTCCATGCGCATGCTGCGCCACAGCGCGTCTTCGATCCGCGGCACCAGCTGCGCGCCGCAGGGAAGGGCCGGCGCGTCCACCGTGGGCGACTGGCCCGTCGCCTGCCGGCGCAGGCGGCGGTACTCGCGGTTGCGCCCGCGCACCAGCACCACCACGGTGACGAAATAGCCGACGGTCGCGCTGGCGGTGAGCGCCCAGTAGGCGTTGCCCATGTCCATGTCCATGCCCTTGGCGTACAGACCCGCGGTCATCTGCGCCAGGCAGAGGCAGGCCATCACCATCCAGCGCGCCAGCGCGTCGCCCAGCGTGACGCTGCGCACCGCGATCAGCACGCCCATCAGCACCGCCAGCCCGTTGAGCGCCCCGGTCAGCGGCAGCACCGTGCTGGCGTCGAAACCGGCCTCCACCAGCCCCAGCAGACCAAAGGTGCCGGTCACCAGCACCGCCGCACCCGGCTCCATCAGCCGCTTCACGAGCCGGTCCTCGCGCCGCAGGCCGGACCAGTAGCCCAGGTAGGTCATGACCAGCGCACCGCACAGCGGGCCGAGCGTGGCCTTGACGGGCAGCCAGTCGATCAGCTGCCAGGAGGGCCACAGCGCCGGCGGCAGGCCGGACATCTGCACGCAGATCCAGCCGGTGAGCAGCATGCTCACCCAGGCCCGCACCGCCGCCAGCGTGGGACGCGAGGCCATGTCGACCGTCGCCACGACCGCGAGGGTCAGCAGGACGCCCGCCATGGCCGACCAGATCGCCATTTCGTTGGCCTGCATGTCGGGTGGGTCAGTCGTGAGTTACTAGCGGATCGATAGCACCAAACACCACATGGACCAGCGTTTGACGGGTTTTCCGAAGCGGCGCAGTGTACCGACTGCGTGCCTGCGTTTCATCCTAGGGCAAGTCCCGAGCCCCGGGCAGGCATACTTCGGGCATGAACCACATCCCCCCGGCCGCACCGGCCAGTCCAGCCACCGCGGCCACCCCCGAACCCGCCTTCCGCCGCGTCCCTTCCTGGTGGCGCGGACTGGCGGTGTTCCTGATGCTGGGCCTGCTGCTGGGCTGGGCGGCCACCACCAGCCTGTTCGAGCAGTCCAAGGCCCAGATCGCCCACCTGCAGGCCAAACTGGCGAAGCTGCCGCAGGTGAAGTACATCGCCGTGCTGCTCGACGACAAGGCGGCACCGGCCCTGCTGGTGACCATGGACCCGACCTCGGGCGTGCTGCAACTGCAGCGCCTGAACGACGTGAAGGAAAGCCCGGAAGACAGCATGCAGCTGTGGGCCATCAAGCCTGGCCAGCCGCCGCAGTCGCTGGGCGTGATCGAGAGCAAGCTCAAGACCCTGCAGATGCCGGCCAAGGAGCCCGCGCTGACCGGCATGACCGAGCTGGCGATCAGCGTCGAGAACCGGGGCGGCGTCCCGCAGGCGCAAGGCCCGCGCCTGCCCTGGCTGTTCAAGGGTGCGCTGGTCCAGAAGGCGATCTGACCCCGGCGGGTGCCGCACCCGCCACCACCGTGACCGAGTCCGCCCCCCTGCCCCGCCGCATTGCGCACCTGGACATGGACGCGTTCTACGCGTCGGTCGAGCTGCTGCGCTACCCGCAGCTCAAGGGCCTGCCGATGGTGATCGGCGGCGGGCGGCGGCGCGAGGCCGAGATGTTCGCCCGGCTGCAGGAGGTGTACCCCGAGCGCGAATGGGGGCCGGACACCCTGGACCGCATTCCGGTCGACTTCTTTCCGCGCCTCAAGGACTACGTCGGCCGCGGCGTCGCGACCACCGCGACCTACGCGGCGCGGCAGTTCGGCGTCGGCTCGGCGATGGGCCTGATGAAGGCCGCCAAGCTCTGTCCAGAGGCGATCCTGCTGCCGGTGGACTTCGACGAGGTCAAGCGGCTCTCGCGCCTGTTCAAGAGCACCATCCTGGAGATCGCGCCGGTGATGCAGGACCGTGGCGTGGACGAGGTCTACATCGACTTCACCCAGGTGCCCGGCGGCCAGCGCGAAGGCGGGCGGGTGCTGGCGCGGCTGATCCAGAAAAGCATCCTGCAGGCCACCGGCCTGACCTGCTCGATCGGCGTCGCGCCCAACAAGCTGCTGGCCAAGATGGCCAGCGAGTTCCACAAGCCCAACGGCATCAGCATCGTGCGGCCCGACGACGTGCAGACGCTGGTCTGGCCCCTGCCCTGCCGCAAGATCAACGGCGTCGGACCCAAGGCCGACGCCAGGCTGCAGAGCCACGGCATCCACACCATCGGCGAGCTGGCCGCGCGCGCGCTGCCCTGGCTGGTCGAGACCTTCGGCAGGAGCTACGGCGCCTGGCTGCACGAGGCCGCCTGGGGGCGCGACGACCGGCCGGTGGAGACCGAGAGCGAACCCGTCAGCATGAGCCGGGAAACGACGTTCGACCGCGACCTGCACGCGGTGCGCGACCGAGCCGAGGCCGGCGCGGTGCTCACCAGGCTGTGCGAGCAGGTGGCGGGCGACCTGCAGCGCAAGGGCTACGTGGGCAAGACCATCGGCATCAAGATCACCTTCGACAACTTCGAGAAGGTCACGCGCGACCAGACCATCGAGGTCCACACCGCCGACGCCACGGTGATCCGCCGCCACGCCGGCCTGTGCCTCAAGCGGGTCGACCTCTCGCGGCGCTTCCGGCTGCTGGGCGTGCGGGTGGGCAACCTGCTCAAGGCCGAAGAGGCCGCCGCCCTGTCGACGGCCGCTGCGGCCGACCCCGAACCGCTGACCGATCAGCTGTTCTGAGCCGGCTTTCTGCCGCTTTTGCCTCTTTCGGGGGACGCGGGATCATTGACCATTCCTGACGCCAGTCTTACATTGAACCCCTGTTCAGGAGAGCGCCATGATCCACCGACTGAACCTCGCCGAGCTGCAGCGCATCAAGCAGTGGCATGTCGACCACCGCGAAGACCACCCGCTGGAATACCACCTGTGGGACGCGATGCTGACGGTCTGGGTGATGGGCTGGATGGGCTGGCTGCCGGCCATGGCGATGCATGCCCTGTGGGCGCTGCCGCTGTGCGTGGCGGGCATCGTGCTGCCGCGGCTCTACGTCGAGTGGCGCGAGCGGGCACACGCCGCGCACCGTCTCAGGTGCGACTGGCTGGTGCCGCAGGCCTGATCTACAGTGGGCGGATGAACACGACGCCCACCTGCTTCTCCCTCAGCCACACGCCCGAAGGCGTGGCCCACCTGGTCCTGAGCCGCCCCGAGCAGCTCAACACCATGCACCCGACCTTCTGGCGCGAGCTGGACGAGATCGTCACGCAGTTGCACCGCGAAGGCACGGCCCGTGCGCTGGTGATCAGCTCGACCGGCAAGCACTTCTCCGCCGGCATGGCGCTGGAGACCTTCGCCGGTGCGATCAGCATGGACGACCAGAGCCCCGAAGGCCGCGCCGCGATCTTCGACCTGCTGACCGACATGCAGGCCACCTTCACCAGGATCGAGGCGCTGCGCGTGCCAGTGATCTTCGCGATCCAGGGCGGCTGCATCGGCGGCGCGGTCGACATGGTCACCACCGGCTGCATCCGCTACGCGACGGCCGACGCCTTCTTCTGCATCCAGGAAATCAACATCGGCATGGTGGCCGACGTGGGCACGCTGCAGCGCCTGCCCAAGCTGGTGCCGTTCGCCGTGGTCAAGGAGATGGCCTACACCGGCCGCCGCCTGCCGGCCGACCGGGCGCTGGCCTACGGCCTGGTCAACGAGGTGTTCGACACGCCCGAGGCGATGCTGGCCGCTGCGCTGCAGTGCGCGAAGGAAATAGCCAGCAAGCCGCCGATCGCGATCTGGGGCACCAAGCAGGCCGTGACCTACGCGCGCGACCACTCGGTGGAAGACAGCCTGCGCCAGATGGGCTGGCTGCAGGGCGCGGTCTGGAGCAACGCACACGTGCGCGAGTCGATCACGGCGATGAAGGAAAAGCGCGCCGGACAGTTCACGCCGCTGTCGCCGCTGCAATCGTTCAAGGAACTGGGCTGACGCGCCAGCCCGGCGGAGCGCTCAGGGTTTGCAGCTCGCGCTGCCCTGCACCACCGAGCCGTCGCGGCATTCGGTGATGACCACCGGCCCCTTGGTCCTGGGCGCCTGGGCCGTCACGGCGGGGCGGGCGACCTTGGCGGACGCCACCGTCCCCGCACCTGTGGCGGCCGACTGCACATAGACCAGCTTGCGCGCGCCCTTGGCGCAGGTGCCGACCACCTTGCCCGCCACCTCGGCGTCGACGTCCACCACCATCACGGCAAAGCCCGACTTGCCGGTGGCCGCGATCTGGGCCTCGATCTGTTCCCGCAGCGGCTCGCAGATGTCGGCCGCCCAGGCACCTTGCGCCAGCAACGCCATGGCCAGAAGGGAAATGCTCTTCATGGTCTGGGCTCCGGGTCAGGCAGACAGTTGCGCATCGAGCTGGCGCAGGCCAGCCACGGTGCGCAGGCAGGCCTCGGCGGCCTCGGTGCCCTTGACCGCGAAGTGGCGCAGGAAGTACTTGCGGTGCTCGGCGTGTTCGTGGAAATGGTGCGGCGTGTGCACCGCCAGGATCACCGGCACGCCCGTGTCCAGCTGCACGTCCATCATGGCCTTGACCACCGTCTGCATCAGGGCGTCAAAGCGGTAGATGCCGTCGTCGACCACCAGCGCGCTGCCGACCACGGCGGCGTAGCGGCCCGAGCGCGCCAGACGCTGCGCGTGCAGGGGAATCTCGAACGCGCCCGTCACGTCGAACAGGTCGATGCGCTCCGGGCCGACGCCGGCCTCGGCCATGCGGGCAAAAAAGGCATCGCGCGCCTGCTGGACGATGTCGGCGTGCCAGACCGCTTCGACGAAAGCGAAACGGAGGTCGGTGGGAAGGGAGGATGGGGCGGAAGTGCTCATGGGTGCCGGTATTGTCCGGGAAGTCAGGCTCCGACGATCCAGCCTTCGAGCGGGTCGAACGGTGGCAGACCGTAACAGGGGTGACCCGACGTGTGCTGCTGCAACGCCCAGGCCGCCTGCAGCAGGCACAGCACCGCGTCCAGCGCGTCGCCGCTGGGGTCGTCGGCCAGGGCGTCGCGCTGGGCGTGGCTGAGCTTCAGGCGCAGGCCGGCCGCACGCAGCAACGGCGCCTCGCCGCTTTCGAGCGCGTGGATCAGGGTCTTGCGCGCGATCAGCCGCTCGGGCGTCTGCTTTGCGCGGTCGTCGCTTTTGTAGCTGGTGGTCCCGAGCACGCTGCGCGCCAGCAGGCCCGGGTAGGCCTCCAGCGCCACCCGCTGCGGATCGGCGGCATGCAGGCCCGGCAGGCTGACGCCAGCCTCGATCAGGCGCGGCACGCCCGCGTGCAGCATGAAGGCCACCGGCGGGTTGACCCACTTCATGCTCGGGCTCGACCCGGCCGGACCGTCGGCCGCGCGGTGGGCGAACTTGCCGCCGACCGGACGGGCGTCGCAGAAGGCGGCGAAGGTGTCGCGGATCTGTTCGCGCGAGAGCGACGCGTAGTGCGCCATGCAGTCGCGCCAGCCGGTCGGCCAGCCCAGCGTCTCGACCAGCTCGCGCGGCAGGCCGAACGGCAGGTCGAAGCCGCCGATCCAGCCACCGTCAGGTGTTTCCGCCAGCCGGGCCTGCCAGGCGTCCAGCGTCTCGAAGGTCTCGATCCGGTCCAGCACCACGCGACCGCGGTCGCTGCGGCCCAGGGCCAGCGTGACCGGCTTGCGCTTCGAGGGCGCACTGGTGAAATCGCAGCCCAGCAGGACGGTGGCAGCGGTGCTCATGCCCTCAGCCCAGCCCCAGCGCGACCACGCCGCCTGCGATGCTCACCGCGCCCAGGATGCGCAGACCACGCTCCCCTTCGCCCAGCAACTGCCCACCGATCAGGGCCGCGAACAGCATCGACACCTCGCGCGCAGGCGCAACGTGCGACAGCGGCGCCTGCTGCATCGCGTACAGCACCAGCACATAGGCCACCGGGCTGAAGGCCGCGACCGCCAGCGCCGGCCGCCACTGCCTCTGCCACAGCGTCCAGGCCGTGGCGCGGTCGCGCAGCACGTTGGGCGCCAGCAGCGCCACGCGCACGAAGTTGCCCATGTAGTCCATGAGGATCGGCGACATCAGCAGCCACTTGACCGCGTAACCATCGACCACGGTGTACGACGCGATGAAGGCCCCGGTCAGCACGCCGTAGAACATGCCCTTGCGCACCCGCTTGCGGGCCACCGGATCGTGCGCCGCGCGCCACAGGCCCGGCCCTCCCGCGATCAGGAACACGCCCAGTACCACCCCGGCGATGCCCGCTGCACCGAGCGCCGAGATGTGTTCGCCGAGGAACACGATCGCCACCAGCGACGACAGCAGCGGCCCGCTGCCACGCGCCAGCGGATAGACCACGGTCAGGTCGGCCTTGCGGTAGCCACGCAGCAGGATCACGTAATAGAAGACATGCAGCACCCCGCTGGCGACCACCAGCGCCCACTCGGTGCGGCCCCAGGTCGGCACCACGTCGCGCCCGAGCACCCAGCCCAGCGGTGCCCACAGCAGCATCATGATGAAGGCGGTGAAGAAGGCGAAACGCGAGTCGCCCGCCGTCTTCTTGGCGACGATGTTCCAGCCGGCATGGATCAGGCCGGCCAGCACGATGAGCGCAAAGGCGGTCAGCGACATGCCGCACAGCGGCGCAGGGGGGAGATCCTCAAGCCCGACCGATGATCGAGGCCGTGGCCATCAGTTCTTCGAGCAGGGCCAGCGAGACCTTGCCCGAGACCTTGTACGGGTCGAACTCGGGCCGTTCGGAGTACTTGAGCACGATCGAGGTGTTGAGCTTGGCCAGGTTGACCGTGCCCATGGTCCAGCCGCCGAAGCGGCGCTCGCTGATTTCTTCGTAGTGCAGCAGGGCCACGTCGGTGTGGCGCTTGTCGCGCACGATGTGGTTGTAGAGCGTGTTGACCGCTTCGCGCCCACCCTCGATGGCCTGCAGGAACACCCCGCCGCCATAGCAGAGCACGCCGGTGATGCCGTGGTGCAGGTTGTGCGCGCGGGAGGTCTCCAGGATCGATTCGATGGCCTTGGCGCTGTCCTGGTCGACGGCGCGGCTCACATACAGCAGACGTACCAGCATGGTGGGTTCTTCGGATTTAGCGGGGGATGAGGGAGAGGAATTCGCGGCGCAGGTTGGGGTCTTTGAGGAACACGCCGCGCATGACCGAGTTGATCATCTTGCTGTCCATGTCCTTCACGCCGCGCCAGGCCATGCAGTAGTGGCTGGCCTCCATCACGATCGCCATGCCGTCGGGCTGCGTCTTTTCCTGGATCAGGTCGGCCAGCTGGACCACCGCCTCTTCCTGGATCTGCGGGCGACCCATGATCCACTCGGCCAGGCGCGCGTACTTGGACAGGCCGATCACGTTGGTGTGCTCGTTGGGCATGACGCCGATCCAGATGCGGCCGATCACCGGGCAGAAGTGGTGGCTGCAGGCGCTGCGCACCGTGATCGGGCCGACGATCATCAGCTCGTTGAGGTGCTCGGCGTTGGGGAACTCGGTGACGCTCGGGCCCTTGACGTAGCGGCCGTTGAAGACCTCCTTGAGGTACATCTTGGCCACGCGGCGCGCGGTGTCGCCGGTGTTGTGGTCGTTCTCGGTGTCGATCACCATGGCGTCGAGCACGCCCTGCATCTTGACGGTCACTTCGTCCAGCAACTGCTCCAGCTCGCCGGGTTCGATGAACTCGGCGATGTTGTCGTTGGAGTGGAAGCGGTGGCGCGCGGCCTTCAGGCGCTCGCGGATCTTGACCGAGACGGGGGTGCCTTCACCGTCGTCGAGCTGTTCGGGCTTGCTCATGGGTGTTCCGGATTTCATCAGCATTGAACCATGCTAACACCGTGCCCCAGACTCGTGCATCCCTGGGGTTTCAGTAGCGGTGACCGGTCAGGAACAGCAGCGTGCGCATGGCCATGAAGGCGATCCGGTCGAGCACCCGCTGGTGCCAGGGACGGGTGCCCAGGGTGCGGGCGTCCAGCTTCTGGCCGGCATGTTCGACCAGGGCATCGAGCCGCTGGTGCAGCAGTTCGGCGAATCGCCGGTCGGTGGTCATCACGTTGGCCTCGCGCGCCAGCAGCATCGACAGCGGGTCCAGGTTGGTCGAGCCGACCGTGGCCCAGGCCCGGTCGATCACGGCGACCTTGGCGTGCAGCGCGCTGGGCGCGTACTCGCGGATGTCGATGCCCGCGTCCACCAGCTTCTGGTAGACCGGCCGCGCCGCGCGGTACTGGAGAAAGTTCTCGTAGCGGCCCTGCATCATCAGGCGCACCCGCACGCCCCGCGCCGCCGCCATCGTCAGCGCCCGCCGCAGCTTGCGGCCGGGGATGAAATAGGCGTTGGCGATCACGATGTCCTGGCGGGCCATGCCCAGGGCCTTGAGGTAGGCGCGCTCGATGTCGTGCCGGTGGCTGACGTTGTCGCGCAGCAGCAGCGAAGCCCGCGCATCGTTGACGCCCATCGGCCCGTCACCCTGCAGCACACCCTTGTCGTCTTCGGCGTCGGTGTTCACCCGCGAACCCATGCCGGTGTAGATCTCGATCTTGCGCAGCAGCCGCGTGAAGTCGCCGATCGGCCGGGTTTCGCGCAACGCTTCCCAGGCCGCCTTGAACTCGCGCTGGCGTGCCTTGCGCACCGCCTGCAGGCGCCACCAGAGCTGTTCCATGGTCTCGACCATGTCGTCCACCAGCGGCCCGGCCACGCGCAGCGAAAAGTCCAGCCGCGGCGCGCTGAGTCTGCCCAGGGCCACGTCGTCGCGGTCGTCGATGATGTTGATGCCGCCGCAGAACCCCACCATGCCGTCGACCACGCAGAGCTTGCGGTGCAGGCGGCGCCAGCGGCTGGGGATCAGCAGGCCCAGGCTGCCCATCGGGGCGTACACGCGCCAGCGCACGCCGGCCCTGGTGAAACGTTGCTGCCATTCGACCGGCACCTTGGGCGTGCCCACGCCGTCCACCACCAGGCGCACCAGCACGCCGCGCTGCGCGGCCCGCTCCAGCGCCTCGGCCACGGTCAGCGCCGAGCCCGCGAAATGGAAGATGTAGGTTTCCAGGTGCACCACCCGCCGCGCCGCGTCCATGGCCTCGACCAGCGCCGGGAACAAGGCATCGCCACCTTCCAGCAGCAGCAGCTGGTGCCCGGGCCGCGGCACCGAGATGTTGCGGTGCAGCGGCGGCGGCTGGGTGTCGACCTCGGGGATCACAGCTCCAGCTCGGCGATCAGCGGCAGGTGGTCGGACATGCGCGTCCAGGCCCGGCCGTGCGGCACGTGGGCGCTCACCGGTGTGAGTCCGCGCATGTAGATGCGGTCCAGGTGCAGCATCGGCAGGCGCGCCGGGTAGGTCGGCAGGCGGATGCCGTCGAAGGTGCGCAGGTCCAGCGCCGCCATCGGCTTGAGCAGCTGCGCGCCCCAGTCGTTGAAATCGCCCGCGACGATCAGCGGCGCATCGGCCGGCACCTCGTTGGCCACGTAGCGCCCGAGGCGCTGCACCTGGCGCTCGCGGCTGGCGTGGATCAGCCCGAAGTGCACCACCACCACATGCAGCTCGCGACCGTCGACCAGCAGATGCACGTGCAGCAGGCCGCGCTGTTCGAAGCGGTGGTCGGAAACGTCGGAATGCCGCGTGTCGAGCACCGGCCAGCGCGAGAGCAGCGCGTTGCCGTGTTCACCGTGGCGCGTGACCGCGTTGGTGCGGTAGACCGACTCGTAGCCCTCGGGCGAGAGGTAATCGGCCTGCTCCAGGTCGGGCCAGCGGGTGAAATGCTTTTCCAGCTTGCGGTGGTGGCGCCGGACTTCCTGCAGGCAGACGATGTCGGCGTCGAACTGCTCCACCGCATGCGCCAGGTTGTGGATCTCCAGCCGGCGCGCCGGCCCCAGGCCCTGGACGCCCTTGTGGATGTTGTAGGTGGCAACGCGCAGCAGGCTCATGCGCGAATGATCGCATGAGCCTGTTCTTCTAGAACCCGCTCTCCCGGATGAAGATCGAGGCCACCCGGCGGAAGAACCCGGCCGCGACCGACTCGGCCCGGCCTTCGATCGCCACCCGCACGGTCGAGGCCTGGTGCGTCGGCAAGGGTTTGTCGAGCGCGATGCGCACGCGGTACAGGGCATCGCGGACCACCTGGGTGCGCTCCTGGCCCTCCTTGGTCGCTTCCGTCACCGTCGGGATCGGACCGCCGTTGTTCGCGTCCAGCATGGTGGTGGGCAGCACCTGCGTGCGCGACACGTCGATCGACTCGATCCGTCCGCTGGCCCAGGACAGCGCATTGGCCATGAGTCCGGCACGCACTTCCTGCCCGACCTTCAGGCGGCCCATGTCGGCTTCGGCGATGTAGGCGTCGATCACCCACTGGCCGTGGTCCACCAGCACGCCCAGCGGCTCGCGCGGCTTGACCCAGACGCCGGGCGCCAGGCCATGGTCGATGTCGCGCAGTTCGCCGTCGAACGGCGCGCGCAGCGTCAGCCGCCCACGCTCGTCCTCGTTCATCTTTTCCTCGGCCTCGTAATAGGCCTTCTGCGAGTTGAGGGACTGGCGCTGCGACTCGCCGTCGGGCAGGCCCAGCAGGCCGGCGATCTGCGCCTCGCGCGCCTTGGCCATCTGGCGCGACTTGCCGCTGGCGATGCTCAGCTGGGACGAGTCCAGCACGAACAGCACGTCGCCCGCCTTGAACTGCTTCTGCGCCGGCATGGCCACGATCTGTGCCGGAAAGGGTGCGTGGATCGTCTGCTGCTCCTGGGCGTGGTACCAGCCATGGCCGGACACCCGGCTGCTGAACGGAAACAGCAAGAGCACCAGCAACGCCAGCACGATGCCGGCCAGCCAGCGCTTGCGGCTGGCATGGATTTCGGTGCGGCGTTTTTTCCAGACCTCGAGTTCGCGCATCACGGGCTTTCCAATGAACCAGATGACTTCGACCAGCATGAGCGCGATGCCCAGCAGCTTGAAGAAGTAGAAATACACCGTGATCGCGATCCCGGTGATCACGGTCAGACGGTACACCCAGGTGAACAGCGCGAAGCCAATCAGCACACGGCGCTTGTGGTCGCCGAAGGCCTCGGGCCACTTGTCGTCAAACCCCAGCAGGGTGCGCCGCATCCAGGTCTTGGCCAGGGCGCCCGAGCGCTCGTGCAGGTTGGGCAGGTCGAGCACATCGCTGGCAATGAAATAGCCGTCGAAGCGCATGAACGGGCTGGCGTTGATCAGCACCGTCATCACCCAGCTGGTGGTCGCCAGGAAGAACATGCCGTTGCGGAACGACCCTTCCGGCGCCAGCGTCCAGGCCAGCGTGGCGATGCCCGCCAGCGCCAGCTCGACCGCGATGCCGGCCGCGGCGATCGCCAGCCGCTGGCGCGAGTCCCGCAGCCGCCAGCTCTCCCCGGTGTCGGTGTAGAGCATCGGGAACATCACCAGGAAGGCAACCCCCATGTGCGCCACCCGCACGCCGTAGCGTGTCGCGGCCAGCGCATGTCCCATCTCGTGCATGGCCTTGGCGAACACCAGCGCGAAGCCGTAGCCGAACATGCCCTTCCAGGTCATGTTGTCGACCAGGGTGTGGGTGAACACATCCCATTGCCGCGACACCAGATAGACGCCCACCAGCGTGATCGCCAGGATCAGCGCCGCCACCAGCGGCATGTTGATCCGCGCCAGGTAGGGTCGTAGCGCCGCCAGCCAGGCCTGCGGCCGCAGCAGCGGCAGGCGGAAAAACAGGTAGTTGTGCAGCACCGTCTCGAACAGCGAGCGCTTCATCATCTGCGCACGCCCGAGCATGCGCATGACGTCGGCCTTGTTGGTGGCCCTCAGCAGCTGGTTGTCGGCCAGGAACTTCACCAGCGCCCGGACGTCGTCTTCCGTCACGTTCAGCGGGGTCTGCTCGTTGACGGTATTGACCAGCGACGCGGCGTCGTTGTCGGCCCAGTGCACCAGCAGCTCAAAGTCCAGCCAGCCGATGCGGTAGAAGCGGTTGGTCACCGGGTCCTGGATCATCCAGGCCGGCGTGCCGTCTTCGTTGGGGGCCGCCGCGAACAGGATCAACTCGTCGCGGATCGGCGGCAACGGGATCTTGCGGGGCGGCGCGGTGGGCACCACGGCCCCGCCGACAGACACCGCAACGCCGGCGGTCACAGCCCGCTCCATTCCCTCAGGTGCGACAGCGGGCGGCGGAACAGGTAGTAGCCCAGCAACACCCAGTCACCGGAGATCCGCGCCGTGCCACGCAGGCCGATGCGCGGCAGCTCGGTGCCCTCATCGAACCGGGCGCGCAGCTTGTAGGACGCGACGCCTTCGGGCCCCTGCGTGGCCTGGTAGCTGGCCTCGATCAGGCGCCCGGAACGCGGGCTCAGGGGTTCGGTGTGCAGGAACAGCCGCACGGGCGAGTCCAGTTCCAGATTGATCGCGTCGGCCACCGCCAGCCAGACCTGGATGCCACCGTCTTCGGGCTGCGCCAGCTGCATCACGCGCTCGCCGGTCTGCACCGGGCGGCCGATCCAGTCGTTGGTGTCGGAGAAGATCGCGATGCCGTCGCGGTCGGCACGCACTTCCACGCGCTGCGCCTGCGTCTGCACCGAGGCCAGTTCGGCCTCTTTCTCGCGCACACGGCCCTGGGCCACCGCCACATCGGCCTTGCTGCGGGCATCGTCGAAGGCCCGCTGCTCGGCGACGTGGGCATCGGCCTGGGCGATCTCCAGCGACTTGCGCGCCACCTGCAGTCGGTTGAGCAGGGCCGAGTCGTCCAGCGAGAACAGCAGGTCACCGGCTTTCACCCGCGCATTGGGCGTGACGGCAAAAGAACCCACCACACCATCCTGCGGTGCCGCCACGGCCATGGCGTTGAGCGCGACCACCTCGGCCGGAGCCAGCACCGACAACCGCACAGGCAGCAACAGGCTCAGCAACAGCGCGCCCGCGATCAGCCAGCGGTTGCGTTTCTTGAACAGCTTCCGCAGCCAGCCCCAGCGGTCCTGCACCGTCTGCTGCATGGCCGCAAAGCAGTAACCGTAGGTCGCGTGCAAGCGCCCCAGCAGTGCGCAGGCCTGGTCGCTCCAGGGCGTTTCTGCGGCGTACAGCACCATGGCCTGCATGCCGCCCTTGCGGTCGCGCAGCGGCACCAGCACCAGATGTTCCGGGAGCCATTCGCCCCAGCCCGCCGCGTCGTCGGGCGACGCATCGGCAAAGTCCAGGCGGTGGATGGTGCCGTCGCGCGGCAGGCGCTGCGCAAAACGGCTGAGCCAGACCGCGAACGGCGAGTCGGTGGCCACGCTGACCAGTCCCGAGGCCGCCACCAGCCGCATTTTCTCGCCCTCAAGCTCGAACATGGCGGCCTGACGGTAGGGTGTCAGCGCGTGGGTTTCATTGACGATGGTGAAACGGAGCGCCGGCAGCGTTGCCGCTTCCAGCGCCCTGGTTTCGATCTGCAGCAGGATGCCCAGATCCGACGAATCGCTCATGGTCAGCTCACCGCATGCCGGTGAATTTCGCGACTCCGCTCATGCCGGGCAGCAGGTCCGGGTAAGCCTTGGTCATGGTGGCTTCGAGTTCGATGGTCTGGCTCACCGGGTCGACGCGGCCGTTGATGCGGTGCACCTGCGCGGCGTAGGTCTGGCCGGTTTCGTCGATGGTGACGTCAAACTTCTGGCCCATCTTCAGCGAGGGAATCCAGGCCGAGGGCACATTGAGCTTCATCAGCAACAGGCCGCTGCGCACCAGGTCCAGCAGGGGCTGCCCGGCGTTGACGGTCATGAAGCTGCGCACATGCAGCTTGGCGGTCCGGCCATCCCAGGGCGCCCGGATCGAGCACTGGGAAATCTGGAACTTGTAGAGCTCGACCTGGGCCTTGGTCTTGGCCACGGAGCTGGCGGCCAGCGCGACCTCGACGTCGCTCGCCTGTTCCAGGCCCTGCATGCGCAGCTTGGCCTCGTACTGGTCGGTCGCCGCAGCCTGATCGGCCTTGGCCATGGCCAGACGGGCTTGCGGCTCGTCGCAGTCCATGGAGACCAGCACCTCGCCCTGCCGGAAGGCCATGCCCAGGCCCACATGCAGCTTGGAGATGCGGCCCGGCACCGGGCTGGCCAGCACGGTTTCACCGGCCGGCAGCACCAGCACGCGCACCGACTCGCTCGCCGCAGCGGCCGGGGCCGCAACGGCCGGCTTCGGAGCCACGACCGGCGCAGGCGCCTTGGCCGGTGCTGCCGCAGGACCAGTCTGCGCAGAAGCGCTCAGGGCACACGCACCGAGGAACAGTGCAGCGCCGGCGGCGCGCAGGGGACGATGGAGAGAAAGATCAGTCAACATTCAGCCAGGATTTGATGTCGCCAAGATTGGCATTGAGTGCAGCCATCAGGCTGGACTCGTAGACCGACGAACGGGCGTTGGCCGGGATGGTAGTCGCAAAGCGGGCCTGCTGGGGCTTGCCCGACTCATCGGTCAGTTTGACCGTCCAGGAGGCCTTTTCCACACCGTTGTTTTCGGCCGAAGCGAACTCCAACTTGAGCGGCACGCCGTCCTTGGCGTCGGTGGCGATGTGGTGGCGACCCAGCAGTTCGGTGACCAGCGCCTTCATGCGCACCTGTTGCACCGGGTCCTGGATGCCGGCCAGATTGACGTTCACCGTCGCGGCGCGGCCGAACAGGTTCGACGTCAGGGCGAAGGCGTCCTTCTCGGTGGCTTGCAGGTGACCCTTGACGCGCTCGGTCAGCTTGCCCAGGTCGTTGCCGTCGAAGTCGTCGGCGATCGGGTCGAAGCCCAGCGTGTTGTACAGGCGGCCGAAGGCGATGTGGGCGTTCGCATACGCGTTGGCGCGCTGGTACTGGCCCAGCACGGCACGGGCCTGGGTGCGGATGGCTTCGAGTTCGCTGTCGAGCTTGGCGGTGACCGAGGCCTTGGTGAAGGCGGCCAGACGGGTGTCGACCTGGGCGGCCTGATCGGCCAGGCGGAAGTCCTCCAGCGCCATCTTGTAGCGCTCGGCGCTCACGCGGGTCTGCGTCAGGATGGCCATCGACAGGGCCATGCGACGGGCTTCGTCGGTGGCTTCCTGGTACTTCTGGGCATCGCGCAGGGCCGGCAGGGACACCAGGCGCATCAGGTTCCAGGCCAGGCTCACGCCGCCTTCGGACCAGTTGTTGTTGTAGGTGAAGACGTTGGAGTCGTACTTGCGGCCGTAGTTGAGGGTGATGCCGGGCAGCACGCCCAGGATCTGCTTGCGGGCTTCATCGGCCGTGATGCGCTTGCGGAAGTCTTCCTCGCGCAGTTCAGGGCGCTGCAGCAGAGCCATTTCTTCCAGCTTGGTCACATCGCGCGGCACACCGGGCAACGCGGTTTCGTTGGCTTCGGCGACCTTGAAGTCGGCACCCGGCGGCACGTTCATCAGGGCGGCCAGTTCGCGCTTGGCGAACTCGAGGTCCTGGCGGCGCTGGTTCAGCAGCGTGGTGGCGTCCAGCAGGGCGCGCTGATAGGCCAGGGCCAGGCCCGGCGGGATGATCTTCTGGGTTTCGGCTTCGCGCGAACGGCTCATGGCCAGCGAGGCGCGTTGCAGGATGTCGTCGGCTTGCGCGTTCAGGCGCTGGGCACCCAGGGCGCGCCAGTAGGCGGCACGCACGTCCTGCAGCAGGTTCTGCACCACCTTGCGGCGGCGCTCTTCGGCGATCAGGAACTGGTCACCCTGCTGGCGGGCACGGTAGTACGAGACACCGAAGTCCAGCACGTTCCAGGAGAACTCGATGCCACGCAGCGTGCGGCTGCGCTCGTCCGACGTGGTCGGGCGCTCCGACATTTCGCCGTCGAGGATGCCGACGCTGACGCCGCCCGAATCGTTGTTGCGGTGGCGGTAACCGGCAGAAGCGACCATCTGCGGCAGCATGTCGTAGCTGGCGTAATCGGTCAGGCCCAGTGCCAGTGCCGATTCCATCTTCTTGAGACGGTAGTCCAGGTTGTACTTCAGGGCCCGGGCCACGGCCTCTTCCATGGTGATCGGCGCGCTGATGGGCGCCTGATCGACATACATCTTGGCGGTGTCGGACTTGACCCGGTCACGCACCTCGTCGGCCGTGATGGCCTTGGGCGTGACCGAGCAACCCGCCACCGCCGCCGTGACCGCCAGCGCCACCAGGGTGCGCGGCAACAGTTGAACAGCGCCGGAGAAGGTCGTTTTTTGTGTGCTCATCTTGAGGTCCTCTTTCAGAATGTTGTTCAGCTGTTGACAGTGGAACGGGTAATGGGGCGAGCGCTGGACGCGCGGTCCTTCGCAAAATGCTGGAGCTGGTTGCGCAATCCTGCGGCGGCACGGGGCTTGTCCACCACCTTCTCGGGTGCGTGGCTCACGGCCTTCACCACTTCCGGTTTCGCGACCGGCTCCGGTGCGACCTTGGCCACCGTTTCCTGGCGGGTCTGGTCGGTACCGGCGTCGGCCACCTTGACAGGAGAACCTTCCGGCTGGGGCGTACCCAGCGCGAACGGATCCATCAGGCTGCTGTAACCCGCCGTGGCCGAGTTGCTGGCTTCCAGGCTGGCGCCACGCAGCTGCGATTCCAGCTGCGACGAACGCACCGCGTGCTGGACCCACAGGCTCGGATCGGTCGTGATCTGCTGGTGGCGGACCGCCAGTTGCACGTACAGGTCCGGACGCACTTCCTGCACCTGGCCGAACGCACGCTCCTTGATCAGACCGATGTGCTCGCCGTGCGAGTTGTTGGCGAACAGCAGGCTATCGGGCAGCTGGGACTGGGCTTCGCCCATCAGCGGTGCACCACCTTGCACGATGCCCAGCGGCGAGCTGGTCAGATCGCTGACGTTGTGCGCATCGGCAACGGCATACAGCACGTGCAGAGCGGCCGGCTCCGGCGGCGGCGGGCTGACGGGAGCCGGTGCTGCCGGAGTCGGCGCTGGCCAGGTCGGCCGCGTTTCGTCCACGGGGGCCGCCGGTGCAGGCGCGGGAGCCGGAGCGGGCGCAGGAGCCGCCGGAGGCGCCGGCGGAGCCGGGATCGCCGCGAACGACAGCACGGCGGTGCTGGTCGATGTGCCGTCGGTGACGATGTAGGTGGCACTCGGGATGGGGCCCGTGTAGCCAGTCACCGGGGTGAACGTGAAGCTGCCGTCCGGATTGATCACCAGCGTACCGACGCCCGGGATGGTCGCGGTATCGCCCGGATTGAACGTGCCAGGCACGCCCGTCACGGTGAAACCGGTGACCGTCAGCGGATCGCCGTTCGGGTCCGAGTCGTTGGTGAGCACGTTGCCCGTCACCGGGGTGTTCACCGAGGTCGGGGTCGGGCCGTCGTCGACCGCGACCGGCGGCTGGTTCGGCACGTCGCCGAAACTCAGCACGGCCGAGTCGGTACCGCCATGGCCATCGCTGATGGTGTAGGTCGCGCTCGGCACCGGACCCTCGTAGCCCTGTGCAGGCGTGAAGGTGAAGCTGCCGTTCGGGCCGATCACCAGCGTGCCGACCGGTTGGCCGGTGCTGTCGGTGATGGTGGCCGTCTGACCTGCCACGAAGCTCTCGGGCGTTCCGTCGCCATTGGTGTCCAGCGTGAACCCGGTGACGGTCAGCGGGTCGCCGTCCACATCGCTGTCGACGCCGCTGCCGCTGTTGTCGGTCAGCACGTTGCCCGACACCGGTGCGCCAGGCGCCACCGGCACAGGACCGTTGTCCGTGGCCACCGGCGCGTCATTGACCGGGTTGATCACCAGCCCGATGGTGGCCGACGAGGTCGCACCATGCGGATCGCTGATCGTGTAGTGGATCGGGATCGGCGTGGTGGTGTTGAAGTCCGGCTCTGGCGTGAACGTCAGGGTGCCGTTCGGGTTCAGGACCAGTTGACCGATCACGTCTCCGGTGGCCGGATCGGTGATGTCCACCGGTGTGCCCGGCACGATCGGCTGGCCGTTGATTTCGGTGATCGTCAGCGGCTCGCTTTCCGGATCGCTGTCGTTGGTCAACGGATTGAACGTGACCGGCTGGTCTTCCTGACCCGTCACGCGGTCGTCCTGGGCCACAGGCGGGTCATTGACCGCGTCCACCAGGATGTTGAGCGTCGCGGTATCGGTCGCTCCGCTCGGATCGCTGATGGTGTAGACGATCGGCGGCACCGGGCCTTCGAAGCCGGCAACCGGAACGAAGGTGTAGGAGCCGTCGGCGCCGATGGTCAGGTCACCCACGTTCGGGATGGTCATGGTCACACCAACGCTGCCCGGAACGCCACCCACGGTGAAGCCGTCCACCGTCAGCAGGTCGCCGTCGGGATCGCGGTCCACGCCGCCCGGTGTGGTTCCGTTGCCGTCGTCGGTCAGCAGATTGCCGCTCACCGGCGTGTTGGGCAGGGTGATGACGCTGTTGTCTTCGGCCACCGGCGCATCGTTGACACCGGTGATCGTGATGGTCAGGGTCGCCGTTGCCGTGGCACCGCTTGGATCGCTGATCGTGTAGGTGAACACGTCGGCGGCCGTCTCGCCCTGCTGGAGTGCCTGGGCGCCGGAAGTCGGCGTGTAGCTGTAGCTGCCGTCCTGGTTGAGAACCAGCGTGCCATAGGTTCCCAGCACCGGCTGGCCCACGTCGCCCGCAGCGCCATCGACGGCGCTGACCGACAGGGAGTCACCGTTGGGATCGCTGTCCAGGCCACCTGCGTTCTGGATCACGCCATTGGCCGGCGTCACCGACAACGGGGTGTCTTCGCTGGTGGCATTGGTGTCGTTTTGCGCCACCGGGGGCTGGTTGGGCACGCCAATCGTGACCGTCACCGTGGCCGAAGCGGTTTCGCCGCTCGGGTCCCGTACCGTGTAGTCGAAATCGGCGGGGCCCGTGTAACCGGTTTCCGGTGTGAACACCAGTTGGCCGCCCACCAGCGCCACCGTGCCGTGATTCACCGGAATCGGCGCACCACCTTCGGTGATCGGTTGACCATCCACCGCCGAGATGGTGAGGGGATCGCCATCCGGATCGCTGTCGTTGCCCACCACATTCACGGTCACAGGCGAGCCCGCCGGCGTGACGGTCGAGTCGTTCGTCGCCACGGGAGGATCGTTGACCGGTGTCACGTCCACGGTCACCGTGCCGTCCAGCGGATTGCCCAGCTGGTCTTCCACGGTGTAGGTGAAGTCCACCGGACCGGTGAAGCCCGGCACCGGCGTGAACACCAGCACGTCGTCGGTCGGATCCAGCGGCGTTCCGCCGTTGTTGAGGCTGACCTCGCCGATCGGCAGGCCCGTCACCGGGTCGGTCAGTGAAACCGGCGTACCCACGACGATCGGCTGTCCGTTGACTTCGGTGATGGTCAGCGGTCCTTCGCTGCCCGGGTCGTCGTTGTTGAGCACATCGATGGTGACCGGGGTGCCTTCCGGCGTGGTCGCGCCATCGTCCACCACGGACGGTGTCAGGCTCACCGGATCGACGGTGATCGTCAGCGTCGCCGAGTCGGTGCCGCCATGCCCGTCGGAGATCGTGTAGACCACGGTGGGAATGTCGCCCACGAAGTCAGGCACAGGATCGAAGGTGTAGCTGCCGTTCGGGTTGATGGTGAGCTGACCCACACCAGGAATGTTGAGCGGCGTGCCCACGGAACCGGGGGTCCCCCCCACCGTGAAGCCGCTGACCGTCAGCGTGTCGCCGTCCACATCGGAGTCGACGCCGTCGCCGGTGTTGTCGGTGATCAGGTTGCCGCTCACGTTGATGTCCTGCGACGTCGTCTTGACGTCGTTGCGGGCATCCGGCAGGTCGTTGGTACCGGTGATGGTGACCGTCAGCGTGGCCGTCGAGGTGTCACCATCCTTGTCCGTCAGCACATAGGTGAACGTGTCAGACAGCGTCTCGCCGACGCCCAGCGCTTGCACCGCCGGGTCGGCGTTGTTGAGCGCGTAGCTGTAGGTGCCATCGGCATTGAGCGTCACCGTGCCGAAACCGCCTGTCGGGGAGCCTTGCAGCGCCACGGTGTTCTGCACCGGCGTGCCGTCACCGTTGGTGTCGTTGGTCTTGACACTGCCGTTGACCGTGGGCGTCTCTTCCCCGATCGTGGCCGTGTCGTTCACCGCCACCGGCAGGTCTTCCGACCCGGTAATGGTGATGGTCAGCGTCGCCGTCGAGGTGTCGCCGTCCTTGTCCGTGAGCACGTACGTGTACGTCTCGGCCAGCGTCTCGCCAGGGGCGAGTTGCTGCACCGTCGGGTTGGCGTTGTTCAGCGTGTACGTGTACGTGCCGTCCGGGTTCAGACTCACCGTGCCGTAGCTGCCCGTGGGCGAACCGCTCAGCGCCGTCGTGTTCTGCGCCGGGGTGCCGTCACCATTGGTGTCGTTGGTCTTGACACCGCCCGTGACCGTGGGCGTCTCTTCCCCGATCGTGGCCGTGTCATTGACCGCCACCGGCAGATCGTCCGTGCCCGTGATCGTGATCGTCAGCGTCGCCGACTCCGTCTCACCCGCTCCGTCCGTGAGCACGTACGTGTACGTCTCGGCCAGCGTCTCGCCAGGAGCGAGCTGCTGCACCGTCGGGTTGGCGTTGTTCAGCGTGTAGGTGTAGGTGCCGTCCGGGTTCAGGCTCACCGTGCCGAAGTTGCCCGTGGGCGAGCCGCTGATGGCCACCGTGTTCTGCACTGGCGATCCGTCACCGTTGGTGTCGTTGAGCTTGACGTTGCCGTTGACCGTCGGGGTGTCCTCGGCGATCGTGTTGGTGTCGTCCACCGCGATCGGCACGTTGTCCGTGCCCACGATCGTGATCGTCAGCGTGGCCGTCGAGGTGTCACCGTCTTCGTCCGTCAGGCGGTAGGTGTAGGTCTCCTGCAGCGTCTGGCCCGGCAGCAACTGGTTGACCGTCGTGTTGGTGTTGTCCAGCTGGTACGTGTACGTCCCGTCCGCGTTCAGACTCACCGTGCCGTAGCTGCCCGTGCCCGAGCCGGTCAGGGCCGTCGTGTTCTGCGCCGGGGTGCCGTCACCGTTGGTGTCGGCCGTGCCATCGGTCTTGACGTTGCCAGAAACCTGCGCCGCACCTTCGTTGATGCTGTTGGTGTTGGGCGTGGCCGACGGGAAGTCGTCCGTGCCCGTGATGGTGATCGTCAGCGTGGCCGTCGAGGTGTCACCGTCCTTGTCCGTCAGCACGTACGTGTACGTCTCGGCCAGCGTCTCGCCAGGAGCGAGCTGCTGCACCGTCGGGTTGGCGTTGTTC